>JBBSWQ010000001.1:0-8052 GCA_038046225.1 archaeon
GCGCATCCAACCCTTCGGTGTCAAGCCCGGAGCCGGCCGCAACAACACCGCGGAATACATCGGAGTGCGGGGAAACCCCAATCCCTACAAGACCATCAACGTGGGACATGCCCGCCTGCCCCGGCTGCGCAATCGTAGGGGAATACTCTACGGAAAAGTCGCCGCCGTGCCCCAAGCCAGAGGGGGACCCATTGCCCACGGACCCAAAGTGGACCAGAAAGTAATCGAACACATCAACGTGAAAGAAAGGAAGAAGGCCATCGCCTCCGCAATCGCTGCCTCCGTGAACGCATCACTGGTCAAGGGACGCGGACACGTGTTCGATGACCAATTGTTTCCCATCATCGTCGATCATTCCGTGGAAAAACTATCCAAGACCACTGAAATCATCCGCACACTCACCGCCCTCCACGTGGAAGGGGACGTGGCCAAGGCGAAGGCCAAGAAAACCACGCGCGCGGGGAAGAACAAGAACCGAGGAAAAAGATACCGACAGAAAAAATCCATTCTCATTGTGACGAATGGAACACAGCCCCTCTATAGGGCCGCACGGAACCTGCCCGGAGTGGACGTGGTGCAGGTCCAATCCCTGAACGCGGAACACCTCGCCCCCGGCGCCCTCGCCGGACGACTCACGATATGGACGGAAGGGGCAGTCGAAACGCTCGCCAAGAAGGGGGCCAACTAATCATGTCCGAAAAGACGATGGCCGCGAACGCCCAAGAAATGAAACTCGAAGAGAAGGCCAAGGCCAAGGTCGAAGAGAAAGCCCTCGCCCAGGAAGCGAAAGGAGAAAAGACCGAAAAGGCGGAAAAGACCGAGACGCGAAAAACAAAATCATTCGCATTGGAATTGGAAGACTTCGGCCTCCTCAAATTCCCTCTGATGACTGAAAAGGCCATCAACCTCATCGAGAAAGAAAACAAGCTCTCCTTCATCGCCACTCAACGAGCCACAAAATCCGACATCAAGAAGCTCGTGGAAAAAATATACAAAGTCAAAGTGGAAAAAATCAACGTGGTCAATGACATGAAAGGACGGAAAAAGGTCAGCGTCAAACTGGACAAGAAATACAAGGCTGAGGAACTCGCGGCCAAGCTGGGAGTGATATAATATGGGTAAACGACTCATCCTCCAGCGAAGAGGAAAAGGAAGCAACCGATTCCGGGCATCCTTCCACGGGGTCGCGGACGTGGTGTACACGCCCTACTCGCCCATCCAGCACGAAGGAAAGATTATCGGACAGGTCGTGGAACTGGTGGATGATCCCACGAAAACAGGGGTCATGGCCCACATCAAGCTCGAGAACAACATGATGATGTACAACTATGCCGCCGAAGGGGTCCAAGTCGGACAACGCATCGAGATGGGAAAAGATGCCTCCATCCAAATAGGGAACGTGCTCCCCGTCAAATACATCCCGGAAGGGGCGCCCGTATTCAATGTTGAAATTCGACCCGGGGACGGCGGAAAGCTCGTCCGAGGAAGTGGAGTATTCGGACTCGTCGTCACGAAAGAGGCGAACAACGTCCTCATCAAATTACCATCAACTAAAACCATTCGCGTACACCCGGATTCACGCGCCACCATTGGAAGCGTATCCGGCGGGACGAGGGTGGACAAGCCCTACGTCAAGGCAGGGAAGAAATACCACGCGAAGAAAGCCAAGAAAAAATACCATTCCATCGTCCGCGGTGTCGCCATGAACCCGAACTCCCACCCGTTCGGGGGATCCCAGCACCACCCCGGAAAGTCCAAATCGACGGCGCGCGGAGCACCGGCCGGACGGAAAGTCGGGGCCATTGCGTCCAAGCGCACGGGTAGGAGAAAGAACTAACGGAGTGAACACACATGGCGAAAGAATTCACGTACATGGGAAAGACGCTCAACGAGCTCCAATCGCTCAGCCTGGAGGAATTCGCCAAGGTCACCACGTCCAGTGCACGACGCGCCGTGAAACGAGGATTGGATACGCACATGATTCAAAAGGTCACGTCTGCCCACGAGCAAGCGAAAGAAGGGAAGTCACCCAAAGCCATCCGGACGCACCTCCGGCACTTCGTCATCCTTCCCCGAATGGTGGGGCTGAAATTCCAGATATACAAGGGGAACACATTCGAGAACCTGGACATCCAACCCGAGATGATTGGACACCGGCTCGGAGAATACGTCCTCACCCGGAAGCAGGTCAAGCACGGGAAAGCAGGAATCGGATCCACCAAATCCAGTTCGGCGGTCACCGCGAAATAGAGGGAATGACATGACGAAAACCAACTACAACTTCCAAGGAACGTTCAACGCCGAACGCATGGCCCGCGCCTATTCGACCAACCAGCCGGCGAGCCTCAAATACAGCCTCGAAATATCCCGCACGCTAAAGGGAAAAACACTCACCGACAGCGAACGATTTCTTACGGACGTGATGAACCAGAAGACGCACCTCCCCATCCGCACCTACACGAAGAAAGTGCCCCACCGCAAAGGGAATGCGATAAACGGGACGAAAGCAGGGAGATACCCGGAACGCACATGCAAGGTGTGGCTCAACCTATTGAACACCGTCCGCGTGAATGCGGATGTGAAAGGGCTCGATACAAAAAAACTCCAAGTGATCCACGCCACGGCATCCCAAGGATTCCAACGCACTCGCAATCAGTCGCAAGGAAGGATTTCAGGGAAATCCCGAAAGGCCAAATCCACGCACATCGAAATCATCGTACGGGAGGTGGGCGCATGATCGAAAAGCATTTCGTAAAGCAATCCATCAAGAAGGTGCAGCTCCACCAATACCTCAAGAAAGAACTCGGACGAGCCGGCTTCACGGGATTCGAGATGGTAAAAACCCCCATGGTGACACGGATTGTGGTCAACGTATCACGACCCGGATTGGCTATCGGAAAAGGAGGGCAGAACATCCGTACCCTCACGGAAACCATCGCCAAGGTCTACGGAGTCGACAATCCCCAATTGGAGATTAAAGAAATCATGCAGCCGGACCTGGACGCTAAATCTGTCGCCGACAAGATGAAAGGAATGATCGAACGCGGATTCGCCTGGCGAAGCGTGGCATTCCGCACGCTCCAAGACATCGAAAGGGCGGGGGCCGTGGGGATGGAAGTCATCCTCTCCGGAAAGCTCGCTGGAAAAGGAGGACGGAAGAAACAAGTCCGATTCATCAAGGGATACATGAAAAAAGTAGGGGACCAAGTCAAATTGGTGGACGAAGCCAAGGTCACCACCTACCCCAAAGTGGGGGCCATCGGAGTCACGGTGCGGATCATCCGACCGGGGACATTCTTCCCGGACAAGATCGACGTGAAGCAGACGCTCTACGACCGGAAACACCCACCCGTGAAAGAATCACCGGTCGCCGCAGGGACTAGTGTCACCATTCCTGAAGAGAAAACCACTGTCACGGAAAAGGCTGAGGCCATCGTGAACGAGAAAGCCGAAGTCCCAAAGGGGGATGCCGCATGAACAAGAAACTGAATGAGATTCGGAACATGGGCCCGAGCGAACGGACGCGACGCCTGACCGAACTCATGAACGAGCTCGCGGCCGAGAACGCCGTCAAGTCTACGAACACCCGACCCGAGAGTCCGGGAAAACCGCGGAACATCCGCCGACAGATCGCGCGAATCCACACGATCAACCGCGAGAGCGAATTGAAGATACATGTGAATCATGGAAAAGAGGTGAAAAAGTAAGGATGGAAACGGTATGTGCCACGTGCGGGCTGCCCAAAAACATTTGCGTTTGCGGACAGATCGCCAAGGAAAGCCAAAAGATCACGATACGCACCGAACAACGAAGGTTCAAGAAATACTTGACCATCGTGGAAGGTCTGGAAGAGAGTATCGCGAAAGAAGTGGCCAAGACGTTGAAATCCAAATTGGCATGCGGGGGAACGATGCAGAAAGGAAGAATTGAACTGCAAGGGAACCACAAGGCCGAAGTGAAAAAAATCCTGGTCCAAGAAGGATTCAAGGAGAGCGCAATCCATGATTAAGACTGACCACTACACGATAACCAGGGAAAGACTCCCCATTCACGAACTCATCGGACTCGATATGAGCGTGACAGAGAACACGGATTCCCACAAGAAGGGCCTATCCGGCGTCATCGTGGACGAGACGCAGCGAATGTTCATCATTGACACCCCCGCCGGGGAGAAAAAGATCCCCAAGCGGGAAAGCACATTCGCATTCATGCTCGGGAGCGAAACCGTATCGATTGAAGGAAAGGATCTCCTCTCCAATCCAATCGAACGACTCAAGAATGGGGGGAAAATCCTGTATGCCTAAGACCAAAACGATGACCCAGCAATCGACCGATTATCCCGTACGAGGGAACGAACTTGTAGGCAAAGTCGTCAGCGCCAAGACCCCGAAGATGGTCACCGTGGAACGAGAGATGGTCGTTTACCTATCGAAGTATGAACGATACAAGAAGGTCAAATCCACGGTCCACGCCCACAACCCCGAATCCATCAACGCCAAGGAAGGGGACATCGTGACGATTGGGGAGACGCGGAAGATTAGCAAGACCAAGAATTTCATCGTCACTCAAATTGTTGGACATGCGAAGACGCTTGCCACCCACGAAGAGATGACGGAAGGAATGCGAACGAAGACGAAAACCGCAGAGAAGGAAGAACAGCCGGAGGAAACCGCATGAAAGCCATCAGTGCATCCCCCGTCAAAGGACTCACACGCCTGTCCCGCTGCTTCTGCGCCGACAACAGTGGAGCCAAGGAAGTAATGATCATCTCCGTATTCCGCCACACGGCACGGAAACGAATGCAGCCCTCCGCGGGAATCGCAGACATGGTCAACGTGGTCGTGAAGACTGGGAAACCCCAGATCCGGAGCAAAGTAGAACGCGCCGTCATCGTGAGGGTGCGGAAGGAATACAAACGACCGGATGGAACACGCATAAAATTCGAAGACAACGCGGTCGTGCTCGTGGACGAAAAAGGACTGCCCAAGGCATCCGAAGTCAAAGGAGTCATCGCTAAGGAAGTAGGGGAACGCTTCCCCAAGATTGCGGGAATATCCGCAGGAATCGTATAAGGTAGGAATGAACATGACGACGCACAACCCGGGAAAACAACGCCTGAAGGTCTACGAGGCCGATTTGGTCCTCCAACACACCCTCATGGCCGGACACCTCTCGAAAGAGCTCCGCACCAAATATGCACGAAGGGGACTCCCCCTGCGCGTGGGGGACACCGTCAAGGTTGTCCGGGGAGACTACAAAGGGAAGGCCGGATCCATCAACCAAGTGGACCAGGCGCGAAACAACGTATTCATCCAAGGACTCATGCGCAAAAAGGCAGATGGAAAAGAAGCATTCATCGCATTCCGGCCAAGCAATCTATTGATCACCGCCGTGGACGCCAAGGATAAGAAACGATTCAAACGAATGAAGAAAGAAACCAAGAAAGAAAGCCCCGCTGTGGGGACCAACGAAAAGACGGCCGGTGCCGGGAAGAAGGAGTGACGATTATGGCCAAGAAAGGACACCTTAACAAGCAAAAAAGAATCTCCGCCCACCCTATCCGGAACATCGCACGGAAAGAAGCCGTGTGGACCGTGAAGAGCATGCCGGGAACCCACACCGCGAACACGAGCATCCCACTCGGATTAGTCGTGAGAGACATGCTCACGCTCTCCCGGACGATGCGCGAGACCAAACACCTATTGTCCAAAGGCATTATTCAGATTGACCATGCGGTACGGAAAGAGTACCAATTTCCCGTGGGATTGTTCGATGCGGTATCCATCCCCTCCACGAAAAAGAATTACCGCCTCTCCCTCGACACAAAGGGACGGATGACCATCCACGAGATGGAGGGAACCATCCCCGCCAAACCCGCTAAGGTAATGCGCAAGATCATCGCGAAAGGAAAAACAATCCAAGTCCAAACGCATGACGGGAACACCTACCGTGGAGCCGACACGAAGATCAAGGTCGGAGACTCCGTCCTCATCGGAAACAAATCCACCATCGAAGGACACCTGCCCCTATCCAACGGAAGCCATGTCTTCATCACCGGGGGAACGCACGTGGGGGAAGTCGCACTCGTCAAGGGAATCGTCCCCGGAACCATGAAACGCGATGCCCTTGTGGACCTCACCGAAGGAGAAGCCGCCTTTCAAACGACCACGAAAAATGTCATGGTCATTGACGATATCACATCCAAATGGATTAAGCACACCATGAGCAGGGGGAAGGGCGCATGACTCCAGGAAACGAGAAGAAGGGAGAAAACCCCATGCGGGCCATCCGAATCGAAAAGGTGACGGTAAACATGGGCGTCGGAGCGACCGGGGAGCCCCTCCAGAAAGCAGGAGAGATTCTCAAGAAAATTACCGGAGGATCGCCCGTCCAGACCAAGTGCAAAGTGAAGATTCCCACGTGGGGAATCCGCGAGGGACTGCCCATCGGAGTCAAGGTCACGCTCCGCAAGAAGTCGGCCGCCGATTTTCTCAAGACCGCACTCCAAGCTAAGGAAAACACACTTCTCAAGAAAAACTTCGACAAGAACGGGAACCTGGGATTCGGAATCAAAGAATACATCGACCTCCCCGGGGCCAAATACGATCCCAAGATGGGGATTCGGGGATTCGACGTCCTAGTGACGCTGGAACGCCCCGGCTACCGACTCAAACGCCGGAGGATGCGGCCCACCGCCATTGGGGTGAAGCACCGCATCACGAAAGAGGATGCCATGCACTTCATGCACGAACACTACAAGGTGAACGTCCTCGAGAAGGAAGTGTCTCGATAAGGAAAATAGGGAGCGGATGCGAATATGATGAACGAAGCCAAAGCACGGATGAAAAAACAAGAGAAAAAGCGCCCCAAGACGGGAAAGAATGCCTATTGCGTGAACTGCAAAAACAACAAAGGAATGGTCCACAAATACGGGATCAACCTGTGCAGGAGATGCTTCAAGGAATTCGCCCCCATGATGGGATTCAAGAAGTACAGCTAAAAGGAGGAAAAAAACGATGAGCCAAATTGATCCAATCGCCGACGCGCTGATCCACATCCAGAACAGCGAAAACGCCTCCAAGAAGGACATAGTTGTACAACCTGGAAGCAAACTCATGAAGCAAATTCTCCGCGTCATGAAGGAGAGGGGCTACATCGAGGGGTATGCCGAAAGCAAGGAACGCCACAAGACCAAGTTCACGGTCCAACTATCCGGAAAGATCAACAAGATCGCCGCCATCAAACCCCGCTACGCCGTCACGAAGAACGACTTCGAACGCTACGAAAAACGGTACCTCCCCGCACGGGACATCGGGACCATTATCGTATCCACCTCGCAAGGGGTCATGACGCACACGGAGAGCAAACAGAAGGCCATCGGAGGGCGATTGCTCGCGTATATGTACTAATATAAACCATTCCCAGGGTTGAACTCATATATGGATGAAAACACGCGTGAAAAAATAACTCTCCCGGCCGGGATCCATGCCGAATACACGCATGGGAACATCATCCTCACGAAAGGAGGGAAGAACGTCCAGAAACACCTGGCATCCCCCTCGGTAAACGTCCACGCGGAAGGGACGGAAATCACCTTTACGGCCGTCAATGAGAGGAGAAATACCATCGCCATTCTCCGATCCTTCGCGGCGCACACGCACAACCTGATCGGGGGACTGGAAAAAGGATACACGTACAAACTCGCCGTGGTCCACTCTCACTTCCCCATGAACCTCAAAATCAAGGGGGACATCCTCGAGATATCCAATTACCTCGGAGAAAAGAATCCCCGCCTATCCAAAATAGTGGGAGAGACGAAAGTAGAGATTAAAGGAAAAGACATCACCGTCACGGGAAACAACGTCGAACACGTATCCCAGACCGCCGCCAACATGGAAAAAGCGACGAGGGACCCCAAGAAGGACCAGCGCGTATTCCAAGACGGAATATACATCACCCAAAAGGGGGCCGCCGCATGACCACCGAAAAAACGCCCACCCCCACGCATGAACACGCTGAAAAGGGATCCCCTCACGTGCACGCGCCCGCTCC
>JBBSWQ010000002.1:0-1151 GCA_038046225.1 archaeon
GATGACGGCGTTACCGCCGAATTCTGGATTCCTGAAAACCGTCCCGACATCGAATACACGGTCACGGGTGCCTCCAGCACTACGACCGTTGATGGCGGAGAAGAAATAACGGTCAAAGAAGGAGAAACTGGAACATTCAATGCAGGCACGGCCATCACGGTGACGGACATTACGTACACCGCTGAAGTGGTTGGCGGCGGAACCTCCAGCACGGTTGTAACGAGCGGTACGCCCTTCACGTATACCACCCCGGCCCCCCTGAATGGGAAGGCCCAGGTCTATACGACGGATTCAGCCGTTCCCGGCCCCAAAGTCATTGTGGGTGGACCCTTGGTCAACTCCTTGGCTCAGGAAGTCGCGGATCAGTTGAATGCAGACGGGGACATGGTTTCCGGAGTGTTCAGCGGCAATATCATTGTGGCTGGATACAGCGCGGAAGACACCGGTCAGGCAGCCCAGGACCTCATTTCGGCCTTGGACGCGATCTAACGGCGTCAGCCCATTTTTGATTGGGAGGGGAATTCGTTCCCCTCCCTTTCTCTCTTTTTTTTTTACTCTATCTCTACCACCCTTCGTTCTGTTCCCCTTTCTTTTTCGTCCAAAATCCTTTTTTCCAGGGTAATGGGGGTAGATTAAAAGCCTTTTTTGGGTGTGTTACACGTATGCGCAATGCCCATTTGTATGTGTTATTCGTCCTCCTCTTTGGGGGGGCTGCCTTTCTCGCGGTCACGCAGACGAGTCCCTTGGAGTTGTGGGCCCGTTTCATTGCTCCATCATACGCGTATTCTCTCTCCGAGAATGGGGTCCTTTTTGCGTCGAATGATGCGCCTATTCCCGAGTCATTGGAGTTTATCCGTCGGCAGGAGAGTTTTGTTCTTTCTCCCGTGGGATTGGAGGCGAATGGCACCTTGAATGGGTTGGTGGGTGAGGCGTTGATTCAGCAGCAGATAATCTTGGGTGGGAATCAGAAGTTCACGATGACGGTTATTCGCGTCTATGATGCTCCGGGTCAGACTTGGCTGGGCTGTCAGACGGATTATGGCACGGCTAAGGAGTCGGTATTTATTCCGGTTCCCGAGTGTCAGGTTCTCTTGTCTCCGTCCAATTCCTTCGTTTTCTTCACGGAGTTTCCCGATGCCTCTCGGGATCGT
>JBBSWQ010000003.1:0-4777 GCA_038046225.1 archaeon
TCCTTCGGACTATTCTACCTCATCCGATTCGTCCTCATCTCGGCATTCGGACCCTTGCTCCTGGGAAAATAAAAATAAATCAGGATTTTGCGGTAATAATTCCAGGAGGCGGGACATTCAATTTATTCATGGCATCAAACTATTCGCATCCCGACGACCGGATTTAATAAGCGGGTTTTGAAGAGATGGTGATATGGTTGGTCGAGTAAAAATTGGAAAATACAAATCGGTATTCAAAGGTAAATTCTTCCGGGTGGAACAGGCATCTGCTGTTTTTCCAAGTGGTAAAAAAACGATTTTTGAACGTGCTATTCGCCCTCCCAGCGTAGTTATTTTTGCTTTTGATAGTCAAAAACGTATTTTGCTAACCCATGAGTATCGCCAAAAAAGTGGTGAATACGATTGGCGTGTGCCCGGCGGAAGAGTAGACAAGGAAAAAAATACTCGTGTAGCTGCTCAGCGTGAATTGCGAGAAGAAACAGGTTATCGTGCAAAGAAAATGAAACGCTATATCGAGAAAGACCGCTTAGGAATTTTGGATTGGAAACTGGTTGCTTTCCTAGCTACTGATTTGGAATATGCTCCTCTTGAGAAGGATGAAGATGAAGATATTTCAGTCCATCCAAAATCGTTGTCAATCGCCTATCAAATGGTTCTCTCTGGAAAAATAAAAAATGATTTTATTGCAACAAGCATCCTCAAGCTCTATCGGGAACGCAAAAGCGTTTACCGGTGGTTGAAATAAATGGGTCACATACTTTGTAGCGAGCCTTCAAATAAGCCCCCCGGTTTCTGGCTGGTAGCGGGGCTAATTCATTCACACGCTCAAGCTTCGACCTTTCCCCGATGGGCGGATAAATACGCATTTTTGGCGGTTTGCTTGAGGCAGGGTTTTATTCTTGTGGTTGCAGTGGTAGTAGTATGACAAAATCGTATGATGTAGTGATTGAGAGAGATAAAGAAACAGGACAGTTTTATGGCTCTGTTCCCGCATTGCCGGGTTGCTACTCCTATGCGGATACAGTGGAAGAATTACTGAAAAATATGAAAGAAGCGATTTCGTTGCACCTTGAGACGCTAGTGAAAAAGAAAGTGAAAGTAGATGTTGAATCGGTTGTTGGAATGGTCAAAGTACTGGTGTGAAAAAGAAGGGCTGTAGATGAAACTGCCCGTTCTTTATCCATAGGATTTAATCAAGATTTTACACCGGCTCGATTTTTCAGAAGTCAGACAAAAAGGCTCGCATAAAACGTTTGAACACCATGATGGAAGAATCTTGACGGTTGCGTTTCATTCGAATAAACCAATTCCGCCCGGTTTACTCAATAAAATCATCAAATTTGAACTCAAAATGGAACGGGACGAGTTCTTGAAGTTGGTTTAGTTTGTCCGGGGGCGGGACCAAATTCTACTTTTCTGACGCTTATGACTCATCCCGTGGACCTAATTACTTTCCATTGGGGGGCAAGTCTGACTACTGTTTTTTCCCGCGGCTATCCCTCGGAGAACAACTCTTCTTTGGGAAGCACCTCCACTCCTTGGGGAGTGATACGCACGGGACGGAGCTTGTCGCTGATTTTCGTGTCGCGCATCTTCAAGATTCCAAGGGAACGCACGAACCGATTCTCCACGCGCGTGTGATACAATAGTATCACGCCATCCGCGACGTATTCCTCCAGGCCATACAATCCCTCGTGCTGTCCCGTGCTGCTCTCGTTCGTGATGACCGTGGTCACATCCAGTTTCTTGAGCATCTTGCCCAAGGATAAAATTCGCTTCCGCGCGTCCAGTTCCCGCTCGAAATACAAATGGAAGATGACTCCCGGATCGATGACAAGGCGCGCGGCCTTGTGCTTGGTGACCAAATCTTCTATGCTGTCCCGGAGCTTGTCGAAATCATACAACTCGACCGTCTGGATGATAATCTTCCCCTTCTTCACGAGGCCTTCCAAATCCCATCCAAAAATAGCGGCGGTCTCCATGAGCTCTTCGGGTTTTTCCTCCAATGAGATGAACACACCCGTCTCATTGTGTTGGATGGCTCCCTGGTAAAGATACTGGAGGCAGAAAATAGTCTTCCCGCTTCCGGGATCACCGGTCAATACGACCAGGTTGCCTTTGGGAATTCCTCCCTCAATCAGTTCATCGAGACCCGTCACATCGGTAGGGGTCCGCTCCACGATGGCCGGTGGGGAAAGGGGCATGATGCCCTTCCCACGAATCCCGGATTTATATGCGCGCATTATGGGGGCCGTTTCCCGACCCCGTGCACACCTTTATATACGTCGATACCTTTCCTGAGGAAAGCCATTGCCTTTCTTTGCAAAGGAGGAGAGCATAAATATGAATTACGGAAAACGAGGACAATCGGCGCTGGAATACCTGATGACCTACGGCTGGGCCTTGGTCGTCATCGTCATTGCGGTGGCCGCGTTGGTGGTGTTGATTAACCCCCAACAAATAACCGGAAATAATTGCGATTCCAAGCTAGGGAATTTTGTCATAAGCCAGTCTAATCTGACGACTACGCAAGGTCAATTGGTCTTGGTGAATCAGACGGGACAAGGAGTCAACTCTATCACCATGACAGCTACCGGTACCGGTGTGATGGCAGGATTAAATGGTACCTCATTGACCCCGAGCTTCACGACTATGAATGCGGGAGATACAAATACGATGACACTTCCATGGGGATCCACCTTTGGTTCGGGAACCTATACAGTGACATTCGACATGACGTACACAGCAGGGAATTTGAGCAATTTGACCGCTACGGCCCAATGCCGCGGAACAATCTAAATTAATTAACATTCGGGGACGCGGCTTCCGCCGCGCCCCACCTCTTCTTTTTTTAACGCCACTATGCATTACCATCTCGAGTGATTGGAATGGATGAAGGTGCAGACACGACCCGGAAAAACATCTTGTCCGCGGAACAGCTGCAGGAACTCCTACGCCCCGGCAAGGAATTCGAGACCAAGCTGCAGGGGCAAGTGTCCTCTTTTACCCCCGGGAGCGCGAACCTCATCATCATGCGGGTGGGGGATTACAATGCGTCCGCGCACGCATTGCTCGAATATTTCGGACGGACGCGCACGCCCGGGGTGTATGTGACAATCAACAAGCCCTACACCGATCTCCTCAAAGGAATTTCATCCCCGCCCGAAAACGTGCGATACGTAGACAGCATCACCGCCCTCACGGGAAGGGGAACGCCTGATCTGCCGCACGTGACCTATCTCGATTCCCCCCTCGCGCTGGTGGAGATGAACCTCGCCATCACAGACGAATTGAAAAAAGTGGCGAGCAACCTCAAATTTCTCGTATTGGACTCCATCTCCACCCTCCTCGTGTATAATTCTCCTCCCTCCGTGGAAAAGTTCTGCCACACGGTTATCGCCAAGAACCGCAACGAAGGGGTGGTGGGAATATTCCTCATGATTGAGTCCGAGGAACACCGATCGGTCGTGGACACGTTGGCCCAGTTCGTGGACAACGTGGTGTTCATCCACTAACCCATTCAATCAGAAAACAATTCATTCAGGGATGCGGATACTAATTCCCAAATTGTTCCGGCACACTTCATCGGTATCTTTGGCCAATCGTTCCATTGATTTCCGAGCCTCCCCGCGACGCTGCTCCACCGCTTCCCCGAGGGATTGAACCTCTTGCATTTTGCGAGATAGGGCATGCTCCTCCGTCTCCAATCCAGAAAGGTGGCGCCGAAGGGGATGCGCCAAATATTCGCGAAGGTTTCCCTCAATTGCCCGATCCAATTCGACTGCCCGTTCGAAAAACAAGGAGAACGAAGGATCCTCCATTGCCTCCAACAATGATTCACGGGCCGCCTCCCGCTCGGAAGGAGGAAAAACCTTCTTCTCCTCCATCGCCTGAACGGCCAGACGCAAAAGCATGAGAAATCCCGCCCCGTGGGGATCCTTCATTCGTGCGGAAACCGGGTTCGCGAGATATAATTGGAGAATCCGGAGCTGAGCATTCTCCATGTGCTCAAACACGGTTGATTTCTCCAAGAGGCGGGTAAAAATGGGTTCCACCTTCCGCCAATCCAGTATCCACCGGTCGAGGATGGCCCGCTTCTCTCCCATCAATTGCTCGCGCGATCCCTCCATCAACGACAACGTCTCGAAGGACTTATCGGCACGCGCGTCGGCTATCGCGGTGAGAAGCGCATCCCACTCACCGCGAAGGCGCGCATATTCCCGCGCGCATTCTCCGACTTCCCTCTCCAGGGAAAGGAATCGATCATACTCTTCTCGCAACGTCCCGAGCATGCGGTACGGTTTCATCGCGGGATGCTTCGACAAGTTCTGCACAACAATCCGGCGCGTATCCACGAGTGCAT
This sequence comes from archaeon, assembly GCA_038046225.1. Lineage (GTDB taxonomy): Archaea > Iainarchaeota > Iainarchaeia > Iainarchaeales > VGJJ01 > VGJJ01. Next base: position 4,364 of record JBBSWQ010000003.1, read on the forward strand.
CATCCAGCTCCGCGGACCAATTTCGAATGGCGGGAACAGGAATCCTCTCCAAGCGCGGAGCAATATGTTGCGCGAAAAACTCTTGCGTATTCAATGCGTACTCCAATACCACTTCATCCGAGACCGGGGGAATCATCCTCTTCACCAAGGAAACCAATTCCGGGTCGGCAAGGACCCGTTCCTGTTTCATCAATTGATTCACCACGTGCCGCACCTGCGAGAGACGCAGACCTACGGATTTGACAACGCGCACGCGATCCGCATCCAGCTTTTCTTCCGCAAGGGCGCGGGCTTCAGAAATATTCCACTCATCCATACGACCAAGACCGGTTCTCACTATCCTTTTCTACTTCTTAAAACAACCAAAATCAATCCGGGCGAGGAAAACTCCCCAGCGCCCGCCTGATTAATATA
>JBBSWQ010000004.1:0-10755 GCA_038046225.1 archaeon
TGCTACCACGTCGCGGGGATCCCGGGTATTCTGATGGCCCACGTGGGGGGAGCGCCGCCCCATGCCTATGCGTATGCGGAATCCCTTGGAATAGGGATGCAGCTCACCAACATGATACGCGACGTAAAAGAGGATGCGGAAATGGGAAGGGTGTATTTCCCCCGCGATGAATGGAAGGAATTCGGAATTGTGGAGAACGACTTCTCCCGCAACGAAACGTGTGAGCCCCTAAAGGAATTCCTCCGATTTCAGGCTGGGAGGGCCCACCGGTATTATTCGGAAGCCGAGAAAGGGATGGATTATCTCTCCCCCGACACACAACTACCCATGCGGCTGTGCTCCTTATTCTACCGGGAAATCTTGGAAGAGATCGCGCGGCAGGACTATGAGGTATTGGCCCAACGCGTCGCGGTCCCGCACGAAAGGAAAATAAGACTCCTCGAGATGGAAATGAGAAAACGGGCCTATGCTTTCGATTCAGCCATCGGAGTTCTAGAGCATCCTTCACGATTATAACGGGAATCGGAGACCATGTAGTAATGGATCCCCCCAAAGTCCTCATCATCGGCGCCGGATTAGGGGGATTGGCCCTTGCGGCGAGACTGGCGAAACAAGGGTATTCCGTGGACGTGTATGAGAAAAACTCCCGCATCGGGGGAAGGGCCGCGTGGAAAAAGAAAAAAGGATACACCATCGACTTGGGACCCACGTTCCTCCTGATGCCGGGGGAATTCGAGGAACTTTTTACGTATTGCGGGGAAAAATTCTCGGATCACATCCAACTCGAACCCTTGGATCCCCTCTACCGCCTGCATTATGCGGACGGGACGCATCTCGACATGCATTCCTCTCTCCCCTCCATGCGGGAAAGCTTCGTCGCTCATGATCCTCTCCATGGGGAAGAGCATTTCCGGTCATTCCTGGACTTTCTATCCCATGAAGGAAAAAAATTCCCCATCGTGTACGAACGATTCATCGCACGTCCGGCGCGATCCATCGCGTCCCTTCTATTCTCCCCGGACATCATCGAATTATTTCGATTGGATGGATTCCATTCCATGTGGGAGAACGCAGGAGCGTTCTTCTCTGAAGAGAAACTGCGCCTCGCCATGAGCTTCCAGAGTATGTACATTGGGGAATCCCCGCACACGGCGCCGGGGACCTATTCCATTATCCCATTCGTGGAGTTCACGCAGGGAGTATGGTATCCGAGGCAAGGGATTCGGGGACTCGTCGAGGCCATTGGAACACTCGCCCGCAAAAAAGGGGCTAAAATCCACCTCCGGAGACCCGTGAAAGAGATCATCATCGAGGGAGGGAACGCCATTGGGCTGCGACTGGAAAATGGGGAAGAGGTGAGGGGGGATATCATCGTGAGCAACCTGGATTTGCCCGGTGCCTATCATGGATTGATCCCCGAGTCCCAGCGGAAAAAATACACGAAGAAGAAACTCGATTCCCTGAAATACGGGTGCTCGGCATTCATGATCTACCTGGGCGTGAAAAAAGAGTATGCCACGCTCCGCCACCACAATGTGTTCTTCTCCGCCGACCCACGGACGAATTTCAAGGAAATATTCTCCACGCGCACGGTGCCGGGGGATCCTAGCATATATGTGAACGTGTCCACGCGCACGAATCCCACGCTCGCGCCGAAGGGAAAACACCTCCTCTATGTTCTGGTTCCCGTCCCCTATTCGGCGCAACGGAATGGAGAGAAAGTGGATTGGGCAATGTATAAGGAAGAATTCGTGCGCAAAATAGTGGACACCCTCGCGTCCCGGGGACTCACCCAGTTGAAGGAGAATGCAGAAATACTTGAGGTATTCACCCCGGATGACTGGGAATCGCTCGCAGGAATGTATAATGGAAGCACCTTCGGGCTCTCTCCTACTTTCCTCCAAAGCAGCGTGTTCCGTCCCAACCAGAAGAGCGAAGAATTCGACCGGCTCTATTTCGTGGGAGCATCCACTCATCCCGGGAGTGGGATGCCACTCGTCCTAGTCTCGGCGAGGACGTGCGAAAAACGAATACAGGATGGCCGTTAGGGCCAACAGCTCGAATCCATACACCATATTCTCCACCGGGATGAATGGGATAAACACTCCCATCGTCTGCGCCGAATCAAAACGCCATATCCCAATAAATGTGAAATAATTATCGAACACCCATTGGAATGCTGCAAAAACGAATGCCGTTTTCCAAAAAGGATAATTATCCCGACGCAGGATACGGGTCCCGAGCGTGCGGTCCAATCCAACGAGAAAAAGGAGGACGCCCAAAAGGATGAACGAATACTCCATCATTCTATTTTTCCTCCCTTGAAATAGTGATACACGACCACCCCAAAGAAAGGGATGATGACAAAAAAGAATATTTCCTCCATCGGCTGGTTCAGGATTCCCACGCCGAGCGTGTGTTCGAGACCAAACGACCAATGCCCCCGTTTCACAGCTAGGATGTCCCACACCGTGAAAAGAAATGCCACTACTGGAATGGATATGAAAACGGCTTTCCATTCACGCGGGGAAAAGCGAATGTTTCCCCATCGAATAATTCCCCATGCCCCTACGAGGACGAGCGCGAGGTATCCGGCATAAACGAACGACATGTAGGGATTGAGCGATCCCGGAGACTAAAAATGCAATCTCACGCCAGCGATGCCGTGCGACGGCCCCGGGCGCGGGATGCATTCATTGCCGTGGCGGGACGAGGAATGGGAATGGAATGATTCCGCTTCGCGGGAGACAACCGATACCCCACCCACGCGGCCGCCTTCAACGCGGCATGAATTGGAATCGCGAGGAGGGTGGAAACCTTATACACATCCGGGAGCTGCATGAACTGATCCTGCAATTCCGCGTCCCCCATCAATGCCTGAACATGCTCATGCGTCCCCATGGGAAGGTGTTCTCGCACTTCGTGCGCGGGATAAAACTCCTCCAACTGATACAATCCCATCAAGTGCTTGACGCGTTGGGATGCAAAATGAAAAAAATTCCGGGAAGGCAACACATCCACGGCCGCCGTAGGATGGGTGTCCACCGCATCAATGCCCAAATACATGGCCATCCACAAATCATCCGCCATCACATGTTCGGGAAAACGCATCCCGCGGACCAGACTTCCCCGCACCGCTGTGCAGGAAGCCTTCCGATCCCTCAACGCGAGGGTGGATAATGAAACCTCACCAATGCCAAAGAGAAGATGTTCGAGGATGGACGCGCTCTGCGGGGCCGCCGCCACATCATTTGCTGAGACCGCATTCAACCCTTTGTCCGTGCGCAGGGTGGAAGTGAGTTTGGAAATGGTTTCGGGCTGGACCCGTGCATCGGCATCCAAAAAAATGACATAATCATCCGTGCCCATGCGGAACGACCCCTCCGCCTTATCGATAAGGGCATTCAGGGCACGCGGTTTTCCGGGAATGGACTCCGTGATATACTCCATGTTCCGCTGCTTGCCCTTCAATCCTTCCAGGACTTCCACCGTGTCATCGGTGCAGGCATTGGCGCACACCAGGAGGTGCAGGTCCCTTGACGGAATATCCCTGGAATCGTTCAGAGAAGAAACAGCCGAAGGTAGGTTTCGAGCCTCATTGCGCGCCGGCATCAGCACAACAAACTCGTTCGTGTGGGGAGTCATACTGAGGGGAAGGGAACGTTTTGCCCTATAAATACCTTATCCCCTACGGGCGTTAATCCCGCCCTAAAATGAGAAAGAAGGATTGCGGAAGCGTGTTTTTATTCTCCAGCGTCGCCTACCCATCCATGGAACGCTGGATTTACCCCATAGTGGGGGTGGTGGTCGTGCTGCTCGCCCTCTTCCTGATTCCAACCACGCACCATGGGATCGCCATCCTCCTCCTGTTAGGAATTATCCTCTATGGACTGTTCTACAACCCCATGCACGCGATGCACCGCCACACGTTTGGGGAGAAAAAGGAACGCGCCACTTTTCCCAAAAAGAAGAAGAGGAAAAAAGCCTAATCGGGATGCCTCTCTCCATCGCAACCACTCCTCCCTTCCTTGGCTGGGACGAATAGGCCCTCTCGTCACCTATTTTTCCGGGGATGCAAACAACTTTATAAGCGTTTTCCTGGTGGTTTGAGTATTGCGCGAGGGTTGAGGGGCTTTCGGTTAACGTTTGATGCGGGGGGACGATTCTCTATTCGTTCTGTCATCGGCGGGAGCAGGCCTTCGGATTTCCCGATGCCGTGCGCGAGGAGACGTGAGTGAGCATGCTCAAAACAATCGCCGAACACCACCTGGTACCGAAACACGAACTCCTCACCAAGGAAGAGGCCCAATCCCTTCTCACTCAATTCGGGCTTGATTTTGACAAACTACCCCGCATCGCATCCGATGATCCCATGGTGGGAGAACTCAAAGCAGTCATCGGCGATGTCATCCGCATCACACGCAACTCTCCCGTGGCCGGGACAACAATCTATTATCGGAGGGTGGTTCAATGACGCAGTCGTGGGAACAATATGCTTTGGTCGAGAGCTGGTTCAAGAACAAGAACTTCGCGCAGATGAATATCAGCTCCTACAACCAGTTCGTGGACGACCGGTTGAATGAGATAATCAAAGAAAACAAAACCATCACTCCCAAGATTGAGGAAGTGAGGATCGAACTCGAAGAAATAGAAGTCCAGAAGCCCCGCATCGTGGAAGCCGACGGTTCCCCGCGGAACGATTTCTTTCCCATGGAAGCACGCATACGAAATCGAACGTATTCCGCTCCATTATTTTTGACCATGCGCCTATTGCGGCGAGATGTTGAGCAGGACGTGAAGAAGACCTACATCGGCGAATTGCCGGTGATGCTCAAATCCAAACTCTGCCACTTGCAGGGAAAAACAAGCGAAGAGCTCATTGCCATGGGAGAAGACCCCATGGATTTCGGAGGATACTTCGTCATCAACGGGAGCGAGAAAGCCCTCACGGCCCAGGAAGTATTGTCCTCGGATCGAATCCTCATCACGGAAAACGCGGGAGACAAGTTTTCCGCGGAAGTCATATCCACAAAAGGCGCGTTCAAGGGACGCGTCCGCGTGACCCGAAGCAAGGATGGAATGTTGAGCGTCACCTTCCCCGCATCCCCGCGAAAACTACGATTGTTCGCCCTCCTGAAAGCCTTGGGGTTGAAGGACGACAAGGAAATGCTCCAAGCATTTCCTTCCACCCCCGGAATCATGAATGATGTGCTGATTAATCTCGAAGCAAACGATGTGAAGGATGAAGAAGAAGCCCTCGACCGGATTGGTAAATACGTGGCCCCCGGACAAGTCATCGATTATCGATTGCGAAGGGCCCAGGAAGTCATTGATGCATTCTTGCTTCCGCACATTGGGAACCAGAAAGAAGATCGCCGGGCCAAGGCCTTCTACCTCGCCACGATGGCCACGCGAGCCATCGAACGCGCCAATGGACTGCGGGGACAGGACGACAAGGACCATTACGGAAACAAACGATTGGAGCTCAGCGGAAAGCTCATGGAACACCTGTTCAGGCATTCCTTCAAATATTTCATTAAGGACCTCACGTTCCAGATCGACCGCACCGTGACGCGGAGGAGAAAACTCAACATCTCCACGGTAGTGCGCCCGGGCGCCGTGACGGAACGGATTCTCTTTGGAATGAGCACAGGAAACTGGATTGGACGATCCACGGGAGTGTCACGCTTCATGGACCGCGTGAACTATTTGGGTCCCCTCACGGAATTCAGGAAAGTCAAATCCCCCCTGAACAAGAACCGCGAACTCTACGAGGCGCGGGACGTGCACGGAACGCACTGGGGAAGACTCTGCTGCATCGAGACGCCGGACGGACCCCAATGTGGACTCGTGAAGAACCTGGGATTGTTCTCCGAGGTCACGCAGGACGTTAATCCGGAGCCCGTCGAGAAACTCCTGAAAGGGATGGACGTGTATCTGAAATGAATCAACGAGGGAGAAGGGAGAGGTGAACACCATGGTTGGCCAAGAAGGAAAGGTTTTCGTCAACGGAAAGCTCGTCGGATTCCACAAAGACATCCAACGCCTCACCAAGGAGCTCATCACCAAGCGACGCACCGGAAAAATAGACCCCCAGATCAACATCGCCCTGCACGAGGACAATTATGAATTATACGTGAACACGGACTCCGGTCGCGTCCAGCGACCCGTCGTGGTGGTGGAGAACGGGAAAGCCCGCATCACGAAAGAAGTGCTCAAGCACGTCAAGGACGGCAAGCTCACGTGGAATGACCTCGTGACGCAGGGATATATCGAATACCTCGATGCGGAAGAAGAAGAGAACGCCCTCATCGCCCTGCGGGAAGAGGATGTGACCCCCAAGACGACGCACTTAGAAATCAACGCGATGGGAATATTCTCCATCATCAGCTCCATGATCCCCTTCCTCGAACACAACCTCGCAGGAAAGACCCTGCACGGGGCTAAGGTGTTCAAGCAAGCATTGGGAATGCCGGCGATTAATTACAACCTGCGCACGGATACGGAATCCTATCTATTGTATTATCCCCAGCGCGAACTCGTACGGACGAAGACGCTGGACTTCCTTCACACGGATCAACGGCCCATGATTCAGAACTTCGTGGTGGCCATCATGCCCTACATGGGATTCAACGTCCTGGATGCCGTGGTACTCAATCGCGGAGCCGTGGAACGCGGACTCGGACGCGCGGCCTATTTCCGCAACTACGAATCGGAAGAGACCCGCTACCCCGGGGGACAGATCGACAAATTCGAGATCCCCAACGAAGAAGTAGTGGGACACTTGGGGGAAGAACCCTACAAGAAACTGGGAGCCGATGGACTTGGGGAATTGGAAACCTATGTCTCGGACAAGGATGCCCTCATCGGAAAGACATCTCCTCCTCGATTCCTGGAAGAGATCACCGAATTCGGAGTCATCCAAGAGAAACGGCGCGAGGCATCCGTATTCCCACGCAAAGGAAAACCCGGCATGATCGACCGGGTCGTCCTGACGGAAGGAACGTCCGGTGCACGCATCGCCAAAGTAAAAGTGCGATCCTCCATGATCCCCGAGCCCGGAGACAAATACGCCTCCAAGCACGGACAAAAAGGAGTCATCGGGGCCATCATTCCCGAAGAAGACATGCCCTTCACCGAATCGGGAATCAAGCCCGACCTCATCCTCAACCCGCACGCCATCCCCACACGGATGACCATCGGGCACATGCTTGAGATGCTCACCGGAAAGAGCGCCGCATTGAGCGGAAAGTTCATGGACGGAACCCCATTCAATGAAGATCCCGTCGAGGACGCCAAAAAGGTGCTCGAAGCCAACGGTTTTCGCCCAGATGGAAAAGAAGCGTTCTATGACGGACGCACGGGACAGAAACTTGAAGGAGAAATATATGTTGGACTCATCGCGTACCGGAGACTATTCCACATGGTATCCCACAAGCTCCAAGCCCGGAGCCGAGGACCCGTGCAGATCCTCACGCGCCAGCCCACCGAAGGAAAGGAAAAGGAAGGCGGACTCCGCTTCGGAGAAATGGAAGGAGAAACCCTCGTCGGACATGGAGCGGCAATGCTGCTCCAGGAAAAATTCATCGACGACTCGGACAAGGTCACCGAATTGGTATGCGAGAACTGCGGAATCATCGCGGTGAACGACCAGATACGCAAGAAACGGTTCTGCCCCATGTGCGAATCCGCATCCGTGTATCCGGTGCAGATGAGCTACGGGTTCAAGCTCTTATTAGACGAATTGAAGGCGCTCGGGATATACCCCAAGATGCGCCTGACGGACAAGGCGTGAGGGAGGGAACACCATGCTGATGAAAAAAATCCACTCAATCGAATTCGGCGTCCTCGCCCCCGAACAAATCAGGAAGATGTCCGCGATCGAAATTAAGTCGCCGGAGACCTACGACAAGGACGGCTACCCCATGGAAGGCGGACTCATGGATCCCCACCTTGGAGTCATCAATCCCTCCCTGCGCTGCAAGACATGCGGACAGAAAATGAAGCAATGCCCCGGACACTTCGGAAGCCTCGAAATGGTCCGACCGGTCATTCACCCCAAATTCTCGCCCAAGCTCGAAGAGCTCCTCCACGCGACCTGCCAAGAATGCGGAAAAATCGCCCTCAAGGATGAAACGCTCAATGAATTCAAGGAAGCATCGACCATACTGAACAAAGAAGAGGCCGTCAAACTCCTCGTGAAGAAAACAAAGACCAAGAGAAAATGCCCCCACTGCGGTGCATCCCGCGTGGAAGTCCTCCTCGACAAGCCGACCAACTTCTACCTGGACAAGGACCGACTCTACCCTTCTCAAATACGGGAATGGGTCGAAAAGGTATCCGAAGACGACCTGCGGATGTTCGGCTACGACCTCCAACGCCTCCGACCGGAATGGTTCATCCTGACCACGCTCCAAGTGCCGCCCATCACGATTCGACCATCCATTACATTGGAATCGGGAATCAAATCGGAAGACGACCTGACGCACAAGCTCGTGGATGTCATCCGAATCAACCTCCGACTCAAAGACAACATCGACGCCGGGGCGCCGCAGCTAATCATTGAAGACTTATGGGACTTGCTCCAATACCACGTCACCACGTACTTCGACAACGACACCGCAGGAGTGCCCCCTGCTAAACACCGTTCCGGGAGAAGCCTGCGCACGCTCGTGCAACGACTGAAAGGAAAGAAAGGACGATTCCGCTACAACCTGACCGGGAAGCGAGTGAATTACGCCGCGCGATCCACCATCATACCGGACCCCTATCTCTCCATCAACCAAGTCGGGGTGCCCGAACCCATTGCGAACAATCTCACCGTGCCCGAGATCGTGACGGAATGGAACATGGAAGAGATGAAGAAACTCATCAAGAAGACCGACGTCGTGGTGTACGTGACCAAGCCCAACGGGCTCCGGAAAAAAATCACCGAGCTCAACAAGAAAGAAGTCACCGACGAACTCGAAGCAGGCAGCAAGGTGGAACGGGTCCTCCAGGACGGGGACATCGTATTGTTCAACCGACAACCCTCCCTGCACCGATTGTCCATGCTCGCACACGAGGTCAAGGTCATGCCCAACAAGGCCATCCGGTTGAACCCCATGGTCTGCAAGCCCTACAACGCGGACTTCGATGGGGACGAAATGAACATTCATGTCCCGCAGACGCAGGAAGGAATATCCGAAGCGCGCGAATTGATGTATGTCGAAAACCAAATCGTCTCCCCCCGGAACGGAAAACCCGTGATTGGAGGACAAGAAGACGACATGACCGGGCTCTTCGTCCTGACGATGGACCAAACGGAGTTCACGCGCGAAGAGGCCATGCACTACCTATACAAAATAGGCATCACCGATCTTCCCGAGCCCGACCGGGGAAAGAAATACTCCGGACGACTCATCTATTCGATGGCGCTTCCCAAGGATTTGAACATGGAGTATTCCAACAACACCGGAAAGATGCTGAAGCAAGCCAAAATTGCCCAGGAGGGGAATGAATCCCTCTACAAGGGAGCGTACGTGAAGATTGAGAACGGGGAACTGAAACAGGGAATCATGGATTCATCCTCTGACATCATCGAGACGCTGGTGCGCAATTATCCCTCGCACGATCTAGAGCAGTATTATTGGAAAATGACCCGGCTCACGCATGAATTGCTCATGCTGAAGGGACTCACGGTCAGCATCGCCGAATTTGAAAACACCCCCGAACTCGATGAGGTGCGGAAGCAGGCCATCGAGGAAGAACAGAAGGAAGGACTCGAACTCGCCCAGAAATTCGCCAACCATGCCCTGGAGCCCATCCCTGGTAGGACCGTCGAGGAATCATTCGAACTCCTGATGGTCCGACTCGGGATAAAGACCAAATCAAAGGTCCAGGCCAAACTCAGCGAACACCGACTGCGGGAACTATTCGGGAAGGATCGACCCACCCTGGATGTTACCACTATGATTGTGGCCGGGGGACGTGGAAACATGTCCAACGTGACCAACATGTCTGGATTCTGGGGACAAATCAACGTGAGGACGGGACGGCCCAAAAAAGGATTCACGAACCGCCTGATCACGCTCAACGAGAAGAACGATCCCCGACCCGAATCGGGAGGATTCGTCGCATCCAACTTCATCACGGGAATGAACCCGAAAGAATACTTCATGCACTCCATGGGTGGAAGGCAAGGAGAAGTGGACACGGGGGTCGCGACCAAAGTATCGGGATACCTCTACCGAAGATTGGCTAACTCGCTCAAGGACCTGCACGTATCCAATGACGAGACCGTGCGCACCGCCGGAAAGGACATCGTGCAATTCAGGTACGGCGAAGACGGGGTCTTTCCCGCCCGAACGAGCGGTGGACAATTCGCAGACATGGATGAGATTATCCGAGAAATGCGCCGAAAGGAGAAAAAGAAGTAAAACCGGAGGGAAAAACGAATGGCCATGGAAAACGATACGCAAACCAATGAGAACTTCGATGCCACCCAGCATGCGGAGAAAATCGAATTCGTGGATTACGTCGCGGAACACGGGATCCCTCGGAAAATATTCGAAGACGCCCAACGATTATCCCTCGAAATGAACCTAACCGACGGACAATTCGACCACCTGGTGGAAGAACTCCGCAAACGATACGCATTCGCCAAGGCCGAACCCGGGGAAGCGGTGGGAATCATCGCCGCCCAATCCCTTGGAGAGCCCGGGACCCAGCTCACGCTCCGGACCAAACACTACGCTGGAGCAGCAGAAGTGTCGG
>JBBSWQ010000005.1:0-5293 GCA_038046225.1 archaeon
ATCCCATCCCCTAGCGCCTGCGTATTTACAATTCTTGAGTGCGATGCTTCAATTACCCATCGTGGAATTCGTTCGTCGCGTGGATATTTTTTGGGATCATACTTTCGCCAGGCCTCTCCTTTCAATCCAACATCCAACAACCCTTCTTTACGTCTCCCTGTGATTTGACGTCTGTCCTTATCTGAAGAACGTCTTTCGGGTCCAGCATATACCGGCCGCCAACTCGGTCCGAAATCAAAAGTCGGACTCACGCGTCGTGCTAACACGATTATTCGTAGCGCGGCCGGAATACCCTGGCCTTTAGGCCAGGGATGAATAGGCCGCTCCATTGTACAGTGCAGTGAAACTACGTAGGAGCGAAGCGACTAATCCCCCTGGTAGGGGGATACCGCGCCCTTTAGGGCGCGGAGGGGGTATTTTGGGTGGTTTGCGTTTCGGAGGCATATTATGAGGGTTCATTTCTCCTATTTAATGGCACCCCTTTAGGGCTACGGTAATGGGTTTAATTCCTCGGTCTTTAGGCCGGGGAGGAAGTCAGTTATCCTCTCTTGCATAGTTCGCATTCTCCCAATACATTTGGGCGCGGACATTGGTTCAGGACCCATTCCACCTATGAAAAAATGAAGGGACATCAACTGGCCGACGCGCTTTTTGCATGACGAACAAGCGTGGCGCAGGCGTAATGAATTGGTTAATCCTTTTCCACTCAATCAGACCATTAGGCCATTCGTAGGTCTTTTATCCGTTCAAAGTCCCGTTTATTGTTGGTTACCAGCGTGCAATTGTTGCTGATGCAGGTAGCGGCGATGAATACATCCCGAAATTCAAGAGGGGTTCCTTTTTTGTCCAGTTCCCTCGTGATGCGGGCGGCAATCATCGCGCTCGGCTCATCGAAATCCACGACTTTAAACAGACGTAAAAATGATTCGGCCTTCTCCCGGTTGGTAGTGCGCAGGCCCAGCTCAAATATGGATACCGATGAAACGAACAGATTAGTTCCTTTCTCTAAAAAGGTCTCCAGGCGGGAAATACCTTTTTGGTTGATATGATCGATGATTACATCCGAGTCGAAGCATACCTTTTGTTCCATCGTTTCCACCCCTCTTTCAAAATGCGTTCGACATCCGCAACCTCGTCCTTATCGGCTACTCCTGTTCCCTTGAACCCCATTACCTTCTCCCTGAGTGTTTTCCAGTCTTCCTTGGCCAGTAGTCCATCCAAAAGTTTGGTGAAACTCATCCCCTTCGCTTCCTTCATTCGTTTCAACCGATTGTAGGTTTCGTCCGCAATCATAATGGTTTTGGGCATACACTACTATATAGATTAAATCTGTATATAAATGTTATAAGCATTCGGGTGGCAAACCGCCGTAGGTTCCGCAAAAATTGGCGGTTTGGTCTCAAAAATCTCTTAAACATCGTAATCGCATTTTTTGGATGAGGCGAAAAAAATCAAAAGAAGAGATTGAGGAAGAGAGAGATTGGAATTTATTGAGGGATGAATCCTTGCGTCGGTGGCTAGAAAACGAAACTCCCGAGGAAGCTAAATTATGGGACGAATTTGCGCGGAAACAGCTCACGCCCAAATCAAGGAAAACGAAAAAAGGAAATAATTAACGATGTTCCCTTTTCGCACGCTTTTCCACGATTTTTCGATCCGATTCTTGGAGCATTCGTTGAATGCGCTCGCGGAACGCGGGGTCGCTTTTCAATCGTTCTTCAAACACCTTAGCTCCAGCCGCCTGACGAGCTTCCCACTCAGGAGTCTTGCCGAGACCGGTAAGTTTGTAGGGGGAATTTTTTACTGGTCCGCGTTGGCGATTAATCGATTTTTGTGCATTACGTCGATTCTTTGCAAAACTTTCTGCGACTATTCTTGCTCCACGTGATGCTGCTTCATACGGCCCTAACTTCGGATATCTCCTTCCATCCTGATGCATTTCATAAATTTGCCCAATGCGTTCGACTTCCTCCGTACTGAGGCGCCCATAAACCCCTGTCCCATAACCTGCGCTTAATCTATTTTTACCCAATTTTCGGGCTATCTTTATTTTTTGTCCGACTCGTCGGATTCGGTTAGAAACACTCATGTCGCATTCAGGGGGGGGAGTATTTATTCGTATTCCTGCCACCCTGTGGTTAATTTTCGCTCGAGCGGGGCGTTGCTTATTTAAACGTTCCCCAGGGGGTTTGGGGTATACCGCGCCGGAAAGGGTGGCTATTCCCCTTTAGTGCTGGTTAACAACCAACAAAAAAGGATAATTGGAGGAACAGAACATGGCCGAAAAGCCCCATATCAACCTGATTTTCATTGGTCACGTCGACCACGGCAAGTCCACGCTGGTTGGACGATTCCTGTACGACTCAGGAGCCCTCGCCGAGAACGAATACCGAAAGATCAAAGAAGAAGCAGAGGCGCGCGGAAAAGGATCCTTCGCCTTCGCGTATGTCATGGACAACCTCAAGGAAGAACGAGAGCGCGGAGTCACGATTGACGTATCCTACAAGAAGTTCTCTGGAAAGAGCAACAATTTCACCATCATCGACGCCCCGGGACACCGGGACTTCGTCAAGAACATGATTACGGGAACATCCCAAGCGGATGCCGCTGTCTTGGTCATCTCGGCCAAGGACGGTCCCCAGATGCAGACGAAAGAACACGCGTTCCTCGCCAACGTGATGGGAATCCGCCAATTGACGGTGGCCATCAACAAGATGGATGAAATGCAATACAAGGAAGAAGCCTTCAACAAGGTCAAAGAAGAAGCCACAAAGCTCGTGAAGATGGCCGGATTCAAAGACGACCAATTCGTCGTCGTGCCGGTATCCGCATGGCTGGGAGACAATGTCGCCAAGAAATCCGAGAACATGGCCTGGTACAAGGGACCCACGCTCCTGGAACGATTGGACGGACTCAAAGCCCCCAACCTGCCCACGGACAAGCCCCTGCGCCTGCCCATCCAGGACGTCTACTCCATCAAGGGAGTGGGAACCGTCCCGGTGGGAAGAGTGGAAACGGGAATCATCAAGCCCAACGACAAGAGCAGCGTCATGCCTTCCAAGGCCCAAGGGGATATCAAGTCGCTCGAAGCCCACCACGAACAATTGACGCAAGCCATGCCCGGGGACAACATTGGATTCAATGTTCGGGGATTGGAACGAAAGGACATTAACCGCGGAGATGTCATCGGACACCCGCAGAATGCCCCTACCGTTGCTAAGGACTTCCAGGCCCAGATTGTGATATTGAATCACCCGACGGCCATCCCGGTGGGATACACGCCGGTCTTTCACCTGCACACCGCTCAAATGTCGTGCACGCTGACGGAACTCCAGAAGAAAATGGACCCCAAGACCGGACAGGTCGCGGAAGAGAACCCCAAATTCCTGAAAACCGGAGACGTGGCGGTCGTGAAGATCACGCCGCAGAAACCATTGGTCGTGGAAGAATTCAAAATGTTCCCTTCCCTCGGACGATTTGCGATTCGGGACATGGGACAGACCGTCGCTGCCGGAGTGGTCTTGAAGGTCACTCCGCGCGAGTAAATAGATGATGAATGGGGATGGAATGTTGGGGGAATGAACTATGCAAAAAGCGCGAATCAAACTCACTTCTCCATCCTATGCGACCATCACGGACATCTGCTCCAAGATTGTGGACGTGGCGGACCGGACCGGGGTCAAGCACACGGGAGTGATTCCCCTGCCCACGAAAAAACTACTCATCCCTACACGGAAGTCTCCGTGCGGGGGAGGGACCGAGACGTATGAACGCTGGCAGATGCGCATTCACAAGCGGATGATTGACATTCAAGCGGATGAGCGCACATTGCGCAGGGTCATGCGCGTGGATGTCCCTGAGGATGTTCATATTGAAATTGAACTCAAAGACGCGAAATAAAGTCCATTTCCTTTTTTATTTTTCTAGTTTTTTTTATTTTTTTCTTCTTCTTACTCTTTTTCCTTTTCTGTTCAAAACCATTCGCTCATGCGAGGGGAGGGGAGAATGAGGATTCGGTGGCGGGGCCATTCCGCTTTCAATAACCCATTCCTCTCATTGGGTTTTCTCCTTTCTCCGCCGCCTGTTGTTTTTACGTCCATGGGCGAACTTCCTTCCTTGGCCAACGCCTTTTCTTATAAACGATTCCCGGTCTTATGGGGTAGAATACGCTTGATTGGCGAGTATTTGCCAATCCTGGGTTATACGAGGAGGTGTACCCAAATGGAGCAAAAGATTGGAAGTTGGGCGTTCATTATAGGTGTTGTGATCGCCATCATTGTTGGACTCTTAGGAAGCGGGGTCTTTGGACCTATTGCGACCTGGATTCCATTGGTTATGGTCATTTTGGGAGTGCTGATTGGGCTCTTGAACATCAGCGATAAGGAAATCACTAATTTCCTGGTCGCCGTCATCGCCTTGCTGACCGCTTCCGCTGTTGATTGGGCCTTGATCCCTACCGTTGGAGTGCCCATGGGCGCCATCTTCGGGAACATCGCCAGTCTCATGGCTCCTGCAGCTATCATCGTGGGAATAAAGGCCGTGTGGAATATGGCATCGAGTCATTAATTGAACATAGGGGGGAGTATTTTCTCCCCTCCTTTCTCTTTTTTTTTCATCCGATTTTGCCGAAGGTGGGTTTAAAACAAATCCTGTCCATAATACATAAAATAGCGGAGGGGCTACCATGAAAAACGGATTATCTATTTTGACTATTCTCGTTTTCCTTTTCGTGAGCGTGGCATACGCTCAAGAATCCATTTCAATAGATTCCCCGACTTCCGCCGATGTGGATTCAATTTCCGTTCCGATAGAATTGGATTCGGTTGAAACGGTGGGTGAAGATGCCCCTCCTGCGTTGGAGGAAAGAGTGGTATCCGCCCGCGGATCTCTGGATGACGGATCCTCGACCGAGGATGAGCCCACGATTGTAGTGGTAGACACCGTGGATGTGGACCCAATTCCTCCAATTGATTTTCCCATCATCCCGACTCCCGATCCTCCGATTGGACCGGTGATTGGAGAATTAGGCGATGGCATTCTCGATGAATCTCTCGGACCGGACGCCGCTATCGGATCCCCCGGATCGAATGGGGATTCTCCCCCCGTTACGGAAGGGTGTAAATTTGTCCAGGATGGAATTCCGTGCCCCGATGATGATATTCCTCCTATTGACCCCACGCTTGGCGGACCCTTTGATGGGATAGTGGATTTGGCTCCTTCCCCGCATGGGGGTGGAAAAACCTCCACATCTTCCTCGTCATCCACGGACTCGCCCGGCGTATCCGAACCGTGT
>JBBSWQ010000005.1:5393-11533 GCA_038046225.1 archaeon
AACCTCCACATCTTCCTCGTCATCCACGGACTCGCCCGGCGTATCCGAACCGTGTGCCGTTGCCCAGGATGGAATCCAGTGTCCCGGCCCCACTCCGGATGATGATGGGGGAGATGACGACGGTGGAGATGGCGATACTCCTACTCCCGACTCGACGGATGGAACCGCGGATTCCGATGGGGAGGACTCAGGATTATCCCCTTTTTTCTTCATATGGAATCCCCTCAAGGGAACGCCTCCCGCACCTACTGGGAATGTTCCTCAATTGGAGACTCCTGAAGCCGAGCTTCCTTCCGCGTTGAGCGAAGGACCCGATCCTGCGATTGTGGCGCTCGCCGACGGACGATCCAATAGCCCGATTATTGAGGGTGGGGAAACAACCCCTCCACTGAGTCCGGCCACAGGATTGTTTACGGCAGGCAATGCGCCCGCCATCGGAGCAGGGCTCCTGGTGGCATTGGGAGCTTTCGTCTTGTTCCGTATACGAAAGCGATGAAACGCACTCTTCATAACTAATCGATGATGGGAGAACGGATTCTCCCACCACTCGGGGGATTCTTTTTCTCCCTCTCGTTCGATAGGAGGGATTTCCTTCTTTTCATTCAGCGGGTTTTTATTCTCAAAAACGATTCCGTGCCTATGCCCATCCCCGAAGAAGTGGACGAGATCAATGAATACTTGAAAGCGAGGCGAGCGAAACAGGACCTCGGGGAACTTCCCCGGACGGATTTAACTCCCTCTTTCTTCAAGCGGATGCAACGCGCCCTTTTCGGAGAAAAGGTAAAGGCTAAAGTGCCGTTGCAGAGCATGCAACCCACCTATGCCTCGCCCATGGCCCAATCGGCCGTGCGCAAACAATTGGATGAGATCATGCAGGAACGATCCACACGATCATCCCCTGTTCCCACTTCTCTCGCTTCCCCCCCACTGCGACCGATTGGGGTGAGCGAACGCGCGAATCCGCGCCCGCTTCCACCCATCCCTCGTTTTCCTGAATCGAATGTATGGGCGAGGGCATCGCCCCCTGTGATCCCATCCACGGGAAAAAATATCCAGGCGGCCGGTGGAGGACCGCGTCTTCCCCCCACTCCTTCCCCCGTGCCTGCGGCGAAAGCGGCTGAAGGGTTATGGAATCCTCCTAAAAAAAATATTTCGCTTCCGCCCGTTTTTTCCCAAACCAATTCCATCCGGACCGACTCTGCACGCCCGCCGGTTGATCCCAAAACTCTCCCTACGCGGAATATCGTTTCTGCCGGAAACATTCCTCCCTCTCCTCCTGCTCCATCTACTCCACCACCCTATACTGAAATTCCACCCATTCGGAGGGACTCCTCTTCTTCCCCTCTCCCCAAGTCATTCAATCCCATCTCCTCGGTCGAGTCTCCGGCCCTCGCGCGCACGGAAAAAAAGACCACAATTGTTGCTTCCCCTCCCGTGCGGGGTGAAACAATTCCAATTTCCTCCGCTGCATCTCCGCGAGAAGGATATGCTCCTCCCTGGGTGACGCGAATGAATCCAAAACCAAAAATGAGTTCTTCGTTGACCGTGATACCACCCGGGCCCATCGTCAGTGTGCGTACACCCACCGATTCTCCTTCCACGCGAACACCCCTCCCTGCGGAAGTAAAACCCATTCAGGGAGATGGGCGAGGTTCTCCTCCTGCCGAATCTTTCCCCAAATTACGAAACGCGGGCGTGCTCCCCCGAGAAGCCGGAGAAGAATACCATCCCCTCGATCCGCAGCCGGATGCACACTCCTCACCGGTCGAATCTTCCCCTGCTCCTCCGAGCGAAGAAATGTCACGCCCCCTCCCTTCTTTTCCCTCACGGATGGGATCGGGGGAAGTGCGCGTGGATGAATTGGATCATTCTTTCCATTCCCTTTCTCGCGAAAGGCGACCACCCCTTCCTGATTCCCCTCCCTCACGCGATGCGGCACTGCACGAGGAAATAAGCGAAGAGGAGGCCATTGATCGCCTTCCATTCGAAGAAGTGGAAGGCCTATCTGAATCGGACTTGGCCTACCTAGAACGCAAAGAGAAAGAGCACGCGCAAACCCACGAGGAGGAAATCGATCGGGGAAATCCTGCCGAAATGAGGACCCATTTGGAGGGGGAATCCCACAAATTAGGTGCCCTGCCCCCCACTCCCAACGAAGACCCCAAAAAGGAAATTTTACGACGATTGAAGGAAATGATGGAAGAAAACCACTCTCCCCTCCACAATTAACTTATTAACGGGTCAAAGTAATGCCTTTTAAATGTCGGGGGGCCTATATTGGGTATGCACACTTCCTTTTGGGCCGTTGTTTCTCTCGCTTTCCTTCTCATTGGATTTTTCCCTCTTCCTGTTGCTGCCGCGAATTCGTGCAATGATATCGACATAACTCCTTCGGATGTCGTGTTCCAAGAAGACCAAGAAGGGAAATCTATTTCCTTCACTATCGCGAACGAAGGGGACGACCCGTTTGAGATTGACGATGTCGTGCTCGAGGAAAACTCCCCGCATTTCGAGCTCTCCCTGATTGACTTCCCGGATGAAGTGGGAGACGATGACGATGGAAAAATACGGATTGAATACGATTCCGTAGATGTGAATTCGGATCAAGAAGATGACTTCCAGATAAAGATCAAAGGAGAATTCGACGACGATGATGAGGAACAATGTTCCTTCTCCTCCCTGACATTTGACATCGATGTGACCATTGAAGACGGAGAGAGCGTGTGCGCCCTCCTCTCCATAAGCGCGAACGATGTGGACGTGGCCGAAAACGAAACCATCACCCACCACGTATCGGTGCGGAACGATTCAGATGAGGACTTCACCATCCAGGACTTCGACGTGTTCGACGATTCACCCCATTTCAGCACGCAGGTGGAACCTGATTTCGATGATGCCGATTTCGAGGACGTAATCCCCGGCAACAGCACACGCACGTACGACATCGAAATCGACACGAGCAGCGTGGACGATGATGAGACCGACACTGCATTCGTGGAAATTCGGGGAGAATTTGAAGGGGGAGATGATTGTTCCTTCAGCGATATCAGCACCGAATTCGAGGTCACCGTGGAGGACCAAGGAACCGATTCCTCAGTGTGCGCGGAAATAGGATTGGACACCCCGACCCTATTCATTCAGGGGAATCAGACGAGCACGGAGTCCCTCACGATATCCAACAAGTCGGCCCAAAACTTTTTCGTGGACGAATTCATAATCACCGACAAGAATTACCAGGTGACATTCGAAACCCTCTCCATACCTGACCAAGTGTCCTTCGGGGAATCGGATCTCATCACCTTCCTTGCCACCGGATACGGTCACACGTCCTCATTCGATGGGAATGCATTCCTATCCATGAAAGGACATTTCACGAGCGGGAGCACATGCTTCGTGAGCACGAAAAAGATTCCATTCCACTACGAAGGAGTGGGCGGATTGTCCTGCGATGCCTACCATTCCAACCTGCCCAGCGTGATCATTCTCAAGGGAACGGCGACCCAGGATATCTTCTTGAACAACCCCTCCGCACACGAGGCCGTGTTCACACTCTCCGTGACGCAGGGGAATGTGTCTCCTTCCATCGTGCATCTCCCTCCCTACACGGCCAAGACGCAAACGGTATTCTTATCCGACATCCAAGACACCCCTACCCTTCGGCTCACGGTCCAGGTACCGGGATGCCCATCGCAGGTGCAGGAAAGCACGATCCTATTCTCAGGTCTCGCGGATGCCCCCGTGCAATTCAAGGACCCTCCCTCCACTCTCACTATTGGGGGTGCGAAAGAATTCGCCGTGCAACTCACAAACAAGAGTGCCTACTCCCAAGAAGTGGAGATCACTGTGCTCACCTATCCCGGTACACAAAAATTCTCGCACAGCACCACCATTCCCGGGCTGGATGAACCGCTCATCTATCTCCCAACAGCGCTACTGCAGGGAAAGAGCTCCATCATCATCCAAGTGGAGAGCGCTGGATACGTGGTGACGCACACCATGCAATTAGAATCAATTTCCGTCATCACGGTGGATACCCACGTGAGCGAGAGTCCCAACAACCAAAACGGATACACGGTGGACGTGAGGGTGAACAATCCTACGTCCCAATCCATTGAGGGAGAAATAGTCGCTGAGGTTCCTACCACCTGGGTCATTACTGGGGATTCCCACGTAATTCTTGCTCCCTTCTCCACAAAAACATTTACGCTCACCCTCACCCCGGATCAAGTCCTATCGCGAACGGTCCACGTCCCCATTTCATTTCAGGGATTTCCCCACTCGAGCGAGAGAGAAAACATCGCACTCCGTGCGGCCACCAATCCCCTCACGACGGTCGCGCTGATTATCGGAACCTCAGGATGGTGGGCCGGCCTCCTCGTGATTCTCATCGGAATAGGCGTGTGGTTCGTCATCAAACCCAAAAAAACAACCCCGGATCCCGTTTACATGGTCCATTCCAATTCCCATTCCCCCCAAAACGGGTCTGTGAGTGATGACCCCTCCGACGAAGAACCCTGGATGCACCCGCAAGGGAAGGGAAACTAGCATCTCCAACGAGCGTATTTTTCTCTAATAGCCCACCCGGAACCCCAAAACCCATTCCGCAGGGGAGGATAGGATTCTTTCCCTTCTCCCAACTCCTCCTCACGGGAAATATGTCCCCTCCCGATCCATTACCCCTCCTATTTTTCCATCGCCATGTTTTCGGAAGAGGAAGAATAAGACGCGCAATCTCAACGGTTGCTTTATATACGTTTCTCGGGGGAAATTGGTTCAGAATAGAGGTAGACTGCCACTCCCACGTGCGTGGTAAATGCCGCCCAAAATAATCCTATTTTTGGCGCCGTCGGCGGTCAACCCCTAATGATTTGGATGGATGACGAATGACCCGCGCGCGAAACAATCCTCGAAAAGGAAGCCTGGCCTATCGCCCCCGAAAACGGGCCGCCAAGCCGACGCCCAGCTTCAGCTCCTATCCTCCCCTCTCAGGACCGGCCAAGCCACTGAATTTCTATGGATACAAAGCCGGAATGATTCACATTCACGCCCAATCCCTGCACCAGGGAGGGAAGAACGATAAGATGGAGATGCAGATCCCCACCACCGTAATTGAATGCCCCCCTATTCGAGTGATGGGAGTCCGGGCTTACACCATGGATGCCTACGGTCTCCATGCCATGGGCGAAGTGACCATGGACAAGCTCGAAAAAGCCGGACAGAAACGACTTCCCTCCTTCAAGAAAAAATCCACGCACAAGAAACACGGGACCCCCTCTCTCCCGCAAGGGAAAGGAAACCACTCCCCCTTCACGATTGAAACATTGGAACAGCGAAAGGGAGACATCCACTCCCTCCGATTATTGGTCCACACGCACCCCGAAAAGACCAACATGGGGAAAAAGAAAGCCGAAATGGGAGAGCTCGCCCTATCCGGCAGTGTGGAAGAACAAATTGCCTACGCCAAAGGAAAGATTGGCCAGACCCTCTCGGTGAAAGAAGTATTCAAGGAAGCCCAGGACGTGGACGTCAAAGCCGTGACGCGGGGATTCGGATTCGGAGGGGTGGTAGCCCGATTCGGAGTCAAGACATTCCGACCCAAGGCTAAATACATCCGCGCCGTGGGATCCATCTCCCCCCTGCATCCACGCACGGTGCAATTTTCCGTGGCGCGGCCCGGACAACTGGGATACCACAATCGGACCGAATTCAACAAGCGAATATTGAAGATTGAAAACGACCCGCTCAAACTCAACCCCAAAGCGGGATTCGAACACTATGGCCCCGTCCAGAATGAATATCTGCTCATCGCAGGAAGCGTTCCCGGACCCGTCAAACGACTCGTGGGTCTGCGCGAATGCATCCGACCCGACGCCTCGGACAAATACAAAATCGGCCCCATCAAAACCATCTCCACGACAGGGGGGGCGTTGTAATGCCCGCCGTCTACTCCACAGAGGGAAAGAAAGTCAAGGAAATGACGCTCCCGCCCGTCTTTCACACCGCGTACGATCCCACCCTCATCAAGAGGGCTGTGCTCGCAGTCCAAACCACGCGCATCCAACCCTTCGGTGTCAAGCCCGGAGCCGGACGCAACAACACCGCGGAATACATCGGAGTGCGGGGAAAACCCAATCCCTACA
>JBBSWQ010000006.1:0-41470 GCA_038046225.1 archaeon
AATCCTGGAACTCAAAATGGAGGACGCCCCCCAAAAATACGGGTGGGCCCACCTCTACCTGGATCATGCTAAATTCTACCTCAACTCGGCGAACTATTACCAGGGAATTAACCAGGGAGCCTCTGCGGCCAGCAGCCTAAATAGTGGATTGAGCCTCATCCTGCTCGCCGAAAACACGTATGAAGTGACGAAGGATGTGGAAGAATATTACGAACAGCTCCCTGCCTCTCAATTCTCCATCCTGGAGGGGGCAATAGGGGGATATACTCCTGCAACTGCCCCGGATGGAGGAACCATTCCCCTCACCATCGGGCCGGATGGAAAAGGAAGCGTGGTAGTGAATGGGAATGGTCCATCCAGTTTTCCATTAACATGGATTCTAGGCATCATTGTGGTATTTCTGGGAGTCGTGCTGCTTCTCACCTATGCGGGGAGGGTGAGTCGCCCCTCTTCTTCTACGCAGAATGGACCCCCTGGTTTCACGATAAGAAATGCGGAAGCGGGAACCTCCTCCCTTGCCGGGGGAAGCCGTGTTCTGTTTGCTGTGGACGAGTTAGAAGCCAAGCTCTTCGCGGCCAAGCAGGGATTGAGGCATGCACAATACCAGCATGCCAATGGGTTGCTCTCCAGTGATGCATTTGAGGAAGTCGAAGGCCATTATGCGGAGCAGATTCGATTCACGAGCAAGGAATTGAGAAAAGCCAATATGGATCTGCGCGTGCAGGAAAAGGGAGGGAAGCGCAAGGGAAGTGTCGCAGTTGCCGAAATGAAATCAGGCACGGGTCGAAATGCCCCCGATTCACCTGGAAGAAAATGGCCGCCGACCAAGAAGACGGTCAAAAAAACAGCAAAAAAGAAATAATGGGAATTGAAAAAAAGAAGGGTTGGAATCCGAGGAATTTGGTTTCCCCGGACCCCATTCAAAAAGAAAACTTTATCCGAACAGGCTGGCCAATCCGGCCGCGGCCTCTTCTTCGGTCTTCTTCTCTTCTTCCTTGGGCTTCGCTTCGGCCTTGTGGTCTCCGTGACCGGCTGCGGGAGCAGCGGCGGGAGCGGCTGAAACAGCGGCTTTGGCGATGGCCTCTTCGATGTTGACATTCTTGAGAGAAGCAACCAGGGCCTTCACGCGGGCGGAATCCGGTGTGATTCCGGCGGCTTCCAGGACCTTCGTGACGTGCGCCTCGTTGATTTCTTTCTTTGCGGAATGCAACAGCATTGCACTATATACGTATTCCATGACGAGTCACCTCATTCTCCTTTAGTTTGTCAACCACCTGCTATTTGCAAGTGGAATAACTGTAAATGGACCCCAGTAATTTACTGGGCATCCTCCTTGACATGCGATTTCAATTCGTCCGCCGTGCGCTGGGCCTTGGCGAGGATTTCCCCCACCGTGGATTCGGTGAGGACATTCCCATCCAGCGCTACCTGCTTGGCCTCGCGGAAGGCCTTGGTGATGATGACGGGCGTGCTCTTCTCGTTGAAAATGACCGCGTTCACCGAAAGATTGAAGGATTCCCGTTCGGCCTGGACGAATTGGTCGAAAATGGCATCCTCGTCGATGTCCAATACGGAAGCGGCGAATAATTCTTTCCCTTCCATGACTTGCGTCACATTCAGGCGAAGCTTGATGGGTTTGATCCCAAATTTCCCGAGCACATTCGCCACGGGCGCGGTGACAGGGTCGCCCTTTTTGGTGACCACCTTGTCTTCCATGACGGCGATGGTGGCTCCTTGAACGCGCACATTCAATCCCGCTCCTTTCAAGTCGGACAATGCCGGACCGGGAGGCAATCCTGTGTCTCCGGCGGGAATAATCAGGTCTTCGGGAGCGATCTGCCCTACTTTGGCGGAGACCCTTCCCGAGGATTGCTTGACTAATGCGTACAATTCGAAGGGATTGATGCGCGAGAACAATACGGCGGTGCTCCCGGTGAGACCTTGGGCGATGGAGGCATCCACCCCTGCGTTCGTGAGGGCACGCTGGATGATCTTCCGCTTGGATACTGTCAGAACGGCCTTCCCGGAGAGCTTGACCTTCAATGCCCCATGGAGGTTGGCGGGGAAACCGGACAGATCGGCTACCCCAATGACGGGATATTCTTTGGCCAATTGCTCCAATCGTGCGACCTCGGAATGCTTCCATTTTTTGGTGTGGCTGGTCATGCGGTCGCACCTTCCATTTTCCCACCAATTCGGATGGGGGCGGACATGGTCATCTTGACCAATACGGATTTCACGTTCACCTGCTTGTTCCCAATGGCAGGGAGGATGGCCTGATACACGGCAAGCGCATTGTCGGCGATATCCTCATCCTTCATTTCCTCTTTTCCCACGGAGATGTGAATCAATGGCATGTATTTTCCTTTCTTGTTGGATACCTTCACCACGGACTTCAGCCGCGCCACTTGGGCGGAGAGATTCTTCATATCCTCATGGGATACGGGGCGGGGCATTCGGTTCTTGGGTGCGAGCGTCTGTCCCAAGAATTTTCCCACGGTGAGCATGACGGGTCCTTCCGCCAAAAATCCAACATACTGCGTGAGCAATTCTCCCACCTGTTTCTTGTTGAGCTTGGAAATCTGGTCCTCCATCATGACCGTGTCCACGATGGAACCGGCCTGCGAGGCGAATTCTTTGTCGCGGGCAAAAAGCAATACTTTTCCTTCCCCTTTTCCCACCGGGTTGGGCAGGGCGACGTCGACGTCCACTTGGTTCTCGACCTTTTTGAAATCGATGTTGCGGAAATTAATGGTGAGATCGATGGTCTGCTTGAACTTGCGCGGTTCGGCCGACTGGCGGAGTTGCTGCAATGCGTTCAAGACTTGTGATTTTTCCATCTGAAAACCTCCCACTCTCGAGTGGTGAAGCGGCTTTCCATCCATTGGAGAGAATGCGAAAGTAAGCATCTTCCGATGGGGAAAGGTTATAAATCAAATCCCTGGGAGGGGGGCCCAGCATGGGGATGGGTCTAAATTTGGGCACATTCTTGGACACCTTTATCTTTTAAGTAAAAAAAGAAGAAAGAAAAATACCCCGCTCTTATTCACTTGAGCTGGGCGACGTATTTCCCGTCTTTAAAATCCAATTGGGCCTGCTTGGCGTGCTTCCCGTCAATGGTGATGCCCATGGAATTGCACGACCCGATGATTTCCCGGCAGGCTGAGGGGAGGGTGTATGAATTCAATTTTCCCATTTTCATCTCGGCAATCTTCTTCACTTGTTCAAACGTCAAATTCCCCTTGACTTCCGTCTTGGGATTTCCTGCCCCTTTGTCGGCGCCGGCCTCTTTTCGAATCAGCGCACTCGTGGGGGGAGATCCGACGGTGATGGTATATTTCTTCGACTTGTCCACATCCAATACCACGGGAACCTTCATTCCCGCATAATGCTTGGTGGCTTCATTGATCTCCTGGACTATCTTTCCCACATTCAACCCTAAGGGGGCAAGTGCAGGTCCTAAGGGAGGGGCTGCCGTGGCTTTTCCTCCATCGATCATCAACTTGATTTCGGCCATAGTGTATCATTTCCTAGAAGCGAATTGTAACAGCTGAAAGTATGGGGGCGGTAAAGGATTAAAAAGCCACCTCGGAGGGATGCCATTCTATCATTCAACCGATTTCGATTTTTCGATGAAAAACCAAAAGTATGAGAAGAAAAAAGGGTAAGCAAGATCCCGGAGGAGTGTAAAAAACCACACACGTATTTTTTCCATGAATGTGGATGAACGCCGACGGAAGGAAACTATCCAGCGGAATAGGAATAGGATGGCGATTCCTGCGGGAATGGCCATCCATGAGAGTAAATAAGCTCCCATTCCGGCCACGACGAAAACGGTCCATGAGAAAATGGATTGAATCCATCCCCCCCTGCCTATTGTTCCATATTTTGCGGAATACGACTTAGGAAACTTGCGCGCCAGCCGGATTTCCCCACGAATCATCCCTAGCTCATTCAAGATGCTCCTTGGAGTTATTGCGCGTGTTGGGTGAAATATCTTCACGCTGGAATCGAAGACGATGGGGCCAAATCGCAATGCCTGGTATGCGATATCCGTGTCTTCGCGGAAAAAATGATACGCTTCATCGAAGCGAACGCCCCTCTCTTTTACCAGGTCCCTGCGAAAGCCAATGTTGCATGCGGGGTATTCCCCTCCTGCATGATTCTTGGTCGCGTGCGAGAGCAAAGGGGTGTTGTCTCCATCCGTGTACCCTTCAATTCCCACCGCTGCCGGATTCCGTTTGAATGATTTAACAAATGATTCGACCCAGTCATGGGCAGGGATAACGTCATCATCGGTGAATGCGATTATCTCCCCACGTGCCAGCCTGATTCCCTCATTGCGCTTGGCGTCTGGCCAGCGAGTAGAAATCTCCTTATACATGAATGGATGCTTGGCGAGCCGCAATCCTTCATCGGCTGTCTCTTTCAGTGATGTCCCGGTAAATCCAATCAGGATTACTTCATATTTTTTAGGAGAAATAGTCTGATTACGGAGGGCTGCGAGCGTTTCGCGCAGGGAGGCAGGGCGATTATGCCCGGGGATAATTACGCTCACGATTGGATTGGGCTCGTGTCTTCGGGTCGACATATGAATGGATCCGATGGGGTCAGTCCTTGATGACGCGGATGTATTCCGCTTTCGTGGTCACGGGGATTTTGACCGTGGCCTCGAGCAGTTCAACCGTCACTTCTTCCTTGGTCTCGTTCACGCGAATCACGCGGGCCTTTTCTCCCTTGAAGGGTCCGGCAATCAATTCCACTTTCTGGTCAGGCTTAATGCTTTCCATCAAGGGTTTGGAGGAAAGGATAGCGCCCAATTCTTCGATCTTGACTTGGCCGGGCACCACTCCCCGGCTCTTGACGAGGTTGATTCCTGCGATTCCGCGCTGGACCGTGTTCTCGTTATCGGCTTCGATGAGGATATATCCTTTCAATCCCGGCATGAGGGCCATGGAATAGATTTCCAATCCCTCCCTCTTGGTCTTGGCCGCGAGGATGTCAATGACCATGGATTCCTGCCCCACAGTCGTTCGAACGGTATATATCATACGCGAAAAGACCCCCACAACCCTTAAAAAAGCCCCGTCCGGGGCCCCAAGAAATGAATAGAATCAAATGGTGTTTCGGATGATGAAAGTGATGAATTCGACCCCATACCCCAACACGCCCAGGATGATGAGCCCGAGCGCGGTGATCCGAACCATGGTCATGTATTCAGCGGTATCGGGCTTCTTGCTCACAATGAGCACGCGCTGGGCATCCGTGATGAAGGAGTGAATCCACTCCATCGGTTTGAATTCCATAAATGAAAAGGGGACTAAACGAGTTTAAAATGGTACGGAATCGCGCCAAGCCCCCCTAGTGGGGGAATCTTTTGCGATGATTGGCCGCCCAAAAATGAATAAATCCCTTATTCCGTGAACTCGATATCCAAGTCGATTTTGGATCCTTCACTCTGGGGCGGACCATCTAGGAAGGGAATCTTTCCCCCGGCGATGACCACCATGGCTTGGATATGGGAACGGGGCATGGCTTCATCGATCATGGCCCCCCAAATGATGTGGGCGTTGGGATCGATGCGTGCGCTTACGACTTCCACAATCATCTCCGCCTCTCGCAATGTCATGTCGGTCCCACCCACCACGTTGATCAATGCCCGGTTGGCCCCGGAGATATCCACATCCAGCAGTGGGGACGTGAGCGCGTTCTCCACGGCTTCCAATGCGCGGGCGTCGCTGGCCTTGTCGGCCTTGCTCTCGCCCAACCCGATGAGTGCGGCTCCCCCCTTGTTCAAAATGGTTCGCAAGTCCGCAAAATCCAGGTTGATCAATCCTGGTTTGGTGACCATCTCAGTGATTCCCTTCACGGCATTCACCAATACCTCATCCGCCACCTTGAAGGCGGAATTGACGGGCAAATCAGGGGCGATCTCCAAAATCTTGTCGTTGGGGATGATGATGACGGTATCGGCTTCCTTGCGGAGACGGTTCAATCCCTCTAATGCATTTTCGATGCGCGTCCGCCCTTCCACTGTAAACGGGAGAGTGACCACACCCACAGTCAATGCGTTCTGTGCCTTGGCGATGCTCGCGATGACGGGAGCGGCACCCGTGCCAGTTCCCCCGCCCATTCCGCATGTGATGAATACGAGATCGGAGCCCTGGAGCAATTCTTTCAAATCGTGCTCGCTCTCCCGCGCCGCTGCTTCCCCAACAGATGGATCGGATCCCGCTCCCAATCCTCTCGTCAATTGTTTGCCGATTAATATCTTGCGCTGCGCGTTGATGTGCAATAATGCTTGGGCATCCGTGTTCACGGCGAATGTTTCTCCCCCTTCTAATCCCACTTCGGAGAGGCGATTGATCGTGTTCGTCCCGCCTCCTCCAACTCCAATCACGCGAATCTTGGCGTGGGTTTCCTGGATGATAGCCTTCAATTCCTCTTCATCCTTCAACTGCTGCTCGGTCTTCTGGGAGGGATGCATATCCACGGGTTCCGCACCCATGCGAGGGTGGTT
The DNA here is from genome assembly GCA_038046225.1 of archaeon. Lineage (GTDB taxonomy): Archaea > Iainarchaeota > Iainarchaeia > Iainarchaeales > VGJJ01 > VGJJ01. The sequence goes on from JBBSWQ010000006.1 coordinate 6,521, forward strand.
CATGACCGACCCGGAGGGGGTGTACCCGTACCCCTGGTTGGTTTCCTGGACTTTGCTGACCCGGTCGAAAAAACTACTCATCAAAAATCCCCCTCGTGCAATCCTCGTGTAAATAGTGGTATTGGGCAACTCTCCCATTAACGTTTTCTATCATTAAAAATGCTCCTATTAACGCGCGGGGGACGGCGATTTATTAACCAATGGAGGGTAATCCTGGAAGATTACTATGAACCAGTGGGCTATGGGAATCACACTCGTCATTATCCTTGCATCCATCGGGGTTATTTTTACGGTGACGCAGTGGGAGCTCCCCCTCTCGAATGGAACCATTGTTTCGGGGACCCCCGAATGGGTGTTGCTCCAGCCCCAAAAATGCGCCGAAATCCCCTGGCGGAAAGAATGGTCGATTGAAAGTGGAAAATCCTATGCGGAATTCCCCGTGGGGGAGGAGCTGTCCATCCTCGGGGACTATTATTCGGGGAAGGGAATCCCTATCCTGGACGTCACCCTCACGTATCAATCCACCGATGCTACGTGCACCCAGTGCGGGTGCCCCGAATCATTCGTTTATGCATTGTTGGTCCACCCCTCCGACGCGGCCCGGCTGGCGGTATCGGGATTCACCATCCTTGACGCGGAGGATCCCGCCATATTCACGGGCCCCTTCTTCCGTCAATCCTCCACGCAACCCATCCCATTGGTGAAGTCCTCGGAGTGTGAGGGACTATTTGCCACCCACACGGTGATTGATGGATTGTTAGGGAGTAAAAAAGATTCCTGCTATATCCAAGCGGCAATATCCGAGAAAGACCCGGGGGTGTGCGCGAAGGTCTATTCCATCAAGGCCCAACACACGTGCTACACGGAAGTTGCGGTGTCTCAGAAAAATGGGAGTGTGTGCGATTACCTCTCCTCCCAACCCAAGGATAGTTGCATCTCGAGCGTTGCCGGAATCACGCAGAAGCCCGAACTGTGCATTGCAATCTCGGACTCCACTGCCCAATATCTCTGTGAATTGGGCGCGACGCAGAAAGAATGATGGTTCATTCTATTTCTGCGTAATCATTTCAAATAATTCCACGAACTCCTCGGGCTCCAACAGAAATACTTTCTCCTCCGACAATTCGGAATCGCGAATCGCATCCTTGCTTCCCTGCATATCCATCCCCTTCACGGGATTCTTTTCCATCTGGGAAACGGCATTGTTTACGGTCTTATTCTTGAAACGGAAAATGGTCTTGAGCCACTGCACGAAAATGGGGTAATCATCAAAACGCACCGCCTTGGGTCGACGATTGATCAGGAGCAAGGCCGAAAAGTGATTGGGAATGGGGTAGAATGATTTGGGGGACACTTTCCGTTTGATTTCCCCATCGAAAAAATACTGCCCGATTACCGAAAGAGGATGGTATTCCCCGCTCCCGGGAGGGGAGAGGATTTTCTCCGCGAACTCCAGCTGCCATATCATGGATGCACGTGAAAACCCATGCGCGAAGAGGGAATACATGATGTCATCCGATATCGCATACGGAGGGGAAGCCACTACTTTCGTGAAGGGAATCGTTGAGAGGTTGAGGTGGAGAAAATCGTCCTCGATGATGGTGATGTCCTTCCGATCCGCGAACTTTTTTTTCAGATAATCCGCCAAGGAGTGGTGAAATTCCACGCAGGTAATTTGGGCAGGAGTATCCGCGAGCGCCTGCGTGACGATTCCCGTGCCCCCACCAATTTCGAGGATATGGTCTCCTTTCCTGATCCCGGCAGAAGAAACCAAATCCGCAACCGCCTCATCATCCACGAGGAAATTCTGGGAATACCGTTTCTCGGGGAACACCCCGGACTCCATCATGGCCCTCTGTAATTCCTCGAACGCGGACACGGGCAATTCACCGGGGGTAGCGGGCCTTGCGCTCGAGATCCTCAACCTGGGGGGGTCGGACGAAGAGAAAATGCTTCTCGTCTCCCTCCAACTCGGACATGATGCGTCGGCGGAGAATGGATAATGGAGATGTCAGGAAGCGAATGCGGTTTTCCACATCCTTCAATGAATCGAACGGTTTGGCTTGGCGCTCTTTGAGGATGTCCCCCAAATGCCGTCGCCCAACACCTGGAAGGAGTTCCAATTGATGCCGTTTGAGGGAGATGCTCCCGCTGATGTTGAAGAACGAAACGAATCGGGCCTCATTGAGCATGATGGCCTGATCCACGGCTCGCTCCAATTCTGATTTAGCCACGGACGTCAATTGCTCGTAGGGGATGCGCTGTTTGATATGGTCAATCTTTTCCCTGGAATCCTTGCCGATGTAGACCTCTTCAAGGGGCTTGAGATCCACTCCTACTTTGGGCACCACTTCCAACAGGGTGAAAAAACCCATTCCCAAGACGATGGCGATGGGTTCACTCTTGAAGCCGGAGCTCTTCCCTTGCGGTAGGAAATCGAGGACGATCGCTTTGTCTTCATTCATGGGGGCATCACCATCATTTGGGGAGGGGGGACTATTTATGGGTGCGGTCCACCGCTCCTTTTTCCCGGAAAAGGGTCTCAGGACCCGCCGTGTTTCTTGACGAGAGAGAGGACTTCCGCGTATTGGGCGTCCCCCAACCCGTGCGCCTTGGGGAGGACTGCCTTCAATGATTCCTCATCATCCGGGAGGAAATCCACAATCTTGACGGCCGCTTCCTCGGACATGTTTTCCATGTTGAGGAGATTGTTGTACAGGGTCTCGGCCTTATCCTTGGAAAGCTTGGCGAACTTGGTGGCGTATTCCAATGTCTGCGTCTGCTCGTAGGAGGGATCCTTTCCCGCGTTGTCGCGGTTTTCCAGAAAATCCTTCACATGAGAAAGGGAAACCGGTTTCCGTTCGAGCAATTCTTTTCCAATCATACGCATTCCATCCGCACTCGTTTCTTCAAATTATTCCTTGGACCGGTCCTTGGGTTCCATCTGTTCAATCTCTTGCAAGTGAACCGGACTCACAATCAGCTGGCACCATTGGGAACCCTGCTGAATCTCCACGATGGCCGCACGGCCCTGCATCCCTTCGACCTTTCCTGTCAACCCATGAAATCGGCGGAAAGGCATTCCTGAATGGATGGATCCATCAATCACAATCTGGACGGCCTGCCCCTTCTCGAACGTGCGCAAGCGCATCGTGACGGTGGGCTTAATCCGGCGTGCCGTTATCTTGGCCCGGGACTTCGCCCGGAACCCGCGTGCTTTCTTCCCAGCCATATAACCATCTCTCCCCAACCTGGCAATACTCTAAGAAGTTAGAGAATCTTTTATAAAGAAACCGCGGAGAGAACCCCTTTTCTCCCCCCTACACGAGGAAAAAAGGGCCAAAAGACCTATTTAAATAGCTTTTGAGTCCAAGCCTATAAAAAGGCCTTTTTAAACGGCCTGACTGGGTGCCCCCAAAGGGTAGGGAGATGGTTGGGATGAGCGAAGGATCCGGACAAGTTTTTGAACAGCATTCGTTCGATCACAAGGGAAGGAAGATCGATTACGCAATCGTAAACCTCGTCGCGAGCGGGGGACTCAACGCCAATCTGGACCTCTATAATCTGGCCATGTCCATCCCCAACATCGAATATGAGCCTGAACAGTTTCCTGGCGCCATTCTCAAGATGAAGGAGCCCAAAGTCTCCATGTTATTGTTCAAGAATGGAAAAATCATCTGCTCCGGTGCATCGGCGCAAAATCAAATTGATTTGGCCATCAAGAAAGTCAACAAGATGATCAACGAGATCCAGCCCAACGTGAAAATTCTCAAGACGATCGAATATGACGTCGTGAACCTCGTTGCCACCGGCAATCTCCACCAAAACCTTGATTTGTTCGCCACCGCCATGCAGTTGGACAATGTGGAATACGAACCTGAACAGTTTCCCGGGGCCATTCTGCGATTGGACGATCCTAAATTGACTATGCTATTGTTCAAGAATGGGAAAGTGATTTGCGCAGGGGCCAAAAATGAAAAAGAGATGATCCGGGGATTAGAAACCGCTGATGATTTGGTGCGAGGAATGAAATCCGGCGCCACCCCACGAAAATCCAAGAAAGAAGCCACGCTTGACGATGATGAAGACGACTTCGACGACGATGAAGAAATGGCACCCCTCCCCGCCCCGAAAGCAAAGACGGTCGCAGTGCCATCCCACAAGGGAAAACCCCATGTGATGGACGAAAAGGAAGCGGAACCCGAGAAAGAAGAGGAAGAGATGGTCGAAGAGGAAGAAAGCGAAGACGAGGACGAGATAGACCTCTCCCCCATCAAGGGAAAGAACCGCAAACCACCCGTCAAGGCCGTCGTGGAAGACGACGAGGACGACGAAGACGAGGAAGAGGAAGAGAAAGAAGACGACGAAGACAAATTGTGATGATTTTCGTGGTGGAAATATCCATTTGCCGGAGGGCATGGCCGTCGCCTGCCCAACCTTTATAACCCTTTACCAGGGGTAAATGATTTGTTGACAGCCATAGAGGCCTGGCACCACCCGGTCCCATTCCGAACCCGGAAGTGAAACGGGCACTCGTGGCTTGTTGCGCTGGGATTTTTCCTGGAGCGACGCCAACGCTGTCAACACTCATCTTTTTCTAAACCCTGGAAGAGGGGGTTAACCTTTCTTTTTTACTACCGCATATACGCTGGTTCCAAAGGGCAGAATCTTCGTTTTCGTAGAAAGAAAATTTTCGAGTGTAAGAATGGATAGCATTCCCTGATTGATTATTGGATTCACGTGCGATAAATCGCTTTCTTCACTTGAGAGAATTTTTTTCTTCACCCACGCAGGTAAGAAAAATGAAGCGTTCCAATAGGATGAATGCACACAATCCGCGTCGGCTTCGCGAATGCATTGAACTAATTCTTTCTTGGAATACCTCCGCAGATGGTGGACTAATTCATCGTGCTTGGACCACAACCACTGAAAGGCAGGAACTGTAATGATTACAATTCCATTTGGATTTAATAGTTTCAGTGCTTTTTTCAAGAACGCTCGATCTTCCTTCACGTGTTCTAGGACGTCCATCAGTAATATTACATCAAATGATGAATGGACCGTATTTAGTGAATCATGAATGGTGATCCCTTTATCACGTGCATATTTTTGTGCCACGGGATGGGTTTCAATTCCCATGCGCTTGATATGCGGATACCTTTCCAGTAAGGTTCCCGCGCCACATCCTATATCCAAAATGGAGTCAAAGGAAGAAGCATGCTGTCGAATCAAACGTTCAATTAAATCCACACGTGCCAAATACCACCAGTTTTGATGCTCCAACTGGTGCATCTTATGATATTCCCCAACCTCCATCCGCTCACCTTGACATAGGGGAATAGAAATAGATTCTATATAAATACGATAAGTAATCAACCCCATCCATCGTGCGACTGTTTATAATTGGATTAACTCTATGGGACTTCATATGGATGTAGAACATTCAACAAGCACCCTACCGACCCTCGAACAGGCGACCGTCGCTCATACTGCTCCCACTTCCTGGATTGAACGCGTTGGGAACCGGTTGCACCGCTCGGACTTTGGCGTTATTGCCCTTATTTTCATTTTAGGCTTTATCATTCGCGCCCACCTGATGCGATACGAATTATTCTTTGAGTTTGATTCGTATTGGCACGCGCGAATGGTGTCCTATATCCTCCAGGGACTGCCCGCCCCGACGATGGATCCACTGGCATACTATCAGAATCCCGTGGCGGCGTCGTTCGCCAATCCCCCGTTGTTTTTCTGGTATGCATCGGTCGCGGTTTACAAGATTTTTACGTTAAATGCGGCTTATTCTCAGGAACTATGGATCTTTTTCGTAAAAATTATTCCAGCATTGTTTGGTGCGTTAACGAGCGTAGCGATGTTCTTTTTGGGAAAAGAATTGTTCAAGGGAAAAGATGAAAAAATGGCAGGATTGTTGGCAGGCATTTTGGTTGCCGTCATGCCCGCATTCGTCTATCGTACGATGGGGGGATTTTTCGAGGACGATAGTTTTGGTTTCCTCTGGATGGCGGTGGGTTTCGTCTTTTTTGTGAAAGCCGTGCGCAATCCCGAGTGGAAGAGAAATAATATCATCGACGCGATACTCGCCGGCGTTTCTTTCGGCTTGATGGCTCTCTCGTGGTCGGGGTTCAATCAATTGGTTCCCATCCTCTTGGGGATTGGGTTTGTGCAGTTTCTGATTTGGACGAAGGAAGGGGAATTGAAAAAAGCGGATCACTATGCGCGATTATGGCTCATTTCATTTGGTCTATTGGCTGTTTTTGCCACACTTCAATCGGGATTGTTCTGGCTGGACCAGTTTGGAGGAATCACCGGAATCGTGCTAGGATTGAGACTGGGATATATTGATACGCTCGCCGTGATTCTCGCGCTCTTCTTGTTTTCGATGGCACTATTCTTTGTCCAAAAGCGATTGAGCTGGGGTCCCAACGCGGTGAAAAAAATATTCTTCATCACTATTCTTTTTTTAGTGTTGGTCCCCCTCGTGGTCAATTTTTTCAACGTGAGCCTGCGAACAGGAGACGTGCTTGGTCAGACGATTGGGGAAGAAAGCGATGGGAAGAATTATTTTGGAAACAAGTATAATTTCATGGTCTTGTTTGCCATTCTCGGGATTCCAATTATCGGTTACCTGTTGTGGAAACACTCCCGCCATTATGAGTTTTTAACCATTCCATTGGTGTGGGTCGTGGTTACTTTTTTCATGGCATGGGGAAAATTGAAATTCACCTATTATTGGGGTATCCCTCTTGCACTAATCGGAGCCGTTTTGCTCGTTATCCTGCATCGTCATTTTGCGCGCAAGTCCATCCGTACCCAAAAGATAGTCGCACTCGCGATGGGATTTATCCTGATGGGGGGAATCGCATCGGGGGTAATATTCGTGACGCAAAATGTTCCCAATATCGAAGCGAGTGCGGGGTGGAAGACCGCCCTGTTTTGGTCCAATCAAAACCTGCCGGAGGATGCCAAATTTTTCAATTGGTGGGATGAGGGGCATTGGATCACATTCCTTTCCCAACGGGGTGTCATCATTGACAACCGGAACGTCGATGTGAAGGCATCCGCGGACGTGGCGCTATTCATGATAACCCCTAATCCTGCGGAAGCAATGGATTTGGTCCAGAAACATGGGTCCACCCACCTCATTTTTGGAGATGATTTGCTTACCAAGATGACCAATCTGGGGTTCTTTGCGTATGACATCACATCGGCTGCTGATCCGCGGATACAGGGATTGTCGGGTGCAATGTTTTTCTGCTCGAGGAATGTGACCACGCTCACAAAGGAAGTGTCGTTTAAATGCGGAGAGAATACGTTCACGTCCGACCAACTGGAGTCCTTTCCTACGGTATGGACGCAGCAACCTACCGTACTCCAGGATGGCGCTCCCCTCTACCTATATCGTGATGAAGGAATGACACGGTTGTATGCGTTCTCCACGAAAGCGAATAATGCAATGCTCGTCCGATTGTGGTTCGACGACCCATCCCTGGATGAATCGTTCCCGCCCCTCTACTCCAATACGGGCGGGGTGCGCATCTGGGGGGTGAATCCAGGAATTGGGAATTTCTCCACCAATCCTCCCGTCGAGGTAATCAATGAATCTCCTTCCATTCCACTGGACTCCAACGTGGCCATCCCGGATGCGAATGGAGTCGACACCAACTCTTCCTGATTCGAGACTTGCACCACGTGCGTTTTAATACACCTGGACGCCCGTTTTTGAAGGTTCGTCTATGATAGTTCTGAAGGGAAAATCATGTTTGGCATGCACCGCAAAATAGTATTCGTTTCACTCCTCCTGGCGCTCATTGCATTGGGATTCGTGGGCTATGAGATTCAACTCCTGCTTATCGCCTACTCCTCATTCGTCGTTGCCTTTCTTTCATTCCCGTTCTTCATCCGCCGAATGCATTTGCAAAAAACGTTTTCATGGAAAGATTTCAACAAGCCGGAAGGAAGTCCTCTTGTCGCCGGAATGGGTGGGGCCATCGTGCTCCTTTCATTCGTGTATGCCATCATGGTGGCGTTATTTTCTCAATCGTATTTGGGTCACTTTTCGGGAATCGATCTCCTCTCCATCCTCGCTGCCATGCTTACGATTATCTTGGTAGGACTGATTGGGATTGTGGATGACGTCATTGGATGGACCAAGGGTATACGGCAGTACCAGCATGCCCTCTTCCCCATTTTTGCCGCATTCCCTCTCATGGTGCTGCCCCAGACAATCGGAAACACGGGAGTGGATATCCCATTTTTTGGATTCATGAATTTTGGCATCATGTATGCCCTTCTCCTCGTTCCCATCGCAGTGACAGGAGCGAGCAATGCCTCCAACATGCTCGCGGGGTTGAATGGATTGGAAGGAGGGATGGGCCTGCTCAACGCTATTGCCGTGCTCATCGTGGCGTTGGTATTGGGAAAAATCGAAGTGGCAATCATCATGGTCGGACTCATCGGAGCCATCCTCGCATTTTTGGCCTACAATTGGTATCCTGCCAGAGTTTTCCCGGGGGACTCCTTCACCCTCATGATGGGTGCTGCCATCGCCTCGGTTTGTGTAATTGGGAACATGGAAAAGATTGGGATAATGCTCTTCTCCCTTTATTTCATCGAGCTCCTATTGAAGGGGAGAACTCAAATGCAAGCACAGAGTTTTGGAGTCCCCCAATCGGATGGGACACTGAAAGCACCTGAAAAAATTGGCAGCCTAACGCACGTAGTCATGCGCATGGGGCGATTTACTGAAAAACAGGTGGTACTTATCATTCTGGGAATGCAGATGATGGTAATCGTGGCCACTCTTTTCTTCTTTTGGACTAATTACCAGCAGGCAGCCCTTCTATATGGGGGCGTATAACCCATGATCCTCCTCACGTGTTCAGCCGGTGGACATCTCACGGAAATGCGGCAGTTGGCTCCGTTTTACTCTAAAATACCCCATGCGTTCATCACATTCGAACGAGCGGATACTCTATCGCTGAAGAAAACCGAAAACGTTTTTTTTATACCTCGTCCTGGAAGAAATATTCTGAACACCTTAAGGGCCTTTTTTGCAGTATTCTCGATTCTCGAGGAAGTCAAGCCCCAAATGGTGATTTCCACGGGGGCCGATGTCACGGTTCCGGTATGCCTCGCGGCAAAACTGAAGGGGATTCCGGTCGTATTCATCGAGAGCTATTGCCGACCATATACTCCAAGTTGGAGCGGGAGAATTATCTCCTTATTCGCCAATCGCGTATTATACCAATGGCCGGACCTCAAAAAATATTATCCTTCCGGAACCTATTCCGGATCCATATTTGCGGGGGGAGAGAAATGATATTCGTCTCGGTTGGTACACACCCTCAGACGTTCAATCGTCTCCTCGATGGGATGGCTCGACTGGTTGACCAGGGCATCATTCGTGAGGAGGTTGTCATTCAATCTGGCACCACTCCCTTCACTCATCCCAAGATGAAAGTGACTTCCTTCATGAGTATCGAGACATTTGAAAAGACACTCGCTGGGTGCACCCTTTTTGTCACTCATGCGGGGGAGGGGAACATCGGGACCGCGTTGCAGATGGGGAAGCCCTTTATCATCATGCCTCGCCTCCAATCGAAAGGAGAGCATACTGACGATCATCAATTGGAACTCGCCACAGCCGTTGGAAAACGAGGAGACGCCGTAGTGACCGATTCCCTCGATGGGTGGAAAACGCTGGCGAATGAAGCCGTCGAACGAGCTGTAAAACGAAAACGAGAGGAAACGGGACCCATGCTTCGCATCTTAGAAAGCGAGGCTCGGGCTCATGGGGTCGTATTTGCCCCTATCAAGACACGAAAATCCTCCCCTCCACGGAGCGCGAGTATCATTGTTGCTACTCTTAATGGAGGGGAACCCCTCGTGCGGGCCGTGACCGGGATGCTCGCACAGAAATTTGATGGGGATTATGATATTGTTGTGGTGGATGATGGAAGTTTCGATGGGAAAACTCCTGAATTATTGAAAAAGTATTTTGGAAAAACTCCCCAGGTCAAACTTGTTTTCCTCCCGCGTTCGGGCGTATGCATGGCGAGAAATGCAGGAATGCGGGAAGCCCGCGGGGAGGTAATCATCAATATGGACCATGACTGCATTCCCCAAGAGAGATGGTTGCAAACGATGGTCAATGGGTTTGACTCCCCAAATGTGGGAGCCGTGAGCGCGTACGGACATTATGGGGGAACCAGCACCGGATTTCGGAAGGCCGTGTTGGATCACTTGCAGGGGTATGACGAGGATTTCTTTTATTACCGTGAGGACACCGATCTTTCCTTTCGGATTATGGAATTGGGATACGAATACAAACGGGTCCCCACCGCATCGAAAATGTATACGGAAGACCGCACCCTGGTGTCGCCGAAAGGGGTAGCGGCGGTCCTGAATTATACCCATCAACGCCTCCGCTACCACATGAACGATGTGCTCCTGCACAAGAAACACTCCACCCGGTTGTGCAATGGATTTCTTCATGTCCGATGGAAATTCTTCGTGGACCCGGTGGAAGACTTCAAGGTGGCCACTGGATTGTGGGATGGAGATCAAAAAGAAATGGAACTATCCTCCCCTCGGGGATTGTCTTTCTTCCGAGGGAGAGGAGTGGGGTCATTTTTTCTGATTGTGTCCGGTGGACTTGGATATGTGTTGGCGATCACCTTGGCTCGGATTGCGGGAAGCTTGAAGCATGGACATTTATTGATATAGCGATGGGTGATGGATATGCTGAAAGCGGATAAACGAAAAGTCCTCATTACGGGGATTAACGGATTTATCGGATCGCACCTTGCACGCACATTATTGGACAAGGGGTTCGAAATCCATGGGATTTCCCGAAGTCCCAGACAAACCCCCTATCTGAAGGGCATTCCCGAATTGGAGCGTATCCATCTCCATGCTGGAGATATCCTTGATGTAGGATTCCTATCCGAACTGTTCGCCCTGCACGAATTCGAAGGCGTATTTCACCTCGCTTCTCAATCGGACACGTGGAAATCCACCCAAAACCCCACCGAGACGTGGGATGTGAACGTGAATGGGACGCTCAACCTTATGGAAACACTTCGAGAACGAAAAACCGATACACGGGTATTGGTCATGAGTTCTGTGCGCGTGTTTCATTCCTCATCCTCCACGCATGGGGATCCAGAACTCATCCAATTGCATCCTTATGACGCCAGCAAGTGGTCCGCTGAAATGCTTTCCGCGAGCTATTTTCACACGTATGGGATGAATGGGGTCATCGCACGGTGCACCAACGTGTATGGGCCCAATGACTATAATTTCTCTCGACTCATACCGCGAATAATGAAAGGCATGTTCGTGGATCACAAAATACGACTCATGGGAGATGGACAACTTAAGCGGGATTTCATGCACGTTTCAGATACGGTGTGTGGACTCATTGCCATGTATGAACAAATCCCCTCCCCTCGTGTCAAAGGAAAATCCCTCACCCTTGCGACAGGTAAATCCTACTCTATCCGGGAGATGGTGAATTTCCTTCAGGATGAATCGGGAACGAAAATTCTCGTGGAATGGGAGGAGACCACCTCTATGCACGATCGTGATCAGCAAGGCATTGATATACAGGAGACTCGGAATGTGTTGAATTGGGAAGCAAAAATGGGCATCCGTGAAGGGTTACGGGATACGATGAAGTGGTATCAGGAATATTTTCGGGAGGCGAAATCATGAAAGGAATCATACTGGCCGGCGGAAACGGAACGCGTCTCCGGCCATTAACGAGCGTCACAAACAAGCACCTACTCCCGGTCTATGATAAACCGATGATATTTTATCCCCTGCAAACTCTCAAGGATGCTGGAATAAGGGAAATCCTCATTATCACGGGGACCGAACACGCGGGAAATATCTTCAAGCTCATGGGTAGTGGGAAAGAATTTGGAACGAAATTCACTTACAAGGTCCAGGACGAGGCGGGGGGGCTGCCTCATGCCATCGCCCTGGCCGAGGATTTCGTGGGGGAGGATAGATTTATCTCCATCAATGGGGACAATATCCTTTCTGAATCCATCCGTCCATTCGTCGAGGGATTTGGACAGGGAAATGAACAATCACGGATTCTCCTCTATCAAACGACGATTGAAGAAGCCCGGAAGGCCGGAGTTGCCCAGATGGAAGGAGATCAGATAGTCGGATTCGTCGAAAAACCATCGGACCCTCCAACTACTCTCATTAGCATCGGTGTTTATATGTACACCAAGGACGTGTTCGATGTTATTCGGACCCTTCATCCCTCCCGCCGGGGAGAATTGGAGATTACGGATATTCACAATATCTACCTGAAACGCCGTGCCCTGACCACCCGTACGATCGGCGGGGAATGGCTGGATGCGGGGACCGTTGATGAACTATCACGTGCCAATCGAATCGTGCGAGGATGGAAAGGCGTTCATAGTGGGAATGGGAAATAGCATGGTTACCCGTGTCCAATCGTTATTGGCATCCATCCAGGGGAAAGTGTTGGATATTGGTGGGAGCGCAGGAACACTGCATGAGGAATTGGTGCGCTTGATTCCTCCCAATGGGATTGTTTCACTGGATATCGAGATTATCCGTGTGCGGACCAATCAAGTCATTGGCGACGGACAAACGATGCCCTTCAAGGACCAATCATTCCAAAGCATACTGGCAGGGGAAGTCCTGGAACATGTCGAAAACCCCTCCGCGTTCATCCGGGAATGCTGGAGGGTGTTGAAATGGAATGGTGTGCTGTCACTGTCAACCCCCAACAAGAAATCCTGGCTCAATCGCATCACCCACTCGTATGAGATGCCCCTGCACCTCTCTCTTTTTGAACCCGGATCCATACGTAAATTGTTGGAAAACGAGGGCTTTTCTATCCAAAAAATGGAATTCTTCCCGTATACCGAAGAGAGTTCAGATGGGGCAAGGAACAAGTGGTTCTTTCCGGTGCGATCAATCATCCACCGGATTGTTCCCGATTCACTGCGGGAAGAAATGGTTGTCATCGCCCGAAAGGTCCCTCATAAAGCCGGTAATTAATTTTTTTGAGGATCCTGATGAATCGTCGAAATCCGCGAATCAGCCTTATCGAATAGAATGATGGCGATGGGCTCTAAACCCGGGAAATTCAATTCAAAGCCCTTTATCCACCCATTCAAATGAAATGTCCGTTTCAGCGTCTCTTGCGTGTATGGCCGCAAATGGTCGGGCTGATCCCAAAATCTCTTTCCAGGAAGCGGTGCCACTATGCATACATATTTTTTGGATATGCGCATCAATTCATGCGCGAACGTTTCAGGGTCGTGCAAGTGTTCGATGAGATGGGCGGAATAGACCAAATCATAACTATTGCTAGGAATCCTATTTTTCAGTATATCCATTTTATGAATATCTTTGCGTGTAGGGTGCAGGTCGATTGCAGTTATTTTTTTTCCGATTTCAGTAAAATAATCAATCATTTTTCCATTTCCCGCTCCGACATCCAATACCGAGTCAATAGGCAGATGACGAAATAAGGGATCATAAAAAAAACGATGAATCAACATCTGACGAATGGACATACTTTTCATGAGGTGCATTGGAATTTTAATAGCAATATCCTCAACCTTTTTTCATTTCTCGGCCATTTGAATCAGTGCCGAATAGACCCCTTGATAGAACAATGCTCGAAGAGGGGGCTTTTTTTTATAAAGGGAAGGATGCTGAGTATCTGTTCCAAGTGATTCAAATGGGGATCAACGTTCTTCTACTCAATCCACCCTATTTTGCCCAGTTCTCCAAGAACTCGCGGTCTCCCGCTGTCAGTAAGGGCGGGTGCGTCTACTACCCCATTTGGTTAGGATATGCTGCGGGATCGCTGGAAATCAACGGTCATCACGTCAAACTCATCGACGCTACGGCACCTAAAGAATTGATTTCCGTGGAAAAGGTCACGGAAATGGTCAGGGAATTCGACCCTAAATTCATCATCATGCATACCGTAACTTCATCCGTTGTCAATGACAGCAAGGTCGCCATTCACCTGAGGAAAGAATTCCCGAATAGTATCATCGCGATGGTCGGACCCCACGTTTCGGCCGTCTCGGAAAATACTCTCACGATCGCCCCGGAAGTCGATTTGATCATGCGGAAAGAATATGATTTGACCGCGGTGGAAATGGCCAACCGAATCGAAAAAGGACATTCGTTTGAGGAAATCCAAGGGATTACTTTTCGGAACAAGGACAATGAGATCATCAAGAACCCGGATGCTCCGGATGTCCCTGCGGACTATTTGGACAAACTTCCCTTCGTCACGCAGGTGTGGGCGAAGCACCTGGAGATTAAGGATTATTTCTATCCCTCCGTGCTCTGGCCGGAAGTCACCATCATCACCGGGAGAGGTTGTCCCTTCCGCTGCACGTTCTGCGATTGGCCCCAAACGTTTACTGGACACAATTTTCGTTCGCGTAGCGTGAAGAATATCGTCGACGAGTTTGAATGGATTACAAACAATCTCCCTCACGTCAATGACATCATGATTGAGGACGACACGTTCACGGTCGACCGTGCACGGGTGAAAGAGATTTGTCAAGAGGTCATCGACCGCAAGTTGAAAATCACATGGACCGTGAACTCGCGTGCGGATGTGGATCTGGAAACCCTCAAGATTATGAAAAAAGCCGGATGCCGATTGGTGTGTGTCGGGGTCGAGAGTGCATCGCAGGAAATCCTCAACAATATCAAGAAGGGGACATCCACGCAGAAGATCGAGCAATTCTTCAAGGATACGAAAGAAGCGAATGTGCTCGTGCATGCGTGCTTCATGATGGGCAATCGGGGAGAGACGAAGGAATCCATCCAGCAGACCGTGGAATTCGCTAAGAAACTCAATCCCGATACGGTGCAATTCTTTCCCATTATGGTGTACCCGGGGACCGAGGCCTACGAATGGGCCAAGACCAATAATTTTCTCACTATCAAAGCGGAGAATTGGGAGAATTGGCTATTGGAAGACGGCACGCACAATACAATTGTGAGCACGGATAAGCTTACTGCGGCGGAATTGGTTGATGCGTGTGACGATGCACGACGGAACTTCTACATGCGACCGGAGTTCATCGCCGCCAAGATATGGGAAGGGATCACCACCCCTTCCGAATTCCCCCGACTTGTGAAGAGCGGAAGGACTTTTTTCAAATATCTCTTCAATACCCACGAAAAATCCTCTCTTGGGGAGACCAACCAGCGGACCTCACTGCCAGTCATCCAAGGACCATAGAACTCATTTCTCCCTAATGACTACGCGGACGCGTGAAATTATGCCCCGGAAAACCAAGAAAGAAGGACTGACCGCAAGCATCATCATCCCTGCATACAACGCCGAATCCTCCCTCAACGAATGCTTGGATGCCTTGCTCCAACAGACGACCCATCCAGAAGAAATTATCGTGGTGGATGATGGGAGTAGGGATTCGACCCCCCAAATCGCTAAATCCTATTCCCTCGTAACACTGGTTTCCCAAGAGAACCAAGGACCCGCTCATGCACGGAATGCGGGAGCCCAAAAGGCGTTGGGAGACATAATCCTATTCATCGATAGCGACTGCATTGCGGAAAAGGAATGGCTGGAGGAGATGCTCAGGCCATTTGATGATGCGAACATTGTAGGGGTACAGGGGGCCTATAAGACCCGACAGAAAGCTCTCACCGCCCGGTTCGACCAATTGGATATCGAATACCGATACGAGGGGATGAAACGGAAGAAAAAATTGGATTGGATCGGCACTTACAGCGCGGCATATCGGAAAAAGATTTTCATTGACGAAAAGGGTTTCGACGAGACATTCCCGCGAGCCTCGGGAGAAGACAGCGAGTTCTCCTATCGTCTCGCCGAGAAAGGAATGGCATTAAAATTCGCCCCGAATGCAATCGTATACCATACGCATCCGAGTTCACTTATGCACTATCTGCGCGTGAAATTCTTCCGCGCCTATTGGAGGACCCGCATGTACGTGAAGCATCCTGGGAAAAGCGTCCAGGACAGCTATACCCCTCACATGCTGAAGATAAACTTCTTTGTGGGGGGATTGTTCCTGCTGGTTCTGACCTATCTGGCCGTGCGGCTCCTCACCTCCGATCTTTCACGCGCATTGATAGTGAGCGAAATTGTGCAGCTAATGTATTTTCTAATCGTAATAACTATGGTTATCGTGGTCGCGCTGTATGATTTCCTTCTGTTAGTTGCACGAAAGGACCTTGCCCTGGTACCCTTTGCGATCGCCCTCACGTTCCTACGTTCCATCGTATTCGTCCTAGGAGCTGGATTTGGATTATTGGATCGGAGGGTATGGAAATGAAAGCCAAACGCCTGAGCATCCTCCATGTGGGAAATCATACCATTCCATGTATCGGGGGCATCGAAAACGTCATTTGGGAGAGCAGCAAGGAGCAATTAAGGGCGGGGAATGGAGTGGAAATAGTGGTCTTTAACACCTGCACGAAAGGAACCACGCTCCCCGCGTACGAGGAAAAGGAAGGGGTGAAAATCCACCGAGTTCCACAAAAGGGTTTTTCGTTCTATCGCGTCCCTCCATTGCCTGAATTTCTTCAATATGCGCAGGGAAAAGACATTGTCCATGTCCATGGCTTCGGAGGATGGTTAGAAGCGGCCTGCAGGACTAAAAAAAAACATTCAGCCCTCATCGTGTTAAATACGCACGGGGGATTTCGTCACACCACTGAAAGGTCCATTCTCAAGTGGGTATACCAAACCTTTTTCCTTCCTTCGTTATTGAAAAAAGTGGACGGGATTATCTGCGACAGCCCTTCGGATCAAACCTTTGTGGAGAATTTTTCCTATAAAACCAAAATAATTCCAAATGGAATATCCTCAGAGTTTTTTGCCCAGGCTAAAACCAAAAAAGACAAGAATCAATGGCTATTTGTGGGTCGATTGTCGCGGAATAAGCGCGTCGATCGGTTGCTGGAAACTCTCGCTCACTATCCTTCCTTCCAAAAAATAACCTTACACATTGTGGGAGATAATTGGGAAGGACTACAAAAGGGACTGGAACAGCGGGCCAAAGAATTAGGAATCGATTCTCGGGTCCGCTTTCACGGAAAAGTGTCGGATGAGACGCGGATGAAGCTATTCGCGAAATGTGGCATATTTCTTTCCGCCTCCGAATACGAAGGATTTGGTATTTCAGCTATTGAAGCGACCGCAGCCGGATGCATCCCGGTGCTGAATTGTATCCCTTCTTTTGAACATTTCGCGTCGCAGACTAAAGGGATTATAATAACCGATTTTTCCAATCCAATCAATGCGGCTAAGGACATCCAAAAGGTCATGGATGCTCGTGCCTCTTCAATTCAATTCATGAAAAATGAATTAAGGGCGTTTGCGGCGGAATATGATTGGAAAATAATTGTAGGGAACCAGTTGGAGTATTACCGGAGACTATCCCCATGACCCTTTTCACACGCGTTTTTTCCGTTCTTTCATTTGGCACCCTCCAGGTCATTTTTTCCAAGCTCATCAGTTTCATTAACTTTGCCATTTTAGTGCGATTACTCACACATGAGGAAATTGGAATCATTGGATTGGCGGGGGGATACATGGCTCTTTTGGGTTTCCTGATGGTATTGCCCGAGAACGTATTCATCCGGGATTTTAAAAAGATGCAGGGGCGATTAAACGAATACATCTCCTCATTCTTCTTTTTTGGAGTGATGCGCAGTCTGGTATTATTTGTTGTGGCGGGGGGGATGGCACTCCATCTTTCCTCCCTCCAGTCGGATCCCCGATTGACCCTCTACTTCCTCTTGTTAGTGGGAACCACTCTTCTCAACAGTCTGGTGGGCCCATTTCGGGAAGCGTTTTATGGGGCGTATCGCCAGGCCCGAATCACGTTTGTGGATGTCATTTCTAACTTATTGCTATTGACCTTGATTGGATTATTATATTTCCAACGCGATGTGATTGTGTATGGATGGCTCCAACTGGGAGTGGCCATGTTAGGGTTGGTATGGTGGATTTGGAATGCCCATCGCCACCTGCATTTTTCTTTTTTTCCCCCCACCTTTCAATTAGCCATTGACTCTCTGCGCAATTTTTCCATCTGGAATCACCTGGCAGGATCGGTCATTCGATTGGTATATCAGATTGACATTGTCATCCTGGGTTTTTTCGTAGGATTAGGGGTGGTAGGGGATTATGCAGTAGCACTAACCTTGGCAAACGTATTTTTTGTTTTCCCGCAAATGATCCAAAAAGTATTATCGCTTAGCCTTTCCTCCGTTGAGGATAAACGTACACTTGAAAATATGCTTGGAATCGCGGTGCGCTACAACACGCTTTTCTCCGTGGCCCAATGGGGGGCCTTTTTGATCATGGGACCATGGCTTATTTCGCTTTTGGGACCAGAAAGCCCCGCGCAGATATGGACTTATTCTATTTATTTGGTGTCTGGAGTGACTTTGTTCAACATTGCCCGGCCTTGGTCCTCTTTAGCAGTGTCTAAAATTCCTCCTAAAGACTTCTTTTTTAAGCTTTTTTTTCTCCCCAGTATGGTAGCTGTTCCCATCTACTGGTATGCGGCTGCTCAATTAGGGGCATTAGGTGTGGCGAAAGCCAATTTGGTGACATTTTTTATTTTAGGTGGATGGCTGATCATATACATGCACATTCATCTCAAGCTCATTCCGCGAATTTTCTATTTTTCACCGCACGAAAAACATTTTTTAGGGAAAATACAACATGTATTTCATTCTAGGGGGATGGGGAAGCGATGAAACGACTCTTTACGACCGAGCAGCAGCGGCAAGAAGACGAATATGTGTTCCCGTATCATTATCGGGGATTGTTTTCCGAGGAACAAGAGATGTGGGACCTGGAATATTTGGACTACCTGCATGTGGTTGGCAAAAAACTGTCCCCTTTTAATGGACAAAAAATCCTCGACGTAGGATGCGGGGATGGGCGATTATTTTATGAATTAAGACATGAAAAAATTATACCATGGGGAGTGGACCATTCCCATCGGGCGATTCAGTTTGCTCAAGGCTTCAACCCTCACGTCCAGTTTCGAGTAGGAGGAATTGAAGTCCTCCCTCCAAAAGAAATGTTCGACCAGATTACCATGATTGAAGTACTGGAACACATCCCCCCCGCTCAAGTGGCAAAAGTGGTAGGCGCCGTAGCTAGACGACTCAAGAAGGGTGGAAAACTGCTGGTGACCGTTCCTTCCATTCGAAGAAAGGTCATTCCGAAACACTACCAACATTTCACCGAGAGAACTTTACGCGATGTTCTCGGGACTCATTTACACGTTCAAAGCGTGTATGGATATGGAAAGATGCCAGGGAAACGATTGTTCAATTTATTCCGGAGGATCACCTTGTTGTTTTTGCCGATGAAGGATATTCTGCCCTTTTTTCAATGGGGGAAGCGATGGACCAGACTGTGGTATCGAACACACTTATCAATCGGAAAACCCGATGAATGTACGGGGCTTTTAGCCGAGTGTATTGCGCTTTAGCTCTGCGCTTTATTGAATTCCCGTTTCGTGTTTGACCTTAATTGCCCAATTGAATAGGGATTTTGGGATAATCGAATGCGAATATAGCGTTCCCACCATCCTTCCAAAATAACCATACTCGCGCATGAGGCGACGAACGTGATATTTTTTTCGAATCTCGGATTGAACTTGGGGAATTTTCTGTTCGATGTAATGGCGTTGTTCGGTCGAAATTTGGGGGGTGGCTACAATGATGCGTTCGGACTTCGGATTAATATCGTTAAGGTATTCAGAGGGAGGAATTAGTAACAATCCCCGCGCCTTGGCGTTTTCATACCCCTCCGTGCCTGCGTATGGAACATAATTGTTGAAGGTCGCCCATCGGATAGGGAACCTGAGAGCAAAATTGAAGGTGTCTTCAACGTCCTCCACCGTCTGATCGGGGAAGCCCACCATCATGTTAAGATGGACATCAAATCCCACGTCAATAGCATCCCGGATTGCGTGCTCAATGGTTTCCATGGACTCCCCTTTCTTTACGATGGATAACATTCTGGGGTTTCCCACCTCCACTCCAAAAGCTATGGAAATAAATCCAACGTCCCGCATGCGCTGGAGTAGGTGCTTATTCACGCGATCCGCGCGAACCCCTTGGGGGACGTTGAGAATTAATCCTTTAAGATTTTCTTTTTTGACCAAATCACAAAAATTGAGGATGCGATTCATGTCTAACGTAAAATTATCATCCAAAAACTCGACGCGACGATAGCCTTTGTCATACCAATACTTGATTTCCTCAATCATGCTTTCCGGTGTGCGAAAGCGCCACCAGTTCCCACTCACGTTAGGAACCGCACAAAACGTGCATTTTTCGGGACAACCGCGTGAGGACAAGACCATCATGCCGGGGTACCAATATTTTTTCAGCTCAAACTTTTCGTATTTTGGCCAGGGTAGGGATTGAATGTCTCGACGAAAGGGACGCTCCCCGTTGAAAATAGACTTTCCGCTTTCACGGTAAATAAGTCCTTTGATTTCCGACAAAGGCTTTCCTTGACAGAGTTCCAGAAAAGCATCCTCGCCCTCTTTTACAATACCAAAATTGATGGCGGGACACTCGTCCAACACGCGTTCTTTCTCAATAGAGACATGCGCTGCTCCCACTACGATGGGAATGAGGGGAAAAGCATCCTTGATTCGCGTGATGAGGGCATAGGAGTCCTTATAGCGATAGCTTTTCATGGCAAACCCAATGATGCTGGGCTGGAAATCCTTGATCTTGGTCACAATGTCGTCAAAATGATACCCCAGATTCATGTCGATGGTATTATACTCTATACCATTAACCTGCAAGTATTCCGCGATATATCCCAATGCTAGGTCGGGTACGTCTCCTGGACGATAAGCGCTTTGATAATACGCCACAGGAATCAACAATACCTTGGAATAGCGCATACGAATACTCTCTCAGTCATTTCCTTATAATAATAGTCTTTTTTCATCCAACCATTCAACGGCCTTTCGCATAATAGAAGGACGATCCCAGTCCGCGTGAATAGCCTGCGCACGTAATTTGCGTCCGGATGGGGAAGGTTTCTTGGAAGAAAGCAATTGGTGAAAGGCGTCCCAGGAGTCCACACTCTTTCCCCACGTGGGATGCGCTTTCAAAAAACAATCTAATTCTCCCCCCGCAGGAGCTTTGGCCACAACGGGCAGCCCAGTCCCAGCATAATCAAAGACTTTGACGGGAAGACTGGTGGGAAGTGAATTCCTCCAGGGAACGATTCCAATATCCCCCCCGGAAAGGATGGGGCCCATTTCCCCTATTGGAATATTCTCCCGGATAATGGACCGCGGAATTTTTTTTCTCATTTTTTCCTGTAGTTTTTTTTTCAGGACTTGATTCGCTGGCGATTGATCGCTAGCTAACACAAATACCCATATCTCGCGACGGGAAATGGAGGGAAGGGAATCCAACAAACCCTCCAAGTCTTCATCCCCAATGCTTCCTGCATATAGGATTACATAATCCTGACTGGATACTTTCCATTCCTGTCGCATTTTTTTGCGTTGGACGGCATCAAACACCAGTCGGGGATCAGTGCCATTGGTCACCAAAGTGAGACGAGAAGAGTCAATGCCATACTGTGAACGGGCCTCTTGACGATCACTCTCGGTCAAAAACCACAGAGCATCCGCGTGGGTATAAATCCACTTTCTCAATGAAAGGAAAAGAAATTCCTTAACGGAATGGGACGAGCGTGACAGAATATCCATGGCGCGACCATCCTCTTTGGCATCTAGCACGAACGGAGCGATGGATAAACGTGACCCTAACCATATCCACCATAATGGAGGGAGGGGTGGAGCTGTTCCAATGACTAAAGACGGATTTTCATGTCGAATGCGCAATGCCAACGAGAGACCTTTTCCATCTGCAGGAGAAAGGATGAGGGGATTATGCCCTTTTTCGGACAAAGCGTTGGCCAAATAATGGACGCGCACCCCAGCTGCTCCGGGATGAGAGGGAGTGTAGGGCGTATAAATAATAATCTTCTTCATTGGGCCCTCTCCTGAGCCAGCACGACTTCTTTCTTCATTAGCTGGGAAAATGTGGAAAATGAAAAGCGTTTCTTAATCGAGGAAAATGTGGATCGTGGAGGAGTAGAAAACGACCACTTGGTCAGTGCGCGATCAAATGATTCCAACGCATGTGGGATTATTTCCGCTCCTGTAGGGGAAAAATGATTGAAGATCCCTACACGAGAGGATAATACGGGCGTCCCGCATGCCAATGCTTCCATGGGGACAAACCCAAATCCTTCATAGCGGGATGGAAAAAGCACTACGTCAGCCGCGCGATAAAAATCCACTAATTTTTCATGGGGTTGGGCGGAATGAGTGTGGAGGTTAGGAATGGAAGAGATATACTGAGAGGAAATAACCGCATGAAAGTCAATCCCCGGGTGTTTTTGAGCTAAAGCCTCCACCACATCAAATCCTTTGGAGTGGGTTGGATTGCCCACGAACAGTACCGTGTTCTTTTCTGGAGCCCATCCCATTTTTTGTCGCGCCCGGGAGGGGCTAGAAGGATAAAATACGTTTGTGTTGATAGGCAATTCCACAATGGATGAATAATTCAACCCATAATAGGAGTACGCCTCCTCTTGTGTAAATGAAGAATTGACCACAACCCGATGGGCTTGACGCGCGCTCTTGTTTTCAAAATGCGATAACAAAAAACGCATACGCCAAAAAAGCGGAGAAAAAGGAGAATACCCAGCATCCGCTAATCCCGCATACGTACCATGTAAAAACGAAACAGTGGGGATTTTTTTCGAAAGAGAGGGGAGCGCCCAACCATGCAATCCACTCGTAATCACAAAATCGGGAGGAGAGGAAAGCGATTCCACATACTTCGCGGCGGAAAGCCCTTGCTGAATCTCCCCCGCGAAAGGGACATGATGAGAGGTTGAAAAACCGGAAAGGGTTTCACGGCCCACGATTTGAAGAGAGGGAAACGTGTTGCGGAGGGATTGGGCAAATACTTCCACTCCTCCCGGAATAGATTTTTCAGTGAGTGTAATCAATAAGGGTTGCATATTGCTCAGTCCTTCGTCGAGATGATTAAGTGAAATCCATTCTCACCTTCAAAGACCTGAGTGAGGGAATCGGAATGATCACGAAAGTATTTCCGAATGAGTTCGCGCTCCGCATCTACCAATTCTGAGCGAGGGCCACCTTTTCCCTGCTGGGATGTGTAACCAATATCTAAAAGGTATGCTCCAGCCGGAACCTCCTGATTACTATAATTGGAAATGGGATAATAGTGTCTCTCTCCAAAAAGTGGGTCTAAAAAATAAATACAATCATCTGCCGAACCAATCACGATGGAGGATTCAGGAATAAACGACGGAAGAATAGCAGAAATTTCTCCGCGGGGCGCTGCCAACTGATAATGAGATGAGTTGAGCGCCCATAATCCACCTGCGGCCAGCAAGAGAAACACCCCCCCAATTACTGCGGGGGAAACCCTCTCCGTGAATTTCCGCACGGTTGGGCGCATGAAGAATAAATGGTAAAACGTCATTGTGGGAATCAACAGCAATCCAAGCAATGGAAGAAAATATCGGAGGCGCGCGGTGAAAGTAAGCGGGAGTGAAAAAGAAAAATCCCAAAAATTGGTGAAGTGGGAAAAGAGGAGGATTGTCCCCCCGCTCAACACCGCAAAAAGGGGCCATTCTTTTTTTGAGCGAAAAATAGCCCACAGGGAGAATGGCAGCGCGACAAACAGGAGCGCCATATACGTGACTACATTTTTTAGGAAAGCCGGATTGATTGCCGAGCCCACTTGCTCGATGGTTGACCCGTATCCAGTGGAGAGAAACCCGCCATAGTATGCGGCATTAAATCCAAAAAAAAGCAGGGCAGGAATCAGTCCGCCCGCGATGAAGGGGATCACTTTTGATCGCTCCTTCACGACCGCCTGCACCAAGAAGGCGAGTGGACCAATTACCGCGTCGACGCGAAAAAATACGGATAGTCCCAACAACAATCCCGCTCCGAAAGTGGAGTGAAAGCGGTCCTTTTTCCAGAGCCAGTATCCGGACAAGAAGAGGGTCAGTACTCCCAATTCGGGAAAAAGGGTCCTGCTTTCCCAAGCGGCAAGCGGCAGGAAGAGATACAGGAGGGAATACTCCCCCGGCAATGTGTCACGGCGTAAAATAATATAGATCAATAGAAAATTGAAGAGATGAAGTAATAGTCCCGAAAGAAACACCCATGAAAAGGGCAGGAATGTGAATGGAATCAAGGAAATAGATTTTCCTATCGGGTAACTGGAAATGGACCGGTTTTCCGAGAGGATATTTCCCCCGCAATACAGGGAATGATCGGGCGCGATTAGCGATCCCTCTCGCAATAGGAACGCGTTTTTGAGGTACTCGTGTTCATCTATTGCGACAAAGAATGGGGGGTAGAATGAAAAGAAGAAAAACAGAAACGCAATCACTCCCGCGAGCAAGAAACCGTGTGAGCGGACCCATTCCGCGTAGGAATGGCTGTTGGAAATAGCCTTCATACATCAACGCGGGGTATGTTCGTTTAAATACATAGTGGGGCTGAATGGTTATTGATTCGCTTCGTGATGCGGTAATTCATACAATCATCAAACGGTGAAAAAGGATGACGGAAAACGCTATTTCTGATTTTGTCAGCGTCATTATTCCCGCGTACAATGAAGAAGATTCCATCTCCGAGACGGTTCGCCGCGTGTCACTCGTGCTGAAAGAAAATAAGATAGCCGGAGAGATTATTGTTGTCGATGACGGGAGCACCGACAAGACGTCGTCCAAGATTGCAGGGATTAAGGGGCTTCGTCTGATCGCGCATCCCACGAATAGGGGGTACGGAGCCGCGCTCAAAACAGGTTTGCGTAGCGCAATAGGGAAGTGGATTTTCATCACGGATGCGGATGGAACATACCCCGTCGAGGATTTTTCAAGGCTGTGGGAAAAAAGAGAAAAAGCGGATATGGTGGTGGGGGCGCGCAACCCGAGCAGCCAACACATTGCCTGGACCCGCAAGCCCGGAAAAATGTTCTTGTCCCTCATCGCCAATTATCTGGTGGGACAAAAAATTCCCGATTTGAATTCCGGAATGAGACTTTTCAGGAAGGACATGGGGATGGAGTTCTACCATTTGTATCCGCAAGGGTTTTCATTCACGATCACCATCACACTTGCATCCTTAGTCAATCGGTATACCGTGAAATATGTGCCCATCGATTATGCCCCCCGCAAAGGAAAATCCAAGATGAATGTGATTAAGGACGGGTTGAATTTTATTTCCCTCATTTTTAGGGTAATCACCTACTTCAATCCTGGAAAAATATTCATGCCCATTGGAACATTGTTCATTCTCCTCGGATTTTTCGTGGCGTACTACAGCACGTACCATGTCGGACGATTCATGGATGCAACCACCGTCCTCCTATTGCTCGCGGGAATTCAAGTATACCTGTTTGCGTTCATCGCTCAATTGTGGGTAAAAACGAGGGCGATGCGATGAAACCCTATTTGGATGTCGGGTCGGCCGATGCCTATCGGAAAGAAGCACTGGATCAGATTCCCCGTTTGTTGAGTTTGATGGATCGGAATGCCTTCTCCCCCACCTATGGGTGTGCGGATCGTACCTACTGGCTGGATAAATCGATCGATTTTTCTTCCGCGATAATGCAGTACAGTGTTCACTCCCTCGCGCTCGTATATGCCCACGATTTCCCGGAAAACGCGTACTATCATCAACCCAAGATCAAGGAATGGATTCTCGCATCCATGAGCTATTGGTCCAAGATCCAGAAAAACGACGGAAGTTTTGACGAGTTTTATCCCAATGAAAGAGGCTGGGCGGGACCGACCGGATTTTTGTTATATGCTATGCTCTCCGCATTCGAACTATTGGGGAACGAGTTCCCTCCCGAGCGGAAAAAAGAATTTTTTGAAACCTGTAGAAAGGCCGCGATATTTTTGGCCAAATATGATGAGCACGGAATTCTCGCCAATCATCATGCCATGGCTCTTCTTCCAATCTATTATGCCTCTCACGTGTTGGGGGATGAGTCCCTCCTCTATAATTTTGAAGAAAAACTCGATTACTTTTTGAACCTCCAGTCACCGGAGGGATGGTTCCTCGAATACGATGGAGCGGATCTGGGATATCTTTCCGCCGGCATTTCATTCCTGACCAAACTCACGCAAATCATGGAACGGGATTCCGATCATCCCAATCATCATGCATGGCTGAAAAAAATCTATGCGTGCATTCCTCCCGCTATCGCGTTCGCCTCGCATTTTGCCTATCCAAACGGATACTATGCCGGCACCATGGGCAGTCGCCAAACACTGCATTTCTATCCCCACGGGTTTGAAATCCACGGGAGAAAAAACCCCTTAGCTGCGGGAGTAGCGGAACACTTGGCAAAAGGATTATCGGAGGGATCACTAGTCCCTCCCCGCATCATGCCCGACCGATATGTGGCCTATCGGGTGAATGAGTTTCTCCAATCCTATTTGGAGGCGTTCCCGCGCAGCAAAACGAAGATAGGACTCATTCCCTTTCAGGAGAAAGCCTTCCAAAAAGTGTTTTGGGAAGCACGGATGATGGTGAAGAACTCTCCTGCGTATTATGCCACGATCAACCTGGCTAAGGGGGGAGTGATCAAGCTCTTTGACAAGAAGAAAAAGTCTCTTGCGATCAATGACTGCGGCGTCTTGCTGGAAGACGGGGAAGGAAACACCCTCACCACGCAATGGATTGATTCCTCCTATCAACCATCGTTTTCGGAAGAAGGGTGCACGGTCTCCGGAAAGATGCACGTGTGGGCGACCGAACTCCCCACCCCCATCAAGATGATGGCCTTGCGCTCCGCCCTGATAACTTTCGGAGAGAGCACGGACCTGGCGTACAAAATCAAGGGAAAAATACGTGAACGGATTATCCTCAAAAACAAGGCTGTTCCCCTTTCATTTGAACGAAAGATAACGTTTTCTCCTCAGGGGTGTGAGATCCTCGATACGATTGATGCGACCGAATATTCCCATTCTTTCGTCCGGGGAAAAGTGGGGGATGAATTTTCCATCCGGTATGTTCCCCAGAGCCTGTATTTCCAATTACAAGAATTGGGAGTGAGTGGGAGAATGCTTTCCTCTGTGGAAATTGACTCCCTTAACCAAAACAAACGCTTCGCGATGCGCCAAAAAATTGATCTGCCCCTGAAAAAGGAAACCAAATCCATGAAAGGAGTAATCAAATCTAAGGAAGGGGAAACCAAATGACGGATGTTTCCGTGGATTATCACGAACAATCCGCTTTCTGGGAAAAGAAACGAGACAAGCGCCTCCCCACCCATCCTGCCGTGGAAGCTTTTGCAAAACCCAAAGTGGATGCCATCGCTCGTTTGATCGGAATCACCTCTCAAACGATGCTATTGGACGTTGGATGCGGTACGGGTTTTTTCACCCATTACTGGAAAGAGAAAACTCCCCATGTGGTTGGAATGGATTTTAGTCATGAGATGCTGGCAAAAAATAACGTTCCCGACCTCGTCCGGGGAAGTGCAGAAGCTCTTCCATTCGATGATCAATCCTTCGACGTAGTGTTCTGTTCCAATCTCCTGCATCATGTGGAAAGCCCCGTGGACGTGGTGAAGGAAATGGCGCGCGTCACCAGGCGGTATGTGGTGTTATCCGAACCCAACGCAAGGAACCCGCTCATGAATCTCTTTTCACGCGTCGTCAAAGAAGAAAACGGCGCCCTGAAATTTGATCCGGGGTATTTGCAGAGCATCGGGAACAATGCCGGCTTGCGAGAAGTGTATCTTGGAGAGGAAGGGAGCATTGTTCCCAACAAGACTCCGGGATGGGCCGTTCCGATATTGAAACCATTCAACAAGCCTATGGAGAGGGGATTCTACATCGTTTATGTCGGCGACCGTCTTGATACGGTCGAATATTGAGCGTTTTCTTCCCTCCTGAAGGCACGTTTTATTAATGGTTTTTTCCCCTTTGATGCATGACTGCGTCCGCCTTGGAATTGCCCATTCAATCTTCCACGAATGTACCAACGTTCCGCTTTCTCTTGGTCAATCCCCCATTTCTCACGTCGTTTGGGATCAAGGAATCGGGAGGACATGCCATGCCACTAGGTTTGATGTATATCGCTTCCTACGTGCGAAAATATGTCCCTTCCATTCAACCAAAAATACTGGATTGTGAACTCGATGCGATGACGGATGAACAAATCCGGGAAAAATTCATTCGAGAAAAAGCCGATTTTGTAGTGATGACAGTGCCCACTCCCACCGTGAATGCGTGCAAGCGCATATCGGACATGGCCAAGGAAGTCAATCCCCACTGTAAAGTGGTCTGGGGCGGACTACACCCGACGGTATTTCCTAAAGAATGTGTCTCCCATCCCTCCGTGGATTTTGCCGTAGTGGGGGAAGGAGAACAAGTCATCCGAGAATTGGTGGAGCACGTATTGGACGGGAAAAAAGATTTCTCGGACGTGAAGGGAATCGGGTACAAGGACGAGCATGGTGGCGTGTTTCAAACGGGGATGCAGGAATTAATCCAGGATATCGATTCCATTCCCTTTCCCGCATACGATTTGATTGATGTGAAACGGTACCACACGGCTCCCTCGAAAAAACTATCCAATAGTGAGAGCACGATGAACATCATGACCTCGCGCGGCTGTGCGTTTGACTGCATCCACTGCATCTCCAAAACCACGTGGAGGAGAAAAATGCGCTTCCGTTCCCCGAAGAATGTGGCGGACGAAATGGAGTATTGCGTCAAAACATTTGGAGTGAAGGAATTCAATTTCATGGATGATTTGTTCGGAATCAATGAGAAGAGAGTCATTGACGTGTGTGCGGAAATAACGCGCAGAAAATTGGATGCACGATGGGTGGCGTTCGCACGAACGGATACGATTACCGAGCCCATGCTCCGCGCCATGAAGGAAGCGGGGTGCGTGAAAATTAGCATGGGAATAGAGAGCGGAAATCAGGACGTATTGAACAAGATGAGAAAATCCCTCCGCTTGGATCAAGTGAAAAAAGGAATCAAGCTCATGAAAAAACACGGATTCGAGGTTCATTCTTCCTTCATGCTGGGAAATGTGGGGGACACGGATGAGACGATTCAAGATACGATCCGCTTCGCCAAGGAATTGGATCTGGACAATGCGACCTT
This sequence comes from archaeon, assembly GCA_038046225.1. Classification (GTDB taxonomy): domain Archaea; phylum Iainarchaeota; class Iainarchaeia; order Iainarchaeales; family VGJJ01; genus VGJJ01. The sequence goes on from JBBSWQ010000006.1 coordinate 35,805, forward strand.
CTTCATCACGTCTCCCTATCCAGGGACGGACTTGTATGGCATTTCCATGGAACAGGGATTTGTCACGAGTCAAACTCCGTGGGAGGACTTTATCCCTCTTGGAGACCGACAGCCCTTACTCGTGCAGGGTGCCGTGCCCTATGAACGACTAATCCAATACCAGAAGCAGGCCTTCAAGGAATTTTATCTACGACCATCCGTCCTTGTGAAAAAATTCTTCAAAATACGCTCGGTATCGGACATTCGTACGCTCGTGGAAGGACTGACCGTATTCAAAGGGATCATGGAGAAGAAAGAAGAAAACCCGGACCCTCCCACTGCTGTCGCCAAAACCCGTGAAGAAAACGCTACTGGGGTCTAACAGGGGATGGAAAAGCACATGACAACTAAAATCCCTTTGTGGGTATGGGCACTCATCCTTGGAATCCCGCTGCTCGCGAGTGTTCCCTTGCTGGCGGGGTATGCATCTTCCTCTCCTCCCGAACAGGTTTTCATGGGATTCGATTTCATTGACGATTTCCACTATTATGGGAATTACATCTACTCGTACGCCCAAAACCCAGCGGATTTGCTCATTCCCAATCGGGCTACCTCTGAAAGTCAAGAAGGGCGGTTTTTCTTTCCTTACTTCTGGATCACGGGAATCGTGAGCACCGGACTGGGAATCCCTCTAGCCTTGGCGCTGATACGCTACCTCACCGGAGTCATTCTCCTTTTTCTCGTGTGGAAACTCTTGGATTATTTTTTTCCCGATCCCTTCTGGAAAAAGACCGCATTTGTATTGACCTGTGTGGGAGCCGGATTCGGGTGGATTACTAAACTGCTGGGAGCATTCATTCCGGCGCTGGGAAACTTGTATTCTACGGACTTGACCTACTCGCTGGGATATACCTTGTTCGGCTATCTCAGTTTTCCCCTCGCCATCGCGGGAGAAGCATTGTTTGTGGCTGGATTATATTCCCTTTTTCGTTACTGGGAAAAGAAAGACGGGAAATACCTACTCTTCTTCGGAGCGAGTCTGGCGGGCATGTTTTTCGTGCACCCCGTGAGTGCGGTCACATTCTTTCCCGTGTTGATTGGGGGAGGAGTCTTATATCTCATTCAGCATCCGCAGAAAACATCCGTTCGTGAATTATCTAAACCCTTTTTTGGAATGGCGATTGTTTTGATTGCCATCGGGTCATATTTGCTATGGGCATTACAGGATCCCGTTTTTCAATCCGTATTCTTCTCATACGGACTATGGCAACGGAGTGAGAGTCCCTTTTGGTGGATCCTAGGATATGGATTCATCCTCCTATTTGCCTTGTTGGGAGTTCGCACGCTCAAATTGGAAAACAAACACGTGAACGCGTTCTTCTGGAGTTGGCTGCTGGTCGTATTAGTCTTAAGTCTTAATCCGTGGAAAGGACTACGGTTCCAGCACGCGCTGTTTTTGCCGTTGGTTATTCTAGCTACGACCGGAATACGCTCTGCTTGGGAATGGATCCAGAAAAGCCCTATCCATAACTGGGTAAAGGAACCGAGAACGGTTGTCGGGCTGATTGTATTGGTCATGCTTCCCGGGGTGCTTTTTACAATTACCAACCACGCGGAGGATGTACAAGATCCATCGTTTCACAGCGGTCCTTTCCTATCGCAGGGGCAGATTGACGCATTGGCATTTCTGGAGAAACAAAAAACGGGAATCGTGTTGTCAAACTATACGATGGGAAACAACCTGATTTGGATGACTCCCCACTATGCGTACGTGGGACACTGGAATCAGACCACAGGAAGGGAGGATAAGGAGAAAAAAATAACTGCCTTTTTCTCGGGAGAAATGACCGTTGAAGAGGCGGAACTTTTTTTGCGCGAAGAAAAAATAACCTATATCCTGCGGGAAGGGGATGAAAAAGTGCCACCGCTGGAAAGAAGTGAAACCATGTATGAAGAAGGAAATATCTCCATCCATCGGGTGAATGCCCCATGAAGCGCGTGCTGTCTTTTTTTTTCCAACCATCAATCAGAGCACTGTTGGCCTTGCTGCTGCTTGGCGGGATTATCCTGCTGGCGAATCCCTTGCAGTCCCTCCCCCTCCTTTTGGAGGCAGGACCGGTTCTCCTGCTCTGGCTGGCAGTGGGATTCGGGGGAATTATCCTGACTAACGCATTAGCGGTGTGGTGGGTTCTCCGGACGATGAAGAATATTCCCTTGAAACGGGTCCTGCTAAATTACACATACAGTTGGAGCACGGAATTCTATTTTCCTGGAAAACTGGGAATGTTTTCCCTCGCGTATTTTCTCCAAAAAGAAAAAGTGGAAGTGGGGGAGAGCGTGGCCTCCATCCTATTGATCAAAATGACCATGCTCGTGTGGCTTTTCCTCTTGAGTTTATTGGCTATTGGAAGTTTGCTTACGACCAACGACTTCCTCATTTATTCGGGAACCCTGATTGCCGTAGTCGGAGGACTATCCTTCCTTTTTTTGACAGAGCGGGGAAGGCATTTCATCCGATATGGTGTATTGGGAAAGCACGCGGTCCACTTCATCGGTTTTTCCAGACTGGTAAAGACCATGCTCGGCGATCCGATGAAATGGATCGGGTTGTTCTTCCTCGTCTTCTTGAGCATTTTCATCAATGGAATAATGGTCCAAGGCCTATTCGCGGAGGTGGGATATTCCCTCGACCTATTGACCGTCTTGGGGGTGGTTTCCTCAACCATCCTCGTGGGATTAATCCCAATCTCCCTGAACGGATTGGGAGTAAAGGAAGGAGCGCTAATTGTCTTCATGGGATTGCATGGTATACCGACCGAAATTGCCGCAAGCGTGGGATTGCTCAGCACGACGACGGGATACGTCCTGTCATTGCTCATCATGGCGCTTGTCCTGAAAGAGATTCCCTCGACCATTTGGAAAGGAGGAATCCCTCATGCGGGTCGCCCTGCTTAGTCCACGCACCCCCCGCGCTCACGCGGCAGGAATCGAGCAGAATATTTTGCACGTTTCACAATACTTGTTGAGAAAAGGAGTATCGGTCGAAGTCTTTTCGACCGCGGAAAAACCGCGTGGAAAATACTCCTTGCATGGAATACCCGTTCGAGAGTTTTCGGCATTCGCCCCCGCGGATAATTATTTTTTTTCCATCCCCTTATTTCAATCCCTGAAAAAATGGGACGGGAACATCATCCACTGCAACGGGTACAACAACCTCGTTTCCGTGTTGGGAATCACGGCTAAGAAAAAGGGGCAGAAGCTCGTATTCACGCTCAACAGCAGCGGCTCCTCTTCCATGTTAAGAGGATTGCTGCACATTCCCCTTGCGTGGTTTTACCGTATCCATGCAAAAAAGATTGATCACCTAGTATGCGTCTCGAGATGGGAATACGAAAAACTGGCTCCCTTATTCGGATTGAAAAAAGAAAACGTGTCCATTATCCCGAATGGCATTTCACTGACAGAATTCGCCAAAAAGGGGAATCGAAAAAGTGGAAAAATAGTGAGCGTGGGGAGATTGGTGAAAAACAAGGGAATGCATCGCCTCATCAACGCATTTGGTCGAGTTCACGAGGAAATGCCGGAGACCGAACTCCACATCGTGGGGGATGGTCCTGCGCGGCATGACCTTGAACAACAGGTCCACGCACAGGGCTTGACCAACGCGGTTTTTTTCCATGGAAACATCGGATTCGAGGATCGAGAAAAACTACTCGTGCATTATCGCACGGCGTCCGTTTTCTCCCTACTCACCGATTATGAATCACAAGGCATTGTTTTTGCCGAGGCGGCCGCGGCAGAATTACCGATGGTGATTCCCGACAAAGGGGTCATGCACGAATACGTTGAAGCGGGTCTTGCGCAAGGAGTGAAAAATGTCGATGACTCTGAAGAAGTGGCTCGTGCCCTGATCCATGCCCTCCGATCAAAACCCTCCGCTGCCAAACTAAAATCTCTCAAATTTTCCAAATCCTTCAAACCTCTTATTTGGGACTGGGAAGAGGTGGGAGAAGCCGTGCATCAGTTATACCAACACTTAGTGGAGGAATCCTAAATGTCCCTCCAAAAAGAAGAATACTCTCCCTTCATCGAGTTTGACCAAAAAATGTCGGCCAAGCTCAAGCCCCAATTGGAGGAATGGTTTTCCGACATGCGCGGAAAAAACGTTCTAGATGTGGGATGCGGTTCCGGAGAAGTGGGAAGTTTGCTGATCGGTCGCATGGACGTATATGGGGTCGATGAACAACCCCACGCCTTGAAAATCGCACAGAAAAAAGGAATCACGGTCACATCATCCTCCCTCGAGGAAAAACTGCCTTATCCGTCTGAATTTTTTGACAACGTGATATGCAAGGACGTGTTCGAACACATGGTCCATTCCCACACCCTCTTAGTGGAAATTCATCGCGTCCTCAAAAAAGGAGGAAAACTGTACGCGCACGTTCCCAACCAGTTTACTTTGCTGGATCGCCTCCTGATACTATTCGGGAGAAGCATGGTGGTGAAGCGCTGGTTCTCCGGAAGTGAGGAATGGAATTTTCCCCACCTCCGGTTTTTCACCCATTCGGGATTTAGGAGATTCTTAGAGGGCAATGGATTCGTAATCGATAAGGATTGTTCCGACTTGTGGAGTTATTCTGTGGGAATGGGAATTACTACGCGGATTTTGAGCGGACTATCGCCCGGACTATTTTCCCCCGGATTCACGTTCACTTGCTCGAAGAAGTAGCCGCTGTTTCAGGGGCGGGAACGATGATTTTCTTGGTTTCTTTTTCTTCGGCCTTGGAAGAATAGGGGGAAACATTCTTGGAAATCATCCGAGGCAACCGGTCGAACACAAGGAATTTTCCGAGCGTGAAAAAGGACTTGACATAATCCGCCTTACGAGGACTCCGTGCCATCTGGTGCAAAATCATGCGCATGGAAGAACGAGGAGTCAATTGCTGTAAGGGAGAATTGAAGCGAATGTTATCCTCGGATACCAATCGATCCAAATCGATGGAGTGCTTGGCCACGATGAATTTTGGAGGCAGTTTCCACTCTGCTTCCTTGAAATAATGATAATCGTCCTTGCCGCTCGCCACCTCATCATAGATTTGGGATCCGGGATAGGGGGTCATGAGTCCAAAAGACACGGTGGTCGGTTTTATCTCCGCGATCAAGTCCTGATTGGCACGGACATCTTCTTCCGTTTCGCCGGGAAGATTATACATCATGTTGGCGAACGTCCGAATGCCTAGTTTTTTGCATAAGTCAAATGCCTTATAGATCGTTTCCACCTTGCAATTCTTGTTGACCGCATCCAACATGCGCTGAGACCCCGATTCCACTCCAAAATCGATCTGGATGCATCCCGCTTTCTTCATCCACGTCAATAGTTCTTCATCCACCTTGTCCACGCGTGTTTCTGCTCCCCATACGAATGGGATTTTTCGGGCGATGAATTCTTTGCAAATCTCGATCACGTGATCTTTCCAGACGCAAAAATCATCGTCATAGAAATAAATCCCATCCACCTTGTATTTTTTTACCAATAATTCCACCTCGTCCGCTACCATCTTGGCAGAACGGAAACGGATGGGTTTTTTGGTCTCATTGTAGCGCCAAACGGAAGGAATCGCACAAAAGGTGCACCGTGCAGGGCACCCGCGGGAAGCGAATACGTACATGGATGCCAGTGGAAAATA
>JBBSWQ010000007.1:0-6146 GCA_038046225.1 archaeon
GAAGGGGCTTGGGCCCTCCTATTATGTATGGGTGGGTCGCGAGAGGAATGGGGTGCCCGGGTATATGGTGGGCTCTCCCTCGAAAGGAGTGATTATTTATCCCTGGCAGTTTCCAACAACCGGACTCGAACCATTGAAGTCGATATCGCTCAAGTTGGTGGTGGAATAATTATAGGCCATGTTTCTCGAAAAAGGTTGCCCGGCCGGACTGCATCGGATGCTGGAACTGGTCACGGTATATTTGGATCCGGGTCCGATGGATTGAGACACGGTGACCGTGTTAGTATCCCACGTCACGGTTTCCAATGTGATGGTGTTCGCGGTCTGGTTCTGGAAGACCAATGAGCCGGAGCTTCCTGCCCCTACCTTCCATTCAATCAAGGATAAGGGTTGGACGGACGACCAATACGTCTTGCTTTGTCCCTCCCCAATATTGGCCCCAATGCGGGGAAATCCCCCTAAAACGCCCACCACGACTAATGCGATCACAATCACGATGGCGAGGATGATGAGGTATTCCGTAGTTCCCTGGGCCCGATTTTTTATCCGTGAAAACATGATTCTTTTCCCTCTTCCTATCCCTCAACCATCGCATCAACGTATATAAAGATTAGGTTATGTTGCACCCAGGAGTCCTTCTAGGAAGAGTTGGGATACCCAAAAAACAAGCACCGACACGGCCATCATGGGCAGCGTGTATCGGAGGCCCAGTAATGGCTTGCGCTGGCCAATCATTCCCATGAACAATCCCGCGAGGATCGCATTCCCAGCAAGAAGGATAAAGGCCATCCCTTCAAGAAAGGCAGGGGTGATCGAGAGCGTGCCACCTAGGAAACCCAGCCCCCCATCGGACGATCCTCCTGAGGAGAGGGTTTGGGTTTGAATGTTTGAAATGAGAGAGACGAAGGATACCGACACCGCCATCAAAAGGGGCGTCGCGATGACCATCACGAAAGCGACGAAAATGACATACGTCTTCGTGCTGCTCTCGAGCTCGCGCTTCAAATCCTGGGTCCGCCTCAAATCATTGGAGGTATTTTCCAACAACTGGGCAATCTTTCCCCCACTCTTATTGGCCTGCACGAAAAAACGAACGCTCTCACTCAAGGATTGGGATTGGATGCTCGTGCTCACATCCATCAACGCATTTGTAAAGGAGCCCGTACCCAACGAGCGGTTGGTGGCCCCCCGAATCTCCTCCGACAATGCCCCAAATTCGGGCCGGGCCGAACTCTTGAACGCTGAAAAACTCGTCATCCCCGCCCGGATATTTCCCGCGACCAGCAATAGAAAATCTGGAAGGATATCCTCCACCTTTTTCCGACGGCGCTCCACCGCATAATACACTTGGATGCCGCGCAGGATCAATGTGAGCGCGAGGCCAATGAGACCTAAACTAATGGAAACAAATCGGACCGAGAAAATGGTTCCTGGAAGGATGGTGGCCAACCAGGCATTGAGGAAGGGGTGGGCTACTCCCCCGAGGAGAAAACCAACGGTTCCCCCGATCATCGTCCATACCACAGTCTGTCCCAACCACACGGCTGGTTCGGTCTTCCCTCCAGTTTTGGAAATTTTGGACTCCGACCAAACGGTCCATTTCCGCGGAAGCGTGCGCGCGATTCGATCCCACAACACTTGCATCATGCGGAATACCCCCTCGGTGCGCGCGAACCAATGAGGCCGATGAGGATAATCTGAATAATGAAGGCACCCAGAATGGTGCTATAGATCGTGTCCGGCTTGATATCGGATCCCCCAATGGAGGAGAGGATGACCATGAAAGTGATTCCAATTGTTGGAAGCGCGGCCGCGACGAGGAGGTAGATGAGGATCCACATATTGAGCTCGGCCGCATATCCCTTGATAGCGCGCGATTGGAATTCTGTGAGGGTATTCACGATGGACTGCAAGGCACTGCTCAACGGGCTCCCGGCCCGGATGTTGGTGACCAACTGCCACACGGTCTTTTTCAAGAATGCCGAGTCGGTGCGCAACGCCAATCGTTCCAGGGCCGTGGCCTCATTGACGCCCGCATTAATCTCCTGGACCACCGTTTCGAATTCCTGGGAAATGCTCCCATAATCGGAACGCGCGACATTCGCCATGGCATCGTAGAGGCTCACGCCCGAATTGACTTGTATTTGGAGACTCCGGAGGGCGAACATCAATCCCTCTTCCACTCCTCCTGCGCTCTGCTTGGCGATGATGCGGGGATAATACAGGTGCAATACGAAAGCCACCAAAGCAGCCGCCGTGCCCATCGACACCCCCATCTGGAACGCATCCAAAAGAGAGGGTGCCGTGAATATCCCCAGGAGGGTGAATAGGACCCCCAAAGAAACCCCATACAGGAGGGCGGAAATAATGGAGGCCGCGGCATAATTCTCCGGAGAAATAGGAAGATGAGACACCTTCAACGTGGTCTGAATGGATGGGAACACGCGCACGATGCGGGAACCCCACCCCACCCACCGGGAGGAAAGATTGTTAGCCTGCTCAATGGAGAGGAGAAGAAAACGGACGCGCATGAATCATCCCCTCGTGACCCAGGAACCCTCTCCCTGGTCGAACACCGTGATGGGATCCACATCCTTCCGGGCAGCATCCTTCACATACGCAGGATTGGCATAGAACGAGCGCATCACTTTTCCCACCTGCTCCATCCCCCTATATCCGCGGCGGAGCATCCATTCCAGAATGGTGATTCGGTCCACAATCTCATCCTGAATCTCGCGCTCGGACATCCCGGTGTGGAGATTGAGTTTCTGGATCAATCGCGTGGGAGAATTGAGTCGCTGGAACGAATCGTCGCGGGCATTCCAATGATAGATTGTATTGAGTCCCATCTGTTCCCCCGTGGATGCTCCCTCAATTTCGGCCATCTCATACGTGCGCCGCACATTGGTCTTGCGGTCCCGATACTGGACAATCACCAAATCAATGGATTCCACTTCCAATGAGGGGATGGAAATGGGAGGCTCGGTCAGGCGACGCAACACTTGCCTTGCCGAGTCCGCGTGGAGGGTGGCATACACGCTATGCCCCGTGTGCACAGCCTCAAATAATGTCTCGGCCTCCGCGCGGGAACGCATCTCTCCCATGATCAACCGATCGGGACGCATACGCAAGGAGGAGAGGAGGAGATCGAGCATGCTCACTTCTCCCATTCCTTCCGGGTTGGGATTCCGTGTCGTGAGGGGGACCCAGTTCCATTTCATGAACTCAGGAAGATTAAGCTCCCGCACGTCCTCAATGGTGATGATCCGTTGGTGCGAGGGAATGAAGGCCGCGAGGGCATTCAATGCACTCGTCTTTCCCGAGGCCGTGCTTCCCGCGACGATGATGGACATCTCATACTGCATGGCCACCCACAGCCATGCCGCCATCTCCGCATTCATGGTGTGACCAACCCCGATGAAATCGATGATGGTCCATGGTGTCCGGGCGAACCGTCGAATAGTAATCGTGTTTCCCGTCGAGGAAATAGGGAACAAGGTCGCATTCACCCGGTCCCCCGAAAGGAGGTGCGCATCCAAGATGGGGTGGAGATTGGTAATCTCTCTTCCATTCTTCCGCGCAATCTGGGAAGCAAGATTCTGGATCTGCTCCTCGCTCGGGAGAATAAAATTGGTCTTCATCCACCCATACTTGCGATGATACACCGTGACCGGGGTCTTGGATGAATTGATGGCAACCTCCTCCAGATTATTATCGGTCATCATGAGCTCCAATTCCCCCAACCCATAGAGGGTATGGAGCATGTGTCCGGTGAGGGAGTTCAAGGACTCGTCTCCCATCCCCTTGAATACTTTTTCCAATTCCATTTTGGCGGCCGCGGCGAATTGTTTTTTGAGAATTTTAGCCTGCTCGATATCCGCAAGATCAATAGTCTCCACCGCCACAGTCGAGGCAACCCGGTCCCGGAGCTCCTCTAATATTTCCTGAGTATAAGGACCGAAGGACTGGACATAGAGGGCATAGAAGGGACGATTATCCTCGATGAGGAGGATGATCTGGGCTGTGGCCTTCACTTCATCGGCTGAAAAATCGTATTGCTCAATGAGCTCTCCATCCGGTTTGGGAAGAATGGGTTCGTCCAACCGGCGGATCAGCTTGACGCGGGGGCCCTGAAGGAGGGAAGCGGGGTAATTCAGTTGGAGAATTCCCCTGCGCTCCAATAATTTGAGCACGGGCTCCAATTCCCCCACTTTCCATCCCCCATTCCGGGCCATTTCATCCAAACCCATTTCGGGTTGGGGGATGAGCATTCGGATGAGATCGTCGATGCTCCATTGGACCCCAATCGGGGAGGTGAGGGGGGCGTTTCCCGGACGGGTGGGGGGGATTCCATCCAACGCCACGGGGGGTATTTCCGGCATGCTGGGGAGAGGAAAAACACCCTTAATATAGTTGGCCCTCCGGCCTGAAAATACCCTGGTTAAAAAACCGAATTGCCCCGGATTAGTCTAGTAAATATGCCTACGCGGAGTTGGCAGAGCGGTCAAATGCACCGGTCTTGAAAACCGGAGCCTCACGGCTACGAGAGTTCGAATCCCTCACTCCGCGTATCATTTGGAGTTCAAGCGCAGTCGAAGCCTTTTTATCCACACGAAGAGGCTTGAACACTATGAGAGACGACCATTTGTACAACAAAGAGCAAGGATTTCGATTCCTATGCGAAAGAGTTTGGCCCGAAGAACACCCCGGAAACACGAGACGGAGAACCTACACGATTAGCCCCGCAAATAGTCTTCTCATTAAGAAATTCAAAGTCAGCCTCGAAAATGCCAATTATGGAGTTAATCGAAAACACCGCTTAATCGAATCCATCGCATTGTTAGCCGAATTACACGGAAAAGATTTCGAAACCACCACCAAAGAAGATATTAAAGGGGAAAATGGGCTTCAATCAAAAATTATTACGCGATGGGGAAAGAATGAAACCACCATTGGAATTTACCTTCAAACCCTCCGACAATTCTACAAATGGATGTACCATATCCCCCGAGGTTCTACCCGCTGCCCGGAACCTGTCGAGGATCTATTCTTCATTAAAAAGAAAGGAAAAAGACTCTTCGAACTTCCTAGTGAGGAGCAAGTCGCTAAACTCATCGCCAATACGGATAACATTCTCTACAAAGCCCTTTTTTCGACACTCTACAATACAGCGGGTCGAATCGGAGAAATTGCCACGCTTCGCGTTAGGGACGTGGTTTTTGAGAAAGGTCAAGCCGTCGTACACATTACCCAAAGCAAAACCGACCAACGACCCGTGCTATTGATTGATTCCGCCGTATCTATCCTCCAGGAATGGCTCTCGGTTCACCCCCTGCGAGACCAATTAAACTTTCCCGACTGCCACCTCTTTGTAAGCATCTCCAATAACGCGTACGCAAAACCCCTCACCCACCCAGCGATTGCTAAAATGCTCAAAAAGAACGGAAAAAAAGTAGGAATTGCCTCTATTTCTGCACACAAGCTCCGCCACTGGAAAGCGACCCACATGATTATGCGGGGATTAAATGAAACCAAGCTAAAAGCGATTCTCGGCCACAGCTTCAACTCTAAAGCAACGGCCCTATACCTGCATGTTGCATCCAAAGATACATTTGATAGCATCCGACAAATATACCATAAAGAAAAAATGGAAATTCAAATTGACCATCAAGAAAATAAAACCTGCGCATACTGCGGAGGCATAAACGATTTTTCTCGTACCGCATGCACGCGTTGCAACCGAACATTAGGTCTCAACAACGAACTTCCCATCACGAATGAATCGCAAGAAAAGGAAATGAATGACCTCAAAGAAAAAATGATGATGTTAGAACGCTCCATAAACATTCTAACCCAAGCCACCCGGCAGACACCACCCGAAGCATTCAACAACCCACTCATTGCCAAGCAAGTAACTGAAAACGCACGAATAAACACAACCGGAGGAATTCAAAATGGCTAACGGACCCAACAACATGAACTATTTTTACGTGGGAGCGCAGTATGGACTGCCTATTCTCATACTCGTATTTCTAATAATCATCGGAGGAACTCTAATCAGCCTGTTAATGCTCTCCACGCTCGGCTAAATCAAAAAGAAGGCAAATCCACCAACCTTTTTTGGTGGACGGCAAGCATAAAGCTGG
>JBBSWQ010000008.1:0-10154 GCA_038046225.1 archaeon
ATAGGGGTCATTTTTCCCGCTCATTACGGGGCCTCATTCCCCTCCTCCCATTCCCCTTCAAGGGGTGAAAATAAAGGGTTTTTCCTCCCCTGGAATGGTTCGCATGCCCCCCTTCACTTCTCATTATTACCGGGACCATTACCGCCCCATTCAATGGGAGAAATACACGCAGGTTTGGCCCCTTATCCATTCCCTCCTTCCCCCGTGCATCCCTTCCATGTTGGATCTGGGAATAGGGTATGGGTGGTGGGAATCCTTTCTCGGGGAAAAGGGGATTGTTATCCCCCGCATCGTGGGGGTGGATATCCATGAAGATGCGATTGCTCCCCGCCGGGAGGGAATCGAATACTTCCTTACCCCGCGCTTTCACTCGAACGAACGATTTCATTTCGTCGCGTGCTGGGATGCGTATCACTTGCTCGGAAACATGAACATTTGGGAATTTCTCCAACCCAACGGACTCCTCTTGCTCAGCGAGCCCCGTCCCTTCACGCACCTGTTGGACGAAATACCCTCCCAATACACGGTGTTGGTGGATGCATGGGTGGGATCGACCGAACAATCCAGGGTCCTGCTCGCGCGGAAAAATTTTCCCTAGATATTTAAATAAGTCGGTCGCCTTAGCCTGTTAATGCAAACGCCTATTGTTTTTTTCATTTTACTCATTGGTATAGCGACCGCTGTTTTTCCTTCAGGGGTTGCCGCCGATGAACCGGGATTGCTTGAAATTGCTCCCGGGGTGTGGAAAGCCCCCAACACGGCAAAAAATGAGTATAATGAGACCTTCTACTTGTACGATTCTCTCGAGGGCGATTCGTATCAAATCACGGTCCATGAACAAAGCGAATATGCTGGGGGGGTCCATTCCTCCATTTTGATGGAGTTTGGAAAGTATGTAAAAAATAATACACCTACTCTTGCTCACAATGGGTATTCTTTCCCAATCCCGGAAGAAAACCGGATTGTCTGGATTTCGGGACAAAATAAGATAACCATTACGGGTCCCGTTGATCCCACTGATTTCTCGTCAAAGATCATTGATTATTTGTTGGATCTTTACCCCTATACCAATATTGAAAGTAAAGTAGATGAATACCTTCAAACGGTTGAGGATTCTGCCGAAAATTCGAAACTGCCAACGAATTTTCCGGATGTAGTCGGATACTCCATTTTCAAAACGAACCTTATTGAAGATAACGGAAATTTCAACCAAGTCACGTATGCGGATGACGCGGGCAGTTACGTCTATGTCAATATGTACGAGTCCGCTGACGCGACAAATATGGATGCCCTATTTTCATTATTCAATAAAGATGGGGGAGAAACCACTATTTTCAGCCAATCGAACATCTTCCTTGGAGAGGGTAGCGAGGGAAAATTCGTTGTTTGGCAATCGGCCCCTTTTATCGTGAGAGTGAGGTATCAGGAAACACCTCCCGCTGAGGTCGTGGAGGCCTATTTGGACATCTTTCCCCCCAAAGAGTATGGGTATGGCGATAAGCTATCCGACCCCGAAAAAATAAATCTGCTCTATACGTCAGACCTGTTTGAAAATCCTCCCGGATATATCGATATACTGGCAAATAGCGTGGATTTGAGCATTGTTTGCAATCAATCCCCATCACAATTAAGTGGGGCAGATATCGTTGAAAAGGTCCTCACGTCCACGAATTATCCCCTTACTCCCCAACTCCTCGCGGATGCAGAGGAATCCTGCCAGGAAACAGGGCATTTTGTTCGAAAAGCATTGCCTATTTCTTCCGTCATTGCCGCCTGTCAAGAAGAGGTGGCGGGTCAATTTGAGGCTGCGGGAATAAAATTCAATGATGAGGATGCTTTGCAGGAGTGCCTGATTGAATCGTATTCACTGGAAAACTATTTACAATCGGGCGGTAGTGAGGCGGGATATGCTATTCTGGTGAAAGAGAGAATTCCGGTAGTCATCGAATTGCTGAAGGAAAAATACGCGAAAAAAGTCGTTTGTGATGAAAACCTGGTTACGGGTGAAAGCGTAAACTGCCAGACAACCAATGAGGAAGTTGAATCTACGACCACGATTCAAGAAAATGGGGAAGAATTCACAATAACCAGTACGGAAAACCAAAAAATTCTGGAAGAAAATGAAATCAATCCCATTTTTGTCCAGACATTAGTAGTTATTGATGGTCGGGAAATTATTTTGAGAGAACCAATCAAAGTCGTTCAAAACAAAATAGTCGTTAATGATGAGCCGTTGATTATCATTCCGAGTGAGGTCAGTGAGATTATCAATCGTTCCCCGGATGTGCGAAAAGTGGAAGTAAGCAAGAGTGATGCAGCATCAACTTATTCGCTTGAAGTGAATAAGAAATCGAAATTGTTGTTTTTCATTCCAGTCGAGTTTTCACTAATAATAAACGGAAATTCGAAAGATAATTCGTATCGTGTTGAGCAGCCCTGGTGGGCCGTACTTGCTACATGAAGGTGGATGGATGAAGATTTCCCTACTCATCGGACTGCTTGCTTTTGCCTCGTTTGCTTCGGCGGGGACGATTGAGTATTATGATAATTGGTACACGGAAGGGGGTACCGACAATGACACGTACGTGTACGCCGATAAAGATATTTTCGTGACTCCCCAATCCATTAATTCCCAAGCGGATTGTTTGTGCTGGGATTGGTGCGATTCGGGAACAACCTCGGATGAAACCATCGCGAACTGGGATCATTGCTACTGCAAAAGCAGCACGGCTCAGACCCAATGTATGGGTGCTAGTACCCTTGTAAATGATCTTTGTTCGAACGGAAAATGCAGTATTGAGTCCCTCGCCACCTACCATGACATTGACGACACTTCGACCGTAAATGGAGACGGGTGGTCCTGCAACATGGATGTTCGGGAGTATATCGCTTGTGGAAGTGCCACTCCTTCCGTTAGCAATTGGTTGGGCCAATTGGGCGACCCCTATTATGTCTTTTATCCCAAAAAATTCGATTGTGATATCGAATCGGGATCCACGCAAGTGTATGATGCCGAGGGACATTATTATAATTGGTTAGATGATGCGGTGTACGAACGCGATTACGTTTCTAATATCTCCTGCCCTGTAAATAAAGCCTGTAACTTTACCAAAGACGATGTTTGGGTATATACCGCAAGCGGCTCGATTCCGAATCCATGTTCCATTGTGGATGGAACGGGTCCAGGAAATATTTGCAGCTCCGATAGTGAATGCCTTTCGGGAGATTGTGGGGGAGAAAAGACGCTCAACACTCCAAGCTGTGACTCGGATGGATCAATTGGCGTGGGTATTTTTCAAGAGTATTTCCAAAAGACGTGCGGAGGGGATGGGTATAACTATGACGACGGCGGATACACGGCTCTTTGCACCTCACTCATGGGGGCATCAAATTTTGTCTGTGACGAGGGTCTTGATGATCAGACGTATATCGATACCTTGATGCCAAGCGATTTTTGTAAAAAGGCCCTGAATACGAGCTGTAGCGTATCCGCTGATTGTTGGAATGACAATGGGGGAGTGGATTGCAAAGGAACGCCTGCCATCTGTACAACGGGAAATGAGGGTTCCCTATGTTCTTCCACCACCCAATGCGATTCGGGACTGACTTGCACGGGTGGAGTCTGTTCGGCCGGGGGTGGAGTGGGGGATGAGTGCACGCTAGACTCGGACTGCCAATCCGATATATGCGTCTATACTTCGGCTTCTTCTGGGTCGTGCCAATCCTCCCATACTCCAACAGTGGATATTACCGATTCTTGGATCGAGTCCAATAGCAACAATGAAAGCACTGCGGATGACGGTTTTTTGTTCGGTGGGGAGTCGGTGTATCCGGTTTCCAACCAATTGCGCGAAAGCACGGACATGATTTGCTATGATTTTGATGGGAATGGGGTCTATGATGCGTGCTACTACGATACCAATGGCTGCGGTGGGTCGGGGTGCACTGCTTCTTCCTGCAACGTTTCGGGATTCACGATCCCTCAGAGCGTTTCAAGTTCCAAAAAGTGGTCCTGCGATATTGATTCCGTCTCCGGGTGCAAGATCGGAGTGGACGGAGGGACTCCTCCCCAGATATGTTCGGGAGTGAATTGCAGCATCAGCACGTCCAATCCTATTTTTTCGAATGAGGTTAGGGCGGTTGGTTTTTCGGATTGCGATAATTCGGTCGCCTTAAAGGGACAATTTTTCATCACTGGCGTTTCTTTCGATGACTCCCATTACACCGTCATCAAACCTAAGTATGCACTGTGCGAAAATACCCTGGTTGGGCTGGGGCTGCTCAACAATCCCAATTATCTTTCGGCAGGATTCAATGGCAGTTACGATCAGGATTACTTTTCATACATTTGTCCGAGCAACAAGGCCTGTGATCAGCTGAACGACCAGCAGGAAATTTTTACTCCGAATGGGGTTATTTCAAACCCCTGCCGGACTATCCCGGGGCAATCCTGCACCCAAAATAGTGACTGCCTGTACAACACGTGCCAGGGAAACACCTGCCAGCCCGGAATAGGCATTGATGGGATTCTCCGGGATGAATTTGGGGTTCCAATCGTGGGGAAGACCATTCAACTCACCTCCTGCGGGGGTGGGGATACTGTTCTGAAGAGCAGTACGACCGATTCCAAAGGGAAATTCGAGTTCTATCATGTCGGGGGTTCCTACAAACTCAAGTCCTCCGCCCCCTGGGGGACGGTCACCTACACTTTTCCGGAGGGACCGTGCAGGCAATACGATACGGGTTTCCACGACATTTGGCTGCAGCTCTATACGAAGGCCAACATCCACGGGGTGGCAGTAAACCCTCAAGGATTTGCCTCGGTGGGTCTCCCCTTCGAAGCCGCCACTTGTCAAGATGTGACCATGGACACGACCCTCACGGATGGAGATGGGGAGTTCGATCTGACTTCGGATGCGGGGTACCAGAAATTGTTGGTGACGATTGGAGGGGACCAATATCCCCTGACCGATGCATCCGGTTCTTCCTGCCAATTCCAATACGGCGACGTGGACTATGGGACGCAGATCATCACGGACAATTGTTCGCTGTATGATAACACCTGCTCGGACGAGTACACGCGATTGTTCGATTGTACGAATGATTCCGTGAGCGGCTGCACGTGCAAAACACAGTATTGCGATGCCGGTTGCACCGATGGAGCCCTCGTATGTAATCCGATTGGCACGGGCACGCTGAAAGTGGTGGTTTCGGATACAAATGGGGACGCGATCCCGCTTGCCCCCGTTCAAGTCGATGGGGTTTCATCCGGTACGACGAACGGCTTCGGCAAGAAGGACGTGAATACGAAACACGGCTCGCACAGCCTAAAAATAACGTGCCCGACCAATCTGACCACCCAAACAAAAGGCGTGTACCTGAATGGGGACTACAAATACGTCTCGTTTGAGATGGAGTGTCCGGAAGCGCTTGAATCAGTTGTATCGGTAAACGTGGAAACAATAGATGGGTATCCTGTTGGCAATGTCTACGTTTTTTTAGATGACGAAACGACTGAATCGGCATTGACCAACGGATTTGGAACTGCAACTTTTACTGCACCCTATGGGAATCATCAACTAGTATTGGCCTATCTGATTGAAGACGGGGTTCCCGGCTCCTTCCAGGTGAGCCTTCCAATTCTAGTGGATAGTGCATCCGAGACGATTGATCATACTATCCTATTGCCCGGCCAACCCGGTTATTCGTCTTCCAGCGTTCAAAGTATCTCGCCAAATATTGCCCCAATAGTGATTTTTGGGGCACTTGCGGTACTGGACATTGCTTCCACCGCCTGGGATGCGTATGATTACTGTTCATGTGTTTACTCAGGACCGGACGTGGGCCAATTGGCAACGCAGTGCGTTTCAGATTTGTTTGCATGTCAAATTGGAAAGATTGCATTTAATGATGAATCGTGTCGTGATGCTTTTCAGGGAGTGACGAAGAATGATTCTGCCGGAAAGTGTGACGAGCAGTTTGGGACCCTTGTGATTGGACTTGGATTGTCTTTTCTTCCGGGGGATGAGCTGGTAAAACTTGGCGTCCGAGGTACAAAACTAGCAAAAGGAATTTTGCATTTAGACGATGCGGCCGAAGTGGTAAAACTAGCCTCTGGGAAATTCAGTTATCTTACGTTTCCAAAGGCATCGCTCACAAAAATTACAGATGATTTGTATGGGTATGTAATTGATGGATTTAATTATATTGCTAAACCCATTGCGTCGGGATTGGATGGCAAACCTATTATGTTTGGGGTGGTCGATGTCATTGATGACCCGATAAAACTTTCCGGAAAGGGTCCGATTGGCGCGGAAGACTTGGCAAAATACATGGGGGTTGGAAGCGAAATAAAACTCAAGGCATTAATTGGTAAGTCGCCAAAGTTGTCCGAAACGGTAATAATCGAGTCATATGACTCATTAGGAGAAATAGCCTTGTCAAATCTGTCGAAAGTGGAATATGAGAAAGTCTTGAAGAAGCTAAAAGATAAAATCAATGAGAGTGATGCGGGAAATATTGAAGGGATTATTGGAGAAGTGCTTGCAGGGAAGAAATATAAAACGCAGATTGCACAGTTTCAGGTGGACGTTTTCAGCGGTTCTAAAAAGGTCACGGAGATTGATTGGATTTTGAGTAATGGGGACTTGGTACAAGTGAAATACAAGGAATGGGTCTCCTTAACTAATCCTAAAGAGTTAGATGAAATCGCGAAGCAATTGATAAATACACATAGTTATGACCCTAATGCGACTATTAGACTTTTCTTGCCGAATATTTCATCTGGTCAGATAGGATTACTTCATGATGAACTTTTCGATGTTCTGAATAACTATAGTAATGGTTTAGATACATATGCCAAGCTTGTTATCGAGGGGGTGGATTAATGTGGAATATTAATCTTGAAATTCAACTTACAAGCCTTAACAAAATAGACTCTCAGATAGATAGTATATTGAATAATTTTGAATCGAAAAATTTCTTTTTTCATGATGCCAACGGAATCACAATTTCACAAGATGCCGTAAAAAAGAAGGTGTTGATGCGAGATATTGGATTTGATATTTGTCGCATTTTCAATTTTAGTTTCGCACTTTATCGAAATTTAGAAGATAAACGTAGAATCTCTCCAGGATTTATCAACTTAATTACGTTTAGTCCAAGTCTGCGCTTTCGGAGCTATAACTCCGAGGATAGTGAGTCAGATGTTCGAAAGGCATGGTTCGAATTTATTGAGATTGCCGATATTATGATTCGGGGATTCGGTGATTCTATAGATATTGCCTTTGCAGACGATGATAACAAGGTAGACGATCACTTCGTTCTTAATAATGATCGTCCTGTTCCATTGAATGCGATGGGCGCATTCACAAATCAATTGTGGTTGATGTTTTACGGCTGGGATCGTATTAATTTGTTGGGAAAGGATACTGTTTTGAATGCGCCATCTTATCAAGCAAAAGAATACAAAAATGGAATTCTTTTACTAAATAATCAGGCACCAAGTATATCTGGTCTAATTTCACGCCCATCATCGGAATCTTTTGAGCCACATACTTCGGGCGAAATTGCATCGCAGGTTTCAGCCTACTTTGAAGAAAAAATAGTGTCAACCCCCGGTTGGGAAGAAAAATGGTCATTACCGAAGAAGACGGGAAAAGATTGGTAACTATTTTCATATGTCGTTGAGGGATTAAAATCGCAAAACCCTATTTATCGGTAGCGTAAAAACCCGCCCTGTCAGTCGCGGATAAAACGCGCTACGTTTCTTAAAAAAATGTCAGTTTATCAAAATATGCTGAACTCGAAGACGACATAATTCATCAGATAACAATTGATGATATTGGAAATTTAAGGGGGCGTTTTGGAGAGCTTAAGGCATTGGATGCTAATCCGTCATTTATTAAAAAAATTGATGATTGGGATGGGGCGATTCCAGGAAGTGCAACTCCAAATCCAAAAAAATATGATTTTCATGCCGTTGAGTCTGATATTATTGAAGTGAAAAATATCAATATGGGCGAGGCAAGCCCTTCCGAATATAACAAGGAATTGACAAGTATTATCGAGGAATCAAAAGCATGGTTTGCACTTGAGCCGAGCTCAAAAGTGCACGTCGTTTTCACAAAAAAGCCAGGTGCATCAATAGCGGGTGCTGTCGAAAACGTTATCAAAACGACCATTCAGGGGAAACAGTTTATAATCCGAGTAATATTGTCTTTTATTGGATGGATTGAAATGGGCGCGGATGATATCATCTTTCTGATCGTTCCCAGTAGAGAACTAGATTGTGATAACTTTTCCGAGTCGGCAAAAAAATACTTTAGAAAAAAAAATTTCGAGTATGTTTCTACTGAGAAAGGTCTCGGCAGATTTAACTATTGGTCCTTTCGCCACGATGACAAAACAAAACTCCTTTTTTTAGGCCCCTTCTCATTTGGATTGGAATGCGAACCTAACAAAATAATAATCGAGTTTCCAAGCGGTCTTGCCGATGTTCATATACAATGGCTTCCATTGCTCCTAGAGGACTTTATTGATTGGTTGGGAGATATTGTTGATATTGCGGTGGGAGGGGCAATTCAAACTCTAGACAATTATGGATACGCAACAGCGTATAACCCTAATTATTACTGGGATCAGTACAAAGGCAGGCTTGAGCTGCTAGTATACCCCTTTTGGCTTTACTATTTAAGTAAAGAAAATGTTGCAAGGGTGGGTGAAGAAATAGTTCTAAATGCTCCTGCATGGGCGGTTAAGAGGGTTGGTAATGGTGTGCTATTACAGAATGGGCCTGTTCCAAATAAGTCGGTGTCAGATAATTCTGCCGCATGTAAAGAGGTTTCTGATTATTTTCGTAAAGTTTTGGAGGTCAAAAAATGAAGTCTGTTTCGTTTGATTCGTTGTCTTTTTTGGATAAGATGCGTTTGCTCTTGTTACATCCTCAATCCTTTTTCGACTCGGTGAAATCGGTGAGTGTGGGTCGGGAGCCGGTGGTCTGGTCTTTTCTCGCATTGCTTCTTTTCGGTGGGTTGAATTTTGTTCTCTTTCTCCTCCATGGTTCCGGGCAGGTTTCGATTCCGGCGTGGAGTGTCCTGTTGGATTTTTCGGATGTTTTCATCGTCATTTTTGGTTTCTTCTCGTATGTTCTTTTTCTTGTTCTGATGGTGGTGGGCCTCCCGTTGCTCCATTCCCTCGCCCGGAAGTTTGGCGGGAAGGGTTCCGTGACGGATACGAAGAAGGCGCTATTCTATCCCTGGGTCTTGTTTTTCCTTTTGGGTTGGATTCCGGTCGTGGGGTGGATTATCGCGGTATGGGCGAGCTACCTTGTCTACGTGGGTTTTCGTGCCCTGCACGGATTATCGATGGGTCGGGCGATTGGATACTTGGTGGTGGCCACCGTGCTGGTTACCATCGCGTATTTTATCGTGCTGGTGATCCTCATTTTTTTGCTGATTACTCTCGCATTCATGGCGTTTACGGGTTCCTGAAAAATTTTCCCTAGCTTTATAATCATTAGCATGGGTTTGCGTGGATAGTATGCGTCTGCACGGAATCGTGATTGGGTTGCTTCTGCTGGCTCCCTTCCTAGTGCAGGCGCAGGAAACGGGTTTCACTGATTTTTCCCCCGTCCCGGATAAGGCGGTGCGTCTGGACGTGAATCGCACGTTTTGGGACATTGCGCGCACGGGCATCGGGCTTCCCGAGCATGTGCTTCCCTTGCTCGCGGATTCCGTACGGCAATTGTTTTTGCGCATTCCGAAGGACAAAGTGGTGTTGATTCCGGACCCGGCGCAGAATACTCCGGAGGCGATTCCCCTCAAGTTGAAGGGGGGATTGGTTTCCACTGATAGTTCCGTTCTCACCCGGGGCAACATTCTCGTATTTCCCCATTCCATTGATCGCATTTCCCAGCGTGTCCAATCTCTCGGGGGGACTGTCCTTTTGACGCATCGTGTTGGGAGTGGGGTTACGGCCGAGGTTCCCCAGAATCAATTGGTGAACGTGGCCTCGGACGAGTATGTGAAATCCATCTGGCCGGATCGTGATTTTCATGCGACGCTGGATTCGTCCGTGGACCAGATTCATGCTTCCGTGCTATGGGATGCCGGGTACACGGGTCAGGGGCAAGTGGTCGCGGTATTGGACACGGG
>JBBSWQ010000009.1:0-6993 GCA_038046225.1 archaeon
ATGATTTGGTATTGGATGATATCACCGTCATCGGAGGAGAGAAGGGCTCCGATGAAAGTATCGAAGACACCGATATCCAGGTCGAAGACGAAGGAACAGCTATTCTCCCCACTATCCTATTGGATCGGGCCGCCAATGGAAAGGTAGAATCCTCCAACCTCACATTCACCAATATCTCCCAATTCGTCAACCAGCGCATCTTCCGCCACCTATTGGTTTCCGGAGAACGGTTCTTCTTCAAGGAAGGAGCCCAATACAATGATGAGATTCCCTCCCAGAAGGAATTGAAGATCGACCAGAAAGAAGATGCCAAGGTCCGGTTCCACCTCCAATTCAACTCCTTCACCCCCGAATCACTAGCAAGCACGCAGACGCCACCCATCGCATTGGATTGCGACACGTTCTCCGAAAAGACAGGAAAGACGGGAATTGGTGCCGCGCCCAACGTCTCCTTCCAGTGGAACTTCACGGATATTGATTCCAGTGCGTGCGATTACGGCCAAGTGGACAGCGAAGGGAACGCCTCCCACATCTATTGCGACGCCACCCAATTCGCCATCACGCTCATCCAGAAAGTCCAATTATTGAGGGAATTCGTGGAGGCCAATGCCCCCTTCACGTGCCCGGTACAGGACCAATTGTCCGGAATCGAGACCCAGCCCATTCCCGCGGCGGACATCGGGATATCCTCGCTCGGCGCGGACAAGATTGGGAATACGGACGTGAACATCATCGTGGGGATCGAGAACAAGACCCCCGTACAAAATCTAGTGAAATTGAGCGTGGCATACCAAATCAAGGACTCCCCGAATCAACCCATCACACTCACGAAGGATGTGTTGGTTCCCATCGGCGGAAGCAAGATTAGTGTGGGATTCCCCGTGAACAATTTGGGGGAAGGGCACTACACGCTCGACGCGAGCATTATTCCCCAGGAATGCGAAGACTGCTCTGACAGCGTGCCGGGATCCAACCAATTGGACACGGAATTCTTCATCGGAGAATCCTCCTCCCTCGTGGAATGCCAACCCTTCACCACCACCCGCTTGGAAGAATTCATTGCCGCATCCGAGAACGCGGGGGATCCATTGACCTACCCCAACGGATTGACCATGGACGAACTCCTGGGCCTTGTGAATTATCGCGCCCACTTGATGCAGGACCGGTTATCCCCCGACTTCTACATCGACTTCGATCGGTATGCGAACAAAGTATCCTTCTTCGACGCCCCATCCTACTACTTGGATGAAATGGACGGGCTGCGCAAACTCTTCACCGATCGACAGCACTGGATCGTGAAACGAGAAGGGAGCGACATCCCCCCCGAAGGGTACTTGTTCCCGGAACCCGGCATCTACGACGTCACCCTAGACATTAATTTCTCCACGGAAAACATGGCCTTCTTCGAGAATGGGGAGCCCGAAGCGGTGGTAAACATCCTGGTGGAGAAGACCAGTACGACGGAAGAAACATCCCCCTTCTACCGCATGCCCTTCAACGGACTCATCGGGACGGATGACGGACAGGGAAGAGTAGGATATGGAGTCAATTTTGCAGGAGAAGCCGTCACGGTGAACGAGGACTCCGCGGAACAACTCACGACCACCGACATCCCGGATTCCACACCTGTGGTCAACGTCCAGACCAGCACGACGGATGCGTATACCATCCTCAACAGCATCGAGCGGGGGAACATTCTCACCCTCACGCGCAACGCGACGAATGCCCTCACCCTGAAATGGAGCCCTTCCTACGCCACTCCCGTGATGATGAAAATTTCCAGCAGCCACGCGCAGAGCGATGTGTATGCGTATTATTCCGTGGGAGTGAACAACGACACCTCACAATCCTACATTGGGGCGCAAGGAAACCCCTGGTACGGCGTGGGGGTCAATTGCAGGGACTTCTCGGACAAAGCCGTATTCGATGCGTTCGACCGCACCTATGACACCTCCGCGGTGAATGCAGACTGTGCACTCGTGGGGCCGCAGGATAACATCTCCTACGGTTTCGAATGGTGCGCCGAGACTCCGCACACGGGGAACGTGTTCCTGAAATCCGTCTTCTACACCCCGCAGGATGGACTCTCCCAGATCACGCGGAGCGCGTGGAAGGACGATATGGCATTCATCGGAGAAAACATCTCCGGGGATGCCATTCCATTGGTGGGAACGGACGCAGTGCCCGGAAACACCCCTGGAGATCAATTAGGAAGCATCGAGGATGTATTATCCCTTGTCCATGAGCGCGCGGTCTGCGTGCGCAACACGGGGGCCAAGACCGAGTTCTTCTGGAATCCCAAGGAAGTCCTCAATGCATTGGCGGATAAAGAAACGGATGCCGAATCCCAGTGCATCGTGAAGTGAAGGGTATGCAACCCATTGCGAATCTGGTAGGAGAAGGGTATTCACGAGAGGAGATACGCCGGATAAAGGAGCTATTTTTAGAGCTGCGGAATGCGAGTAAAAATAGACATGTTCAGCGATACGTCCAGGAAGTGAAAGCACGGTTAAGGGGTTAGATTTTCTTCGGGAAATCCATTTCCATCCCCATTCCTCCCTTCCCCGGCCCAACCTTTAAATACGCCAAAAACCCGGATTCCATTGGAAACAGGTTTTTGGTTATGGGTTTCAAGGACATGTATCATTCGGCCGAGGATGCGTGGTATTCCTTCCTGGACCAGGTGGAAAATCACCTCCCCATCTACCGGGTCATCGATCCCATCGACAAGGCCGTGCCGAGTTTTGCCGTATTTTTAGCAGGAATCCTGCTCCTCCTTTTGGTCTTCGTGGGAATGCCCCTCCTGGGTGGGGGGAATGCGGATATCGTCCTCGCGTTCCGGGATGAGCAAGGGAACCCTGTGTCCGGGATGAGAGTGACCATCGCATATGGGGATGTGTCCCTGGAACGCACCACTAACTCGGTGGGAAAGATTCCCCTCTCCGGGATTCCGGTGGGAACCACGCTCTTTCTTTCCGCTCAACCATCGGAATACGATTCCCTATCTGAAGAAGTGACCATTGAGGATGCGGATGGGGATTATTCATTCACCCTTTCCCTCCAACAATCCCCTTCTTCCGAGCTCTCTTTTCAATTCACGGATTTAGGGGGGTTATCCCTGAGCGGGAAGCAGGTGTCGATTCTCCTTTCCTGCACGAGCGGGGTTCCGCTTCCAAGTCCATCCTATTCGACTACGAATGGGGTTTTCTCCATCACTCCCCCACCCGGATGCGGGAATCTGGTGGGAAGCGTGTCGGCGAGCGGATACATCACCAAAGATGGGGTCGTCTTCTCGACGGCAAATCCCATCATTGGACTCCAACCCCTCGTCCTTGAAAGCGGGAAAGTGAAAGTCACGGTGCGGGACGCCCACACGAACGCAGTATTACCTGGAATGGATGCAGAATTAATTTCCTCGCAAGGAGTGTCCATGGATTCGATTCCCACCAATTC
The DNA here is from genome assembly GCA_038046225.1 of archaeon. Taxonomy (GTDB): domain Archaea; phylum Iainarchaeota; class Iainarchaeia; order Iainarchaeales; family VGJJ01; genus VGJJ01. Next base: position 3,454 of record JBBSWQ010000009.1, read on the forward strand.
ATTCGGGGTATCTATATTCAATGGAGTGACCGTAGGAAGCTATACGGTCAGCATCTCGGATCCCAATGGAGCGTATGCCATCACCCTCGCAGGGGAAACCGTCACCGTATCTGCCAACCAGACCGTGTCCGTGGACGTGAAATTAGGGAAGCAGGTCCAGGGTATCATCACCGTGCACGTGAATGACAAGACCAATGGAAGTTCTATCCTGGATGCGGTTGTAAAGCTCGTGCGGAAGAATGATAACCAATTGATGGCCACCCAGCGCGTGACGAGCGGGGACACCGCGCTCTCATTCGAGGTCACGGAACAAGGACCTTTCCTCCTCACCGCGTCCCATCCCAATTACCTGGCCCAGAGCAAGGATATTGGTCTCGTGGCTGGGGCCTCTTCCCACACGTTTGCATTGGAGAAGCTCACGGCCGCCAATTCTGGAAAAGTAAGCGTGAACGTGAAGGATGAGGATGGTCTGCCCGTGGACAATGCACAAGTATTATTGTATGATTCCGCGACCGGATTCATCACGCATGCCAACGATCCCCGGATCACGGACGTGAATGGCACGGCCACGTTCATGGGGGTGGCATCCGGAACCTATTTCGCGCGCGCCACCAAGTATCCAGCAGGGCCCAGCGACTCGGAATCATTTACCACCGACAAATCCACTCCCGCCCAAACATCCATCGTGATGAAGATTGGGCAGGCGACGGTTCAAGTGAATGCCAAAGACGTGGAGGGGAACCCTATTCCCTTTGCATTGGTCCACTTCCTCACGGATGGGAGCGATGAGTGCACGCCCGGAAAATGCGCGGTGCAATCGGATGCCTCCGGGGTCGCGTCCAAATCGTTCAAGGCCGACCGGAAAGTGTACGCGAACGTTACCGCTCCCGGGTTCTCGGGATTCACGAGCACATCCATTCAACTCCATGCAGGAAAGGTGGAGACCATCTCTGCGAAACTATTATCCACTATTTTAGGGGATTCCCCCCGCATCGTATTCGTGGACGTGAAGGATCCCCTCACGAATACAAGTGCCAATGAAATAAAGGCCGGGAAGGCGTACACCGCATTGTTCCAACTCCACATTCCCACGGCATTGGAATTGGATACTGCCGGCGTGCATATTCGTGCAGGAGATGAATCCCTATCCATCAATGATTCCCTGCGCATCCTATCCATACAGATTCCCAACACCAGCGTCATCAAGGGAACGAGCTACCAGCCCGAAGAAGGATACGATGCAGACCAAGAGAACCTTACGAATGGAGAGGCCAAATGGGTCAATGCCCAGTGGGATAATCCCTCCCCCGGCGTATACGAATTCAGCGTCACCATCCGAGCGAATGCGGACGCAGGGGTGTTGGATCCCCTCACGCTTCATTATCGCGCATGGGGAATCGAGGATGGGGAATGGCTCCGGGATCCCGTGGATATTGTATTGGGATCCTCCTCCGGGGGATCGGGGAACGAAGGACAGTACGCCGAGGCATACCAGAAAACTTATTTCAACGGCAAGCCTATCGTGTGCGCGGATGGATTCTGCTTCTCGGGAGAGACCCTCTTCAACACGGAGGACGAGCTCCTCGTGGAAGGGACCCCGTATTCCGTGTCCGTGAACAAGCCCTTCACGTATTCCTTCGTCCTCACGTCCTCGGATACTATCACGTATGAAAATCCCCGGCTTCGGGCATTCATCTCGCAGGGTGGAAAATCCCCGAGCGAAGAGGCTGTGTTCACCGACTATCGCCTGATAGGGACGAATGGTCAAGCCATCGAGGCCCACAACCTGTCCTTGAGCGACATTCCCGGGGGAGAGGGGCAGGGCATCGATGTGGGGGAAATGGTCCAGCACCAAAACATTTCGGGAGAATTCTCCTTCCTCACCAAGGAGGTCGGGGACACCCAGCTCATCCTCCAACTTATCAATGAGGGAGATATTGTCTTTGAGCGGACGGTGGAATTGGACATCTATAGCACGAATACTCTTCACTTGGACGTGAGCCCGGAAACCGCCTCCGCATTCGTTCCTACCGAATTCCTCATCCATGTGACGGATGGGCAGGGATTTGATATCCCGGATGCCCTTGTGAGTTTATTGAAGATTGACCCCAACAAGAGCCAGCAATTCATCGCCCAAAAATTATCCGATCCAGCGGGAAAGGTCTCATTCATCGCCCCGCCCTCCCATCCCTACACCCACTTCATCTTCGACGCCACGAAAGGAGGGTATGCCTCGACTCCCGTGGAGATTATCGTGGACACCAACATCGTGCGATTCAACCCAACCACGCTCTCGTTCCAATTGCCCAATGCGCCCAACACCGAACAATTCCTCCCCTTAGACATAACGAATCTTTCGCAGGAAACCCTCCTCGTGAAAGAGGCCATTCTCACGGGGGACTTCCAGGGATTCCTCTCCAATGGGGAAATGCAGAACTATGTCAACCAGTATGAGGGCGTTACCTCCATCGGACCCAATCAAGAGAAGACCATTCAGGTCAAGGCCAGCACCTCCCCCACCGTGAATGTGCTCTCCAACAAGGGACTGAAGGGGAATCTCTCCCTGACATTCGAATCCACCGCCACGGGACAGGAGTGGGTGCAGAATGTTCCCTTGAATGTGGACATTAAAGTCATCACGGACTGCGACGAAGGGGGAATCCTCCTATCCGGCACCCCGGCGTCGGGGGAATTGATCACCACCTCGTTCAACTCCAAGTCGCAGACCCCCTTCCAGATCCTCAACACGTGCATGGTGGATGGTCAGCCATTTCCGCTCAAAAACCTCAAGGCCAAAGTCGTATGGAAAAGCCAGCCCATCGGGAATGTGGAATTGGCCATCACCGACATCGAAGCGAGCAATCAAGCGGTGGAAGTCCTGAAGAACGGTTCGTATGTTCCCTTCTTTGAGGAATTCCGCACGAGCGATGATACGATCTATGAATCCTTGCTCACCTTCACTCCTTTCCCCAAACAATTGGGGGAAACGGCCCAATTCACCATCACCTTGTCCGGAGAAGCCGGCACGGGAAGCAAGATTCAGAACATCAGCCAATCCTTCGATGCGGAAATAAAAATCACCAACCTCGAATCCTGTATTACTTTCGACCCGGAACCCGAGGAAGGGATTACGATTGAATCCGACGAAGAAGAGGCCGTGTTTACGATTGACGCCACGGAATGCGGAGAAGTCCCGGTGGACGTGTGGTTCTGCGCGGGAACGGGGAACGAGAATTGCCGAGGAGGGGCCCCGGAAGGGAGGCTCTATCTCTCTCAATTTACCATCAACGATCTTGAAGGGAAGAAAGAAATCACCCTCGAACGCAAGGGAGGAACCCTCCCCGGATCCTATGATCTCACCGTGGATGCGCGCGTACCCGGCATCTCCTATTACCGCATTGCCACCCTGGATGTGGAAGTGGAGAGCGATACTTCCTATGCATTTGACATGGAAAAGCCCGGATTCATCCTCTACGCCAAAGATGCCCGGGACTCGAGCAACATCATCAACCGGAAACTCATGGAATCCGTTAAAGTGAG
>JBBSWQ010000009.1:7093-17739 GCA_038046225.1 archaeon
AATCATTGACGGCCGACGACCCCTGCGATGATTTTATTACCCGCACCCTAAGTGACTACATAATAAATTTGGCGGGAACCGATCCCCCGGAAGGGAAAGGGAAGAAAGAGCTCCCGGATGCCATCCGGGTGGATTTATCCGAGAACGTGACGGAACATATTTCCGGAGAGTGGGAATTGAGCGCCTCCCAACCTATTTCCAAGAATGGGGTGGTTTCCCAAACCGCCGCGGTCGTGGTCACCAATCTCTCCGGGTACACGGATCCCAATCCCTTGTTCGGGGTCATGACCTTAGTCGCACGCATCCACGACAATGGGGATCCCTCCCACAGCGGAAACGCCAAAGTGACCTGCAACTCAGGGGGATTTTCCAATTATGACATCGGACCCCTGGCCGGACAAGGGAACTGCCAACCCACGAGCGATGCTTCCATCCTCCAGGAAAAATTCCACGTCAAATTCAAGACCCAGGATGTGGACAATTCACTCCCCGACCTGACATTCGACACCGTGGCATGCGTGGAAGGGAGCCAGCTTGGAATATCTGGACAAGGAGCCCTGCCCCGGGTATCGTTCAATTGGGCATGGAACGACGCGACGGGCATCCCCATCGATGCCTGCGACGCGAGCAATGGGAATTCCATCTACTGCGACGCGACCCAATTCAATATCATGATGATGAAACGCATCCATGCATTGGACGAATTCCTCGCGGCCAACAATCATACGTTCGAGTGCCCCCAGAATCCCTCCGCGCAAAAGAAAGAGGAATTCTTCCCCGGGAATGGGAACATTCCCCCCGGATACGTGGGAATCACGCAAGTAGGCTATCGCTTCACGGAAGGGAGCGCGAGCGCCATCACCTTCATGGCGGATGTGAACAATGCGGGAACCACTCCCCAGGAAGCCAGCATCCACGTTCAACCGGGAAGCAACCTCGAAGGGGACATTCTTCCTCCTGAATGTGTGGCCAGTGGAATCATCCCCGCCGGAGGGGGAATCCAATTAGAATGCCCCATGGAAGGATTTGGATTGAGCACCGAATACTGGGTCGAATTCTCCCTCTCGAGCAGCACCACGGCCTCCTTAGCCTACAGCCAGCCCATCATCCCGCTCAATACGCAAAGTATTGAACAGCAGAAGAATGGCACGTGCGAGGACCGGATCAAGGGAACCATTCTCTCGAATGGAATACCCGCTATCAATTATTGGATTGACCCCTCCGATCCCCAGTATGGGAGCTATGTGAACGAGGACAGCGTCACGTTTACCCCCACCATTCCCAACGTGCAGACGCTCAACAACCTCATGCACTTCGATGCCTATCTCATCCGGGATGGATACTCGGCCGACTTCGAACAGGACTTCCGCGACTACTACGTGAGCAACAGCTTCGCCGACGCCCCCGTGTGGTTCAAGGGAACCCCTTCCCAAAAAGGATTCTCCTCGTATTATGGCACGGACCTCCTGGGCTTCACCAATAAATATTTCAACGACCCCACCCTCCCGGCGGCGGGAAAATACCGGGTGGACCTCTCCATCCTGTTTGGGGATGAATGGACATTCTTCGATGGGGAAGGGAATCCCTCCGCGGGAATCGTGGCTGAATTCTATCACCTGGACAATCCATCCCCCAATTCTCCCTTCTACCGGATGCCCTTCAATGGATTGGTGGGATTGGAGAACACGGTCTTCGATCGCGTGGGGTATGGGGTGGAATACATCAATATGGGAGAGGAAATCGTCAAGATCAACGATTCTCTCGTCCAAACCTATTCCGGAGTGGGAAGCTCCGCCCTGAGCCACGTGACGGTGGAAGAGCGCACGGATATTCGATCCTTGAACTCCATCCCCTCCACGCGCGGAAACCTCCTGGAAGTCACCGCCAACGCTGGGACGGGCACGGGAACCCTGGACTTCACTCCTTCCTTGGCCACCCCTCTCATGATGCGGGTCAACCATGAAGTGAACCCCAATCCCTTCGCGGCCTATTACCAATTATCCCGGAATGGAACCCCCCAGGACACGGGAAACACCCTCACATTCTGGGAAGGAGCAGGAAATTGCTATGACTTTGGGGGAACCCCCATCTATGAGAAATTCAATTATTCCCCGGACCGCGCGGGATTGCCCACCGACCAATACCCCAGCTGGCCCTACCTGTATGCCGTGGATTGGGAACGCGCCCTCGTGGGGGGAAATGCGTTCCTGCGAACGATCTTCTATACTCCTGCGGACGGCGCGTATTCGCTGAATGGGGAAGCCGGGACCGCGCGATTCATCACGGCGAATTATCCCGACTATTCCACGAGCCAATTATTAGACGGAATCACGACCATGCCCTACAACAACGCCTCCTCGGCCATCGACTCTCTCCAGGACGTGTTCGATCTCGTGGGGGAAGGCAAGATTTGTGTCAGCGATTCCGGGGCCAAAGCCCGATTCTTCTGGAATCCGGAAACCATCTACAAACAAACCGGACAGACAAGCATCTCGGCATTGACCAACCAATTGAAGGCCGGAATCACCTGCCTCGGACCCCCGGGACAACCGTGAACGCGAAGGGGGTGGCGGCACTCCATTGGAAAACGAATGAGGATACCTGGGCGGGAGAAGTTGTTACTCAAATCGCCAAAAAATATTTTTCAGTGATAACAGTTGTGGCCAACAGTCACCGGTTTACCCACCCCATTCAATATTTAGCAATGTAACGGGTAGATGTATATTGAGGGGGGTATGTAAAGGGCGGGCGAGGATTTAAAATTGGCTTTTGTCACATGCCCATTATGTGAATGATCAATAATTTCGACCCCCCTCCATTACTACTAAAAAAAGCAGTAATGTAGCCTATTTTTAAGAACACTTTAAAAAATGTAGCCACCCAATTAGTATATGTTCGTGGAAATTCGTAAGATTGGGCGAAAAGAAAAATACTATTTGGTCCATTCCTTTAGACAAGGAAATAAGGTCCGTAAGATTCGTCGCTATCTTGGGACCGATTTAAGTCCAGAAAAAATGAAACAAGTCCGAGAAATTGGCGAAAAGCAGATTTTAACACGTGTTAACGCATTCAAACGGATTAATGACCCCCTACTAGAGGTTCTTTCTACTGGAGAATTAAACCAAATCAAAGAACTTCAAGCAAAACAAGATTTTAGTGTTTTTCACTTATCCGAGAACCAATGGAAGCAATTCACGGAACTATTTACCTACAACACCAATGCCATTGAAGGATCCGAGCTCAACCAGAAAGAAGTGAGAGAGGTACTTGAAAAGAGTAAATGGCCTCGCGACAAAAGCAAGGAAGATATTGCCGAAGCACTAGGTGTCCAAAAAGCTATTCAGTTTATTCGCGAAACAAAAGAGCATATTTCGATTGATCTCATTAAGAAAATCCACTATGTGGTATTTGAAAACTCGAAACCATATGCCGGCCAACTTCGAGAAAAAGGAATTGAAGTTGTTGTTAGAGACCGAATGGGAACTATTGTACATGAAGGTGCCCCTTCTGAAAAAGTATCTGAACTACTGAAAGAGCTAGTCGAATGGTATTCTACATACAAGAAAAAATACCCGCCCATCCTTTTAGCCAGCGTGGTTCACAACCAATTCGAGAATATTCATCCCTTTGAAGATGGAAATGGGAGAGTGGGAAGAATACTCATGAACAATATTCTCCTCAAGCACAGCCTGCCTCCCGTTAACATTGATTTCAAACGAAGAAAAGAATATTATCAATCCCTTCAAGAATACGAGAAAAACCACGACATCCGGCCCACGATTGAATTACTACTACGCGAATACAAAGAGCTTCGAAAACAACTTAGGTGACCACAATCCAATTTTCTGTGGTCACCCAATAAATGACGAAAAAGGGGATGTTCGTTTCGTTACCGGAAAAAATGCCCCGAGCGGTCCCCATACCGGAAAGGGCGAAATGCGGAGGTCGGAACCACCCTCATTTAATAGTCGGAAAACCCGGATAAAGGAATGATCGCATACCTCTCCCTCCTCCAGATTGGGGGATTGTTCGGGGACCTCGAGCTCGTGCTCAAGATCGTGGGAATGCTATTCATCATCTCATTCGTGCGATCCCATATCCAGCATCCCATCCTCTCAGTGGGGATCATCATCGCATTATGCGCGTTCCTCCTATTTGATGTGTGGAAAATATTCGGGGGCGTATTACTCCTGTATCTCATCGCGCTATTCGGATTCCTCCATATCTTCATCGACTTGAGCTTCATGCACGCCTTCAGCTCGCCCATCCTCAATATTGGGGGAATGTTCCGGGGGAAACCCAAACCCATGCCCGGACCCCCGCACGGGGGGAGAATGCCGGGATATGAACCCGACGAATACGAGACCTCGGAACGCATACGTGGAGAAAGAGAAAGAGAATTCGGCCCCGAGGAAGAACAGCATGGAGAATACGGCGGGGCATACGAGCCCGAACACGCCCACCCCACCCAACGGAGAATGGATCCTCGTGAAGAGGCGAAACAGCGATACGAACAGGCCATGCGGCACCGAATGAACCAAATCCGGGGGAAAAGGGATGACCGGCGATAAAAAAAGGGTGTTCCAGCGAGGAAACCTCCTCATCGGAGTGTTGTTCATCATCGTCATCCTGATGATCATCCCCTTCGCCCTCAAAATCGTCCTTCCCGCCTCTGATCTCGTATTCAAGATCGTGCTCATCTTCTCCATCTATTCCTTCGTGACCCAGCTCATGCAGAGCAACAACACGCTTACCCTGCTCATCACGGGGGTATTGGTCTATTTCATGGTCTTCAAATACGGCGACCTCTTCGTCTCCCTATGGTTCGTCACCACCGTCTTCGCCATCGCATCCGGCACCCTCATCGTGACCGCGGCGAGGGACTTCCTGGGATTCGGGGACTCCCCCGGAGGGGGGATGAGCCACCCCCCGCACTAGAACTAGGAGGTGTTCTCCGACCCCCACTGCCTATCCCCCCCGGTTGGGGAAAAATACCCCCCATCGTTTTCCCGGGGTGAATCCGAAGGCTCTGTCGTAAATGCGTCAGGTAGTCGTTGGATGTCTTATTCGTCAGTTGAAGGGTTTTAAAGCCCAAATAGGAAGTATGCTATTTATATTCAAAGGGGGATAGATATTCGTATGCAAAAAATTGCAATATTAATGAAAAGAGCGCGAAGTTTACCTGATAAAGTAAAGGTTCTCCTTAGTCAAAACGATATCGACCAAAATAAGCTTGTGCAAATTACGTTGAGTAAAAACTCTCCGATTCTGGAACCTAAAATAGAAGTTTTGGATTCAACGTTTAGCCAAGCGTTTATTGGAGTGGCCAAAAGGGAGAATCTATTTAACAATGTCAAATTCAAGTAGGCGATTAGATAATGCACAATACCCTTTTTGTTACTGACTTAGAAACACTTCAAGCATTTCTAACTGATTCCCACCCATCACACGAAGATGTAAAATACTTTTTTGATTGGCTGATGGATAACGACAGAAGAGTGTTTGTTGGCCAAAATACATGGATTAGAATTAAGGCGGTTTTAGGAGAAAATAGCGATTCAATAAAAATTCTGGCGAATGTTATTTTCCCTCAACCAATTTCCTCCCCGATTGATGAAAATTTAACAGATATGCAGGATGCAGTAATCCTCACCTTTTCTTCTAAAATTGGATTAGACAAAAACATTTACCTTGTTAGTCCAGCAGAATACTCAAACGATTTTATTCAATCCACGATTGCGGGGGATGGTTTTGGATTATCTAATAAAATTGATTGCATCACCCCTGAAAATTTAGTTAAACTCCTGACTGATGGAAAAGAAAATAAATGACCTCCGCCTCCTCAACCAAAGACATTTTTGTCCCTATTAATGAAAAGTTCCGCTGGGTTCTATTTGCTTCAGTAATTGGAATTGGATTATACTTATTCTCTGTCGGAAATAGTTTTGCTGCGCACTTCTTTGATTCTTTTGGAAAGGAATCTGTTGGCTACCCATTTTCTCTTTTTGCAGGATGGGTTTGGGCTTGGATAGGTGGGAGTGCCCTGCTCGTTATAGGAATCAAAAAATTAAACGAAATCAAATAGAACGGACACTCGACATCCCTTTTTAGGCTGACGAGGATGCGACAGAGCCAATCCGAATCAGGTTTAAATACCCGGGTCCGCCCCATGGTAGTTATATCACTCCTTCGGGTAATAAAATGAATCAAAAACTGAGCCATTTTTTGGGAACCATCGGCTTGACCGAATACGAGGCTAAAACCCTCGCGACATTGTTCCGTTTGAAAGAGGCCGAATCCCCTCTTGTGGCCGCCGAGTCCCAAGTTCCCAAAACGAGAGTATATGACGTGCTCGACACCCTTGTGGAAAAGGGATTGGTCGTGGAAATTGCCTCCCGGCCCAAAAAATACCGCGCGATGAAGGCCAATGAGGTCTTCGGAAAACTCCTCGCTGAAAAACAAGGAGAACTCTCCCAATGGAATGAAGAGGCGCGGATTATCGCCGCCGAAATAGAAACCCAACGGGAAGGGGAGCCCTCGAACGAGGAAAAAGTCCTCAAAGTAAAGTCACGGACCGACTTTTACAAAATACTCGCGCAGGAAATGGACACCGCCCACGAACGCATCACCGGCCTGACACGATTGGATGCCCACCATCACATCCTGCATGATTCCCTCAAACGCGCCACGGAAAGGAATGTGTCCATCAAACTCACCGGAGAACACCCGGAAGGATTCAAGGAAAAGATGGCGACCTACGGAGAGAATATCCACCTCCAGGATGCCACGCATGGGATGCACGCCTACGTGATTGACGGGAAAAAAGTCATCATGCTATTATCTGACCTTGCGCAGGATCGACCCGAATACCACTTCGCGATATGGCCGGAAAATACCGCCATGGCCCAGACGTTGGAGCACACGTTTCAACGACACTGGAACGAATAATGGGAGCGGATGCTCTCCCATTTTAAGAGGAATTTTATCCAGGATGTGAATAGAGGATATGCCCATGGAAAACGAGAACGGTCCAAACGACCCTGCCCGATTGGAAGCAGACGCCCACCGATACGCGATACGGAATGCGTACGACCACCAAGGGAAAGCGGATATGGGCGCATTGGTGGGAAAGCTCAAGGCCCTCTACCCGGACGTGCATCCCAAAGAACTCATTCCCATCGCCAAAAAAGCAGTGGATGGGGTCAACGCCATGGGAATGGATGAGATCCATGAGGAATACGACCGATACGCGAAAGAAGGATTCGAACTCTCGATCCCCGAAAAAAAAGGAGGATTAGTGGATCTGGAATGGGCCGCCACCGAACCCGTGGTCACGCGATTCGCCCCCAATCCCAGCGCCCCCGGACACTTGGGACATTTACGACCGGCCATCCTGAGCCACTTATACGCCCAAAAATACGGGGGAAAATTCATCCTCCGATTTGATGACACCGATCCCAAGCTCAAGAAACCCATGGAGGGAGGGGAACAGATTTACCTGGATGACCTGCGCTGGTTCGGCATCGTCCCCGACATGGTGGTGCGATCCTCGGACCGAATGGAGATTTATCAGGATTACATGCAGCAGCTCGTGGACCGAGGACACGCGTACGTATGCACCTGCGTCCCCGAAAAATGGAAAAAAGGGATACTGAAAAAAGAAGGATGCCCGTGCCGAGAGGCCGATGTGGATGAACAGAAAAAACGATTCCAGAAGATGCTGACCCACGAATACAAACAGGGAGAATGCGTCCTCCGATTGAAAACGGACCTCGCGCTCGATGACCCCTCCCAAATCGATTGGCCCCTCGCCCGGATCGTGGATCACCCCCTCCACTACCGCGTCACCAACCAGCACCTATGGCCGGTCTACAATTTCGCCTCCGCCATTGATGATCATTTGATGGGGGTCACATTAATCCTGCGGGGACAAGAACACTATCAGAACATGCTCAAACAACAGTGGCTCTACCGCTCCTTCGGATGGACCTACCCTCATGCCTATCACCACGGGAGGATGCTCATCAAGGGAACGGAATTGGCCAAGAGCAAGATCATCCTGGGCGTGCAAACAGGAAAATATACCGGATTCGATGATCCGAGACTCTACACCGTCATGGCCCTACGCCGAAAAGGATTCACTCCGAAAGGACTCACGGACCTGATTGTGGACTTGGGACTCAAGACATCCGACACGACGGTGGACCTCCAATTGCTGGGAACATTCAATAAAAAATATCTTGAGGGAGTGGAATCCTTTCCCCTGATCCAGGAACCCATCACCCTCGACGCAGACTTCGTGCCCGCGATCGAAGCCAATGTGGATGGGAGAAAATACGCATTGAAGGGGGGAACCCACTCCTTTATCGTATCCAAAAATGATGCGCGTAACTGGGGAGTGGGAACGATTCTCCGCCTGCGGAATGCGTACGTAGTCAAGATTAATCAAATGGACGAATACAAGATCAACACCCAATTCGTGAGCACGGCCCGGCTCGAAAATACCACGCAGACGAATTGGCTGCCGGGAGGAATAGATGTGCGCATCACCATGCCGACCGGAGGATTCATCTATGGGGTCACGGATGAAAACCTATCCCCCCTGGAAGAGGGGAGCGAGGTCCTGTTCCCAGGATTCGGATACTGCCGCGTAGACGAAAAGACCGAAAAAGAGATCCGATTGTGGTATACGCACGCGTGAATCACCATACTACTTATAAATAAGTCTAACTAATAGGATGTTAGGTGATGTTAGTTTGAGCGATGTCATAGCAATGAACGTGCGAGTGAAACCCTATACTTCCCGCGTCCTCGGAGTCCTCAAAGAACGATACGGCCTCCGGGACAAAGGGGAAGCATTGGACCGGTTCGCCGAAATGTTCGGCAACGAGTTCGTAGAGCGGGAGGCCAAAGAGGAATATGTAAAAAAGATCTTGGCGATTCACCATGAACACATTAAAAAACACCCTCGGCGCGTGATGAGCGATGAAGAGCTGGATGCGCTGTGCGGGTTGTGAGACGGATGCCCTTTTCCTATGACCTATCGGATGGATTGAGAGAAATCATCCGAAAACTCAAGGGACGGGACCCCAAAAAAGTAGAAATCATCCGGAAGAAAATCGCCCAAATCGTCCAGTCGGACGAAGAGACCATCGAACATTACAAAAATTTGCGCAGCGACCTCAAAGAATTCAAACGCGTTCACATCGACAAACACTTTGTCCTCATCTTCCACTACGACAAGAAGGAAAAATTCATCCTATTCGAAGATTTCGACCATCATGAACATGTGTACAAAAGGTAGGATCCCCCTGGAGTAGTGCCTGCACTCCAATTTTTTTAGAGGAGGATAATCCCGTTTTAGGTGGATGATGCATTCACTCCACTCCAAAAGGCCAATCCGATAATTGGTCGTAAAACCCGCGGAACGTGCGGAGGAACTTTTCGAAATCCCCCCCGAAGTGGCGCTGCATCTCGATGTGAAAAATGCCTCCCTGAGGGCGCCCGGACAAATATTCCCATCCTATCCGTCCGGATGCCTCGGAGAGGATGCGCGACCGGAGTTTACGTTCCGCATGGGTCCCGTGCCCAACGCGGAGGAGATCCAGTGTGTATTTGGCCGCGATGCGGCGACGATAATAATCCTGCACCACTATCACGTTGATCCAGTCCCGATTTCCTCCAATCATATGGAGCAAACGAGGGGCGTCCACGCGCCCAGCCAGACGATTCAATTCCTTGACCGACATTCTTCCCTCATCGAAAAGGGACTCCAATCTTCTCATCTTGCGATCGAATCGTGCGTATTCCTCCCGCGCCTTCACTACCTGGCCAGCCATATCCGGTTCGACGGGGTGGCCTCCCTGCCCGTGCAAACGTCTCCGTAATTTTCGGAAAAGGATGAAATGCGCATTTGGGGAAGGGTTCTTTCCCCTCAAAAAACTGATTCCACGAATATAGGCACGCCTCCGGCTGGCAACCGGATCGATGCGGACCTTGCTTTTCATTCCTCGTTTTGTTCCATTTGACATGAAAAAGGGGAGGGAAGGGTTGAATATAATAAGGAAGGATTTTTCGCTTCCCCATGACGACCTCTAAACCCCCCCGCCAGGTCACTTCAGGGATTTGGAACTGGAAAAAATGGCTCCCCTCCTGTGCGGAGAAAAATATCGTGTCCATGGGGGAAGGGAATACCTCCCTCATTCAATCCCTTAACGAAAAAAACGTGTATTACAAGCTCGAGTTTGAAAACCCTACCGGCAGTTTCAAGGATAGAGGATCAACCGTCGAAATATCATTCGCCAAGCAGGATGGATACCAAAAAGTCATCTGCGCGAGCACGGGAAACATGGGAGCGAGCGTCTCCGCGTATGCCGCACGGGCAGGGATAGCGGCCACGATTTGTGTTCCTCATCACGTTCCAGAAAATAAACTCAAACAAATCCAAGCATACGGAGCTAAACTCATTCAAGTGAAAGGAGACTACCAAGCCGCCCTCAAACGAACGTGGGAAATCGCTGCCAAGGACAAAAAATTCATGCTCACGGGAGACTATCCCCTGCGCATGGAGGGGCAGAAAACCATTGCATTCGAGGTCGTGGAGCAACTGCGCCACCAAACGGGAAAAATCCCGGATCAAATCATTT
>JBBSWQ010000010.1:0-2257 GCA_038046225.1 archaeon
TAAAGTGTAAGTGCCATTGAACGCGTGCTCAGGGAGGAGAGGGATTGACACCCCGCCGGAAGGATCCAGGATGGGAATGGTTTCCACGACCACGTGCGCATCCCCCACCAGGAAGGCCACGCTCACCTCACGAATGCGATGATGGGACGCATTGATGACCGAAACATGCGTGCCGGGATTCAGGGGATCGGAAACAATCTCTAATCCCGTGTTGAAGAAGAAGAGATAGAGGAGGCTCACGCCCAATGAAAGGAAAATGAGGGCGGCGGCCTTGATGACTTTGGAGCGGCGCTGTTCGAGCATATTCCACTCAAAAACAACTGGGTCCTTATTTAAGTGGATTTTGCACGGGCCGAGGTAAAACCCGACTGCCAGTCATGAATGAGCTTGATGGAGGAGGCATGGAGGTCGGGAAAGCCCCCTTTGCGCATCTTTTTCCAGTGCACGGCCAATTGCTCCAATTGTTCCTCTCCATCCCCCGATAACACGAGGCCGTACATGCGGAAAATCCAATCCGCCCAAAAGGGGTGCGCGGGAATCCACTCAAGGAGCTGCATGGCCAAGACCTCCAAGTCCTTCAACTGATTGGGGGATTTGGCGCTGAAAAGCATGAGGGTGAACTGATCATACTCATCCAAGGGAATGATCCCCGGCGTGTCCCAGATATAGACATCCTCTTTCAAGCGCACCTTGGATTTCCCCCGCGTGAAACCGGCCTGCTTGGACGTGGGAGCGGCATGCCGGCCCGTCAACGCATTAATGACCGAGGATTTACCCGTGTTGGGATACCCCATGACCGTGATTGTGCCCCCCTCCTTCAATTGGGAGAAAATGAGCGTGCGCAGACGATTAATATTGCGTTTAGGTGCACAGGAAATAGGGACGTAGGGAACACCCTCCCCCTTCATGGAGGAAAAATCAGGCGCCTTGCCCATGAGCAGGTCCATCTTGTTCAAGACCACGATGAAGGGAATCTTCCGAATCTTGAGATGATACTCCACATCGTGGTTGCGCATCATATCCACGAAACGACCATCCACCACCTCCAGGACGAGATCGGAATCATCCATCGCGGAGAACGCGTGGCGGGTATAGGAGGGCATACCATCAACCTATTGGAAAGGAGTTTAAATGGAAAAGGGGAAATGAGAACATGCGACCATTGAAACGACTGATGCGCCTCATAAAACCAAGACGAAAACAGGAAAATAAGGTACATTTTATTTTTCATTCACATGGGAAAGGAGAACCATTTCCGCGCAGGCAACCCAACAGAGGAACCTCCGTCGGCATAATCGAAAGTGCCCGCGGCAACGAGAGACATGATTCGATCGAGGAACTGGCAGGAATTCCAGAAAAGTACGACGAGTACCGGCGACAAGCGGCACAGCGCGTAATTCGCGTCATTGGGGGAGAACAACTCGATAAAGGAGCACTTCGCGCCCTGCGTCAGCGTCAATCAGACACCGATACTTTATTTGATATTGCTGATTCGGACCCCGCCCTGAAAAACATCAAGCTATTTTTTAGTACATTTGCCCAAGCCAATCAAATGAGACACCGCGCGATAAAAAATACGATTAAACGGGAACTAAAAAGAGGAGAAACGATTGAAGCCACGTATGGCACCACACACTCCACACTGATACCTGAACTGAGGAAAAGGGGAATTCATCCAACTCGGCGGAAAATTGGCCCATTCCAATTCGATAAAATGAGCACTATTGTGCGCCGACTAACCCTCAATCCAAGAGAGCGTATTTCGGATGAAGAATACTACAAAGGATTTTTGTCTATCAGAATATTTGACGAGATATCGAATCGAATTATCTTTACTGGAGCGGATATTCAACACCGGATGATAATCATGTTAGCCAATACGATAATAGACGAGTTAAGAGAAGGAGAAGTTCAGACGCTTCTGCGCAACAAACAAGGAGTCGCTGCCGCAATAAAAAAAAGGGTCGATTTTAGGAATGCAGGCGCCTACCTCGAAAAGCATTCTCCGTTTTGGCGACGATTGAATGTCAAGCAAAAAAGGGAACTGTTGGACGCGATATAGCGAAACGGAGAAACCTCACAACAGTTTCAAGTCCCCCGTATATTTTTTGAGCTCCATTTCCTTGGCGGGACCGATACCAATACACGTCTTGGTGCCTGGACTCACTTGCGTGTGCCCGGCATCCGTGATGAGCGAAGTGGGAAACCGGGGCTTGACGAGTTCGAACAATTCCAGCAATTCCTTTTCTGAATCCAC
>JBBSWQ010000011.1:0-2963 GCA_038046225.1 archaeon
CCAAAAAGAAAGAGGCCGTGGTGCGCATCATCCAGACCCAGGGAGGGGAGCTCTATCATTTCCCCGCGAAAATAGCCCTCTATCCCGCGAAGGGAAAACCCATCATCGAAGAAAAAATGATTGGAGAAAAGGAACACGTATTTACATTCCCACTGAAAACGGAACCATTGAACATAGTGTTCGACCCCGCCGTGACGATACTCAAAAGCATCACCCCGACCAAAGGAAGAGAGATGTGGGAGTATCAGCTCGCGCCCGACCCCCACGTGGGCCACCGAATTTCCGCCGCGGGGGAGATTGCCAAAAACGCTACCGCCCACGACCTCCAACTACTCGAAAACACCATGACCCGCGACCCCTTTTGGGGAGTCCGAGGAGAAACAGCAGTCACCCTGGGAATGACCCGGCTCCAATCCGCCTATCGAATGATTATGCGCGCATTCCCTCATGAAAAAGACCACCGAGTCAAGCAGATGATGCTCCGCGCACTGGGAGATTATGCCTCCCATGACATCCACGATTTCCTCATCAAACAAACCACGCACGCAAACAGTTATCTCATCCCCGCGGAGGCGTACACGAGCATCGGCAAATCCCGGAACGCGGACACCATCAAAATACTAGAGAAAGGATTGGAACGGAAATCATGGATCGACCTCATCCCTGTAGGAGCTATCAAGGGACTGGCGGCCCTCCAGACCGAAGAAGCCATGCACGCAATCATCAAACAAACTCTTCCCCACCGATCGAATCGAATCCGCGGAACCGCGGCCACGTCTCTAGGGGTTATTGGCAAAGGAAGAAAGGCGGCCATGGAAACCCTCATGGAATTGACGAAGGACCCCTTCATCAACCTCCAAATTGCCGCCGCATCCGCATTGGGAGAATTAGGGGACCCCCGCGCCATCCCCACATTGGAGGGGTTGCGCAAAGGACACCGAGACCCCCGGCTCGCACGAACGGCATTGGAAAGCATCCGGAAGATTAATGGAGTGAATGAACTTCCTCCCCCGAAAGATTCGAACAAGAAAAAATTAGTGCGCTGACAACGGGTCATGGAATGCAAATAATTCCGCCGCACGATAGGAACTCCGCACGAGGGGACCGCTGGCCACAAAATCAAAGCCCATCCCTTTGGCCGCGCGTTCCAATTGGGCAAAACGCGCTAAGGACGCATATTCCACGACCGGCAAATGCCAGGAAGAAGGTTGGAGTTATTGGCCGATGGTGAGCATGTTCACTCCCACAGAGCGCAAATCCCTCATTGTTTGAAACACTTCCGCATCGCTTTCCCCATGTCCCAATTGAAGAGAGGACTTGGTATACATCATCCCTTTTTCCCGCGCATACGCCAACACACCCAAGGATTGCGAATAAGATGCCCGGGCGTCCCTCACTTTTCCCTGCAAGGATTCCACGGTCTCGATATTATGCGCAAACACGCGGGGGGAAGAACCCACTACAACATCGAGCATTTTATTATCCCCCCGAAAATCCCCCACCAATGCTTCGACAAGAAAACCATTCTGATTCAATTCCGAAATGCATTTTGCCACATGACTCGCTCCTTGATCCGCGAGATCGTCGCGATTGACCATGGTGAGGACCACATACTTCAACTTCAACCGCTGGGCCGCCTCCACCAATTTCTGCGGTTCATTCACATCCACGGCATCCCCCCTTGACGAGGCATTCACTTGACAGAATTTGCATCCCCGGGTGCAGGTCTTGCCCAATACCATGAACGTGGCGGTGCCCCCACTCCAGCATTCGCTCTGATTAGGACAATGGGCCTCCTGGCACACGGTGGGGAGCAAAAGATTTGTCGTGAGGACCTTCAGGCGTTGAAACTCCTCACTTGAAGGGGGGCGAATCCGGGGTTTTGGGGAAAGATGGACCATACGGTTGCTCACTGTTTGATACTGAACCGATTATGGGGATAATCAAAGTGAATGCGGAAGTGGTCAAAAAAACTTGAGCCGAAAATGATGTGCTCGTGCTGTTTCTCTTTTTCAAGAAAAATGGCGCAATCGCATTCAATTTCCATATTCTCATGACCCTTAGACAATTGAATCCTCACACTCGATTGGGTAGTGGTGATAGTGGTCCCTGTATAGAGTTTGGCCGTATCCTTATCATTAACATTATATTTCAATTCCAACGCATCCGCAATTTCCAACGGCAACAGGACAAAATCTGAACCACTGTCCAACACCGCGGTCACATTCAACCGTATTCCATTGGACCCCTTCAGCGTGACCGGAATCAATGGCTCTTTGATGGTGAGGCCATTTCCCAATTCGAGATGTTTGCAGCGATAGGTAAGATTCATAATCAGAGATAACTGGCCGACTTCTTGACCTTCGAAATCAATAACTTGGAAATAGGCGCTATCTTTTGAGCGGAGGCCAAAACGGCCTTCAAGTCATTCCCGTGAGAAACCACTTTTCGATCGAAAATGGCAATCCATTCCCCTTCTTTGTACCCCTTGAATGATAAGTCCAAAAAATAATTGAAGTTCTTTTCAACGGAAGCGTTCATACCGATACCCCATCGTCGAAATTTATATGTATATCGAAAATGGATTAATGTATACGTTTAGTCTGTTCCTCCTGAACATGAATTCCCAAACCCGCAAGAGCGAGTAGGGCGGTGTCCAAATCAGTGTTTTTTACGAGCAAGTAATCGGTGGAAAAACCCGAATAGATATCCACCCCCACCCCGGCATCGGCCAATGCGGTGGTAATGCGGGCAAAAAAGCCAATCGTGCCGAGGGGAATTTCCCCCGCGAGGGAAAGGAGGCGCCACCCCGAATCCATGCGGATGACATTCGAGGAATCCACCTTTCTTTCCGGAAGGACCAAGGTTAATTCCCCAGGGAACGCGAGCGTGATAACCGCATCCTCCTGCACCTGGCGGGCGTGGACAATGGTATAGGTTTCTGGATCCACGACCAATCGGAG
>JBBSWQ010000012.1:0-6148 GCA_038046225.1 archaeon
TAGCGGCTGTCACGAGTTTTTTTCGCAGGACGGGATTCTCCATCAATTGGATGATTTTTTCCGCGCAATCGGATGCGTTCCCGTTCTCGAACAATAATCCCCGCTCGTTTTTTCCCAACGCCGTGGGAATGGCGCGCGCGTCGCATCCCACAATGGCTAGTCCAGCAGCCATGGCCTCCAACACGTACATTCCTTGCGTTTCCATGGGGGAAGGGGCAACAAGGAAATGGTGCATGGACACTTCTCGGGCGACCGCCGCGCTCCCTCGTTTGGCTCCCGGAAAGTGGACATATTTTCCTATTCCCAACCGTTCGGCCTGTTCCTTCAATGCCTCTTCGGCAGGTCCATATCCGATGAGGGACAATTCCACATTCGGGTGTTTTTTCCGGACGATGGATAGGGCGTCAATCGCCACATCCAAGCGCTTTTCGAACGAAATCCGTCCCCAATATGCGAGGGATATTTTCCCCCCGGGTTTTTTTCCTTTGGCACGGGCGAATGACTCGTAGTCGATGCCATTGCTCAGTACTTTTACTCCCTTGAAACCGTGCTGGTGCAATTCTTCCACGAGAATGGGGGTGGGGGTCGTGATGACGTCGCAGTCCTTGTAGAAGTGCCAAGCATACGCCCATGTGACATGTTGGGCGATCATCGCTTTCTTCAGGCCGGGAATGGGAAGATAGTCCAGGAATTCCGAGAGGAGGGTGTGAAACGTCCCGATGACGGGGATATGGTGTTTTTTTCCCCAATCAATCCCTTTTTTGGCCACATAGAAGGGGGTGTGCACGTGGATGACGTCCGGTCGGAATGCGGCGAGCGCGTTCTCATCCTGCGTGGAGAATGCGTAGGCGATTAAGTAATCCGGGTATGTGGGAAGGGGCTCGGCCGGGAGCCAGCGCACGGTGATGTTTTCATTGTGTGCGGGCAGGGACCCGTTTTCTTTTTTCCGTTTTGGGGCGAAGATGAGGAATTCATTCCCCTGCGCGGAGAGTTCGGTGCACATGTTCCATACGCTGGTCGTGACCCCGTTAATCTGGGGCCAGAATGAATCCGTGAAGATGGCGATGCGCATAGGACGGTACACCCATTCCTCGTATTTAATAGAGGATTACTCCCTCACGTCTTCGTATTTCTTGGACGCTTTTCCCGTGAGGTGGTAGCGTACGCCGTTGTAGAGGTGGAATCCCACATATTTCAGGTATCCCCATTTTTTTACCCTGCGGGCGGAGACGAATTGGTGAATGTCCTTGGCATAGTGCAATCGTCCGTGTTTTTGAGCACGCTTTCCCAAGTCTAGGTCTTCGCACGTGATGTAGGCGGTATCGAATCCCCCTATTTTTTGGAACACCTCTTTTCGAATGGCGAGATTGCTCCCGATGGGATTGTGCATGCGCAGGATGCTCATGAGCCGCAGAAAACGGGGCATGAATAAGGTGGATAGTTTTTGTTCTTCGGCGGAAACGTCCGAATAGAAGACGGGACCGTATAGCATGGAGATAGAGGGATTCTTTTCGAACGTATCCCACACCTTTTCGACCCAATCCGGTGGAGAAATGGAATCCGCATCCGTGAAGGCGATTATTTTTCCCTTTGCGACGCGTGCGCCCGCCTGTCGTTCGGAAGCGATGCTCCGCACCTTTTCGATTACCACCCGATCGACCAGCGGGGTGGCGCGTTTTACGGTTTCATCGTCCGAGTTTCCATCCGCGAGGATGATTTCATATTTTCCAGAAAACCGTTGAGCGCGCAGCGCGGCGAGGCAGGGAACAATGTTCTTTTCCTCGTTGAGGGTGCACACCACTACCGAAACATCAATGGGCTTGGTGGTTTTTTTTCCTGCCATATGCAGGATGGGGTCGGATACGGATTATAATCCCGCGTGGTGCGGCCATCGAATCGTGTTCAGGCAAATAATAGCTTGAGATAGAACATCGGCGATATGAAGCTCTTGCGTGCTTCCTCGTTCACGAGCATTCCAGAGATGGTGTCGCGGACTTCTTTGCTGCGGGATGCTTTTCCAATGACAAGGTTCAATAGCCATTTGTGCCGGCCCATCTTCTGGAGCATATAGCTCGTTTTGAGTTCGGGGTCGATTTCTTTCCATAGGTTTTCGTCGTACCATTTCATGTATTCGGGGGAGAAATCGTTGGCCTTGAATGCGCGGTCAATCGCTTCCGATGCGTATTTTCCGCTCGTCATGGCGTTCCCAATTCCTTCTCCTGAGAACGGGTCGATGAGCGAGGCGGCGTCTCCAACGAGCATCCATCCTTTCCCATGTAAGGTGCGTTTGAAGCTTCCGAAGGGGAGGGTCCATCCCTTCACGTCGTTGAGTTTCACGGCGTCTTTGAACCGCTCCTTGAACAGGGGATGTTCCCGTATCACGCGTTCAGTTTCCGCGACGAGATTAACTCCTTTTTTTTGCCGGTCCGAGGAGACCATTCCCAATCCCACGTTCGCTTTTCCATCCTCGAGGGGGAATATCCAGAAGTATCCGGGCATGACGGAGTCGATGAAGTGGATTTCGATGTTGGGGGACATGCCGGCAATCCCTTGATAGTATACGCGAGTCGCCATGCACAAGTGGTCGTCGGGAATCTTTTCCGCATTCACCTTGTTGGCAACCACCGATGTGGCGCCGTCCGCGCCTATCACGAATCGGGATCGGAATTCCATCGTTTCTTTTGTTGTGAGGTCCATTCCCTTGACCCCAATAACGGTCTGGTTCTCATCCCATATTAGGTCGGTCACGGCAAATTCTTCTTTCACGTCCACGTGTTTGCGTGCGTGTGAGAAGAGGAAGTTGTCGAATACCAATCGTCGGCATACGTATCCGCGTGCTTTCGTCTGTCCCTCTCCGTCCTTCACGGGAAATGGAATCTCCAATACTTTTCCTTCGGGGGAGGAGAATACGAGCCCGTATACCTTGGCATTGTCGATGGTCTCCATCTCGTGTTCGATACCGAGCGCTTTCAGCATTCCCACGCTTTTTCCGGATACGGCGTCTCCGCATATCTTGTCGCGGGGGTATTTGGCCTTTTCCAGGAGGAGGACCTTGTATCCCTTTTGGGCCAGGAACATGGATGTGGAACTCCCGCCCGGGCCGCCTCCGACGACGATGACGTCATAGGTTGAAGGATGGGAGTCTTTTTCGGTGGCCATACTAGGATGGTGGTCTCGAAAAGGGATATAAATACTACCCCATATCGGCGGCGCGGACTAGGATAGTTATTAAGGAGCCATTATCGATAGTACATATGACCCATATGACTGAAATTGGATTGTTGACCAGAACCAAGGACGAAGTCATATACACTATTGGTGTCTTGAAAAAATTGGGTGTTAAGAGCATTTCAACTCTTGACGAGAGGATAAACTGTCAAAAAAAAGCGTTTTTTGCAAAATCAATGAAAATTATTCCACCGTATAGCTTCAACCTCTATATTCATGGCCCATATTCCCCCAATTTGTCTCATGATATTTATGCTAACCTGGGGAATTTTGCGACAATTCCTAAACCCGAATTTGCAACTGAAGAAATCAATAAAAAATTCATAAAGCTGGATAATTGGCTTACTGGAAAAAAAACAAGAGAACTCGAAATCCTGGCGACTTATCAATGGATTTCAAATGGGAAGGACATTACAGACATAAAAAAAGAAATGAAAAAACTCAAGCAAACAACTGAAGAGGAGGTCTTGTGGTGCAAAGAAGAACTTTCCAAATTAAGCGAGTGAGTCCGCAAACTGTTGTTAGAATGTATCAAGACCCCGATCTTCACAAGCTTCTTGATAAAAAAACGGTAGTTTATGAAAAAACTGGGGAAAAGGTTGGCGAAAGAAGCGGATCGCTTGCGATTGAAATAGTCTTTCAAGCCGCGATGAAAGCGGGCGTTCTAAAATAGTCAAAATCAAGAAGTACCGGCCCCCTATGAAAAAGTATTTTGATGCGTGCGCGTTAGGAAACCGCGCGTCAGTAGTTGCGATAGTGAATTCGCATAGCCGTGCAGAATGCATAACATCGCACCTGGCAATTGGAGAGGCCCTTTCAAATCTTATTGTGAAAGGAGAAAGCGAAGAAGCATGTAAACAATTTGTTATGCTTATTCATACCTTACATCGTGAGAGAAAATTAGAAATTGTCCAGCATGATGATGTGCTAGTTTGTTGCGATACGCTTTTGTCTGATATCAAGGAAAGGCTTGGAAGAATCGATGGAACCGACGCGATACATATTGCTATGGCAATTAAAAAAAAGTGTAATGAAATAGTCACTTCCGACCAGGATATTATTGGAAATCGTGGAAAACTGATTATATTGGCAGCTGAAAACGGACTATCCGATTTCGGAGTACATCAAATATAGTCTATTTGGCCTTTAATTCGTGTATTTTAGCGTTCATGAGCATTTCCAGCTCCCGTATTCGCTGGTGGTCCGAGACATTCGTGATGAAGGTGATGGCCACCCCTTTCTTTCCTAGTCTCGCCGTGCGTCCGATGCGGTGGATGTAGGTCTCGTATTCGTCCGGGAAGTCGAAGTTGATGACGTGGGAGATATCCTCGATGTGGATTCCCCGTGCCGCGACGTTGGTGGCGATGAGGAGGGGATACTGTCCTTCTTCGAATGCCTGGAGGTAGTGTTGCCTTTTCGCTTGGTGCAGATATCCATGTATTTTGGCGGCGGTGATCCCATACCGTTGGAGTTTGTGTTCCAGCCAATCCACCGTGCGTTTGGTCTGACAGAAGACCATTCCTTTAGTGACCCCGAAGTGTTTCACTAACCCCGCGAGCATGCGTATTCGTTCTTTCGGGTCGACATTGAGATAGTATTGAGTAATCCCTTCCACGGTCAGGGTGTCCTCGCTCAGGTTGACCTCGACGGGGTCTTTTAGGTATTTTTGGGCCAACTGTCGGATGGTTCCTGGCATCGTGGCTGAGAACAATAGGGTTTGCCTCCCCTTCGGGAGTTGGGACAGGATGGTCTCGATGTCTTCCTTGAATCCCATGTCCAGCATCTTATCGGCTTCATCCAATACGACTGTTTGGAGCATGCCGAATCGGAGGACTCCTTGGCGCATGAAGTCCATCATCCGTCCCGGGGTTCCGACTACGATGGACGCTCCCCCTTTCAGGGCGGATGCTTGCGCGTTCATGCTGGCTCCTCCAAATACCGCAGCGATGCGTGCATGCGTGTGTTTCCCCATGTTCTCAATCTCATCCCTGACTTGCAATGCGAGCTCGCGCGTGGGCACGATGATGAGCGCTTCCACTCCTTGCGGGGAGGGGGATAGGCGCTGGAGGATGGGTATTCCGAATGCCCCGGTCTTCCCTGTTCCCGTCTTGGCCTGTCCCAGCATATCCTTCCCGGCGAGGATGATGGGAATGCTGTGCGCCTGGATGGGAGTGGCGTACACGAATCCGTTTTCCGCGAGCCCGTGTTGAATATCCGGACGAAGATGAAAGGTGGTGAAGCGGGTTCCTTTCTCTTCCTCGAGGGGAGGAGAATGAGGGGGGGTCGCGTCTTCTGTTCGTACAATAGGTGCGTCGGAACCCTGCGGCGTGGTCTTTTTTTCGATGGCTTTTGCTTCTTTAGGTGTTTCCGTGCGGCCTTTTCGTTTCGTCTTGGTGGGAGGCATTCCTAGGAATGATGGCGCGTGGGATTAAAACCCCATCTTCATTTTCCGCGATGGGGGCGTTTCTTTTTTGCGCGAGGGCTCTTCTTTCGCGACAATGGGGCTTTTTTCCTTTTTTTTCCTTTTGGGAGATGGTGGGCCGTGGGCCCCTTCCACGGGTCGTGGTGTTCTTTTTCTACGGCACTCATCAAGGGGAGTGTCGGACGCGTGCAGCTGCGAATAATCGTTTCCCATTCCTGGGCGGGCAATGCGCCTTGTATCATGAGCCCGTTCACGAGATAGGTGGGAAGCCCCTTCACTCCATTGTGTTTGGCCGCGAGCGTGAGGGTGTGGATATGGGACTGGTTGGCTGGGTTCTCGATGAATTGGATGAATGCATCGGCATCGAATCCCATCTTCACGGCGACCCGGCTCAACACCGCAAGGGAGGAAATGTCATTGGTGTGTTCGAATGCCTGTTCGAATAGCGCATCCAGGTATTTTTCTCCTGCCCCTTTCCGGCGTGCATACAGGTATCCC
>JBBSWQ010000013.1:0-1462 GCA_038046225.1 archaeon
TCCTCCTGGCCGTATTCCTATTCTATGTATTCTTTGTCATGAAAGAGAAACTCCCATCTCCAAAAGATGGAGTGGTGAGACAAAAGGACCTATCCGGGATTATCGGAACGTTCCTCGGAGGAATCCTCTTCATCGTGGTGAGTGCGCATTACCTCGTGGAGGCATCCATCACCATCGCACACACGCTCGGAATAGCACCCGCGGTCATCGGGCTTACCCTAGTGTCATTGGGAACCACGATCCCGGAACTCATCATCAACTTCACCGCTGTCAGGAGGGGAGAAGTTGCGCTGGCCATCGGCGAAATACTCGGGAGCAGCGTCATCAATCTGACACTCGTCCTCGGAAGCGCATTCGCATTGTCCCCAAAGTTGGTCGACTTCTCCTCATTCGTCATACCGGTGGCATTCATCGTGATGGCCAACTCTATGCTCGTGTATCAATTCATTAAACACGGACACATCGGGCGCACGCAAGGAATCATCTTCCTGAGCATGTATGTGGTATTCATCTTCATGCAGGTCGCGGTCCCCCTCATACGGTGAGGTAACCCATCAGAGGAGACCCATCATCGCCTTCAACTCATCTGAAGGTTTCCACAGGGGTTCGAACGTGAGAACCACATCCACTTTCTCCACCCCCGGAACCCTCCGGACCGCCGATTTCACGGCTTCCAGGATGAATGGACCGAACGGACAACCGGGAGAGGTCAAGGTCATCGTAACCTGGACCGCCCCTCCATCAATCGTGATCCCATAGACCAATTCCAGGGTGATAATGTCCATATGCAACTCAGGATCCTCCACGGATTTCAGAGCCTCACGCACTTGAACCTCGGTGAGGGGAGTGGAAGTGGGGGATGGTATTGGGGTTGGGGTTTGCGCATCGGGACTCATACGGATACCTCCGCACGAATGGAATCGAAACCATGCTTCTCAATATGCTCCGCGAGCTCCATGCCCCCGGACTTGACAATCTTCCCCGCGATGAGCACATACACTTTGGAAGGCCGCACATACTGGAGAATGCGATTGTAGTGGGTGATGAGCAGCACGCCCATTTTGTTCTGGCGTGAAACCAGAGTGACCCCTTCCCCCAACACCTTCAACGCATCCACATCCGTACCCGAATCGGTCTCGTCGAGAATAGCAATACGAGGCTCGAGCATGGCCAACTGGAGGATCTCATT
This sequence comes from archaeon, assembly GCA_038046225.1. GTDB lineage: Archaea > Iainarchaeota > Iainarchaeia > Iainarchaeales > VGJJ01 > VGJJ01. The sequence continues at coordinate 1,190 of JBBSWQ010000013.1, forward strand.
CCTCTTCTTCTCTCCGCCGGAAAAACCCTCATTCAGGTATCGATTGACTAATTTAGAATCCATTTGAAGCAGGGACATTTTCTCCTTCAATTTGGTGATAAAATCCGACACCTTCATGGGCTTCGCCAAACGGGCATTGAGCGCCGTGCGCAGGAAATTGGACACCGTCACCCCGGACACTTCCGCCGGGTATTGGAACGAGAGAAACAGCCCCGCCATGGAACGCTCATGCGGTTTCATTTGAAGAACGTCTTTCCCATGGAAGAGAATGCT
>JBBSWQ010000014.1:0-3421 GCA_038046225.1 archaeon
CATAAAAATGCATGGTTTGAAATGAGCGGTTATGGATGAATCGTGAGTTGTACCAATGCCTTATTTATACGCACGCCCCCACGTCTTTTTCAACCTTTAGATAGAGTGATTTTACCATGAAGATTCTGGTTACAGGAGGAGCTGGGTTCATCGGCAGTCACTTCATCCGCCAACACCTGAAGGCGTATCCCCAAGACCAAATCGTGAATCTGGATGCGTTGACCTATGCGGGTCGGAAGGAAAACCTCTCGGACGTGGAGGGAAATCCCAACTATACGTTTTTTCACGGAGATATTCGCGACGCCGATGCCGTGAAGATGGCCATGGACGGTTGTGAACAGGTGGTTCACTTTGCAGCCGAAACACAGGTGGATAAAGCCATCGTGGATCCTTCCCTTTTCCTTCAGACGAATGTCATGGGCACGCATACGCTGCTGGAGCAAGCACGAAAGAATGACGTGAAAAAATTTGTGAACATCTCAACGGATGAAGTATATGGTCATATTTTAGAAGGGAGTTTTACTGAAAAAGACCTGCTCAATCCGCGCAACCCCTATGCCGCGTCCAAGGCGGGAGCCGAGCGGTTGGCATACGCGTACAGCGAAACATACGGAATGAATATTTCAATCACGCGCTGTTCGAACAATTATGGTCCATTCCAATTCCCTGATAAAGTGATCCCATTATTTCTCATCAAGCTGTTGAATGGACTGAAAGTTCCCCTCTATGGGGATGGACTCCATACCCGTGATTGGTTGTTCGTGGAAGACCATTGCGATGGGATTGAGCGCGTGCGAATGGGCGGAAGGAAAGGAGAATCCTACAACATCGGGGGCGGCACCGAAATGACCAATCTGGAATTGACTCGACTATTGCTGCACGAGCTGGGAAAAGACGAATCCATGATCCAATGGGTGACCGACCGTCCCGGACATGACCGACGATACAGCTTGGACATATCCAAGATTTCCACCGAACTGGGATATCAACCCACCCACCCGTTTGAAGAAGGTATCCGCCGTACGATTTCATGGTATAAAGAAAATGAAAACTGGTGGAAACCCTTGCTGCAAGCCAAGGGGTCATTTGTTTCGAGTGAAATGAAACGAATCGAGGAACGCACATGAAAGGAATCATTTTAGCCGGAGGGCAGGGAACCCGCTTGCGTCCCCTCACGAAGGTTACGAACAAGCACCTTTTGCCTATCTACAAATGGCCCATGATCTATTATCCCTTGCACACGCTCATTGATGCGGGTATCACCGAAATTCTTGTCATCTCCAGCCCAGAAACACTGCCCGAATTGATTGATTTGATGGGCGATGGGAGCGAGTATGGGGTCGATATAACGTATCGTGTCCAAATGTTTCCGGGAGGAATCCCCCATGCCATTTCAGTGGCCGAAAAATTCATCGGAAAAGACAAGTTCGTTTCCGTGCACGGGGACAATATCATCCTCGATAGCATACAGGAATATGTTCTTGCTTTCGAAAAGGGAAACGAGGAATGCCGCCTCGTGCTGGTGGAAACGACCCCAGAGGCTGCCCAGAAAAGCGCGGTGGCCGCGTTTGACGCAAAAGGAAACGTGACCGGATTCGTGGAAAAATCCCCCAATCCGCCCAGCAATTGGGTGTCAATCGGCTGCTATATGTTTACCCCTGCCGTGTTTGACGTGATTCGCACCCTCAAACCGAGCGCGCGCGGCGAACTGGAATCCGTAGATATGCATGCCGCGTTCCTCAAACAAAAAACACTATCCATCAGCAAACTACATAATGGGTGGGTGGATGCCGGAACGTTCGACGATCTCATCTCGACCAACCAATATATGCAAGAACACTTCGGAAAAAGCGTCTTTTCCAAGTACGCGGCGAAATACTCGAAAGGGTAAACGTTCTTTATTCGGTTTTGCCGATTAATTGCTGGAAGGCAAAGCGCAAAACAGGGGTCATCTTCTCCTTGTTGCTATTGTAGAATCGCTGTAATTCGGCAGGAGAATTGGGCACGAGTGCAAAGTGGGTGGTTTCCCATCCTTCTTTGGCGGCTTTGCGGAGCAGATACCCTTCTTCGGGTTTGGATGGGTTTGCCAAACGGAACTGTTTTCGCACGAAACCGATTGGGTCACTGGTGCGGATGGTCACCGGCTGAATGAGATTGAATCCCATTCCCGCGTGTTCAAACGTGAGATGCACTCCCATCGGTTTTCCTAATCGTAATTTTTTTTGGGATACCCCCATCTCGGATTCAATCTCCCCTTTCACGTTTCCCTTGTACAGTGATAAACTGGCTCTGCGCGGAACGGGGTGAAAAGGAACTCCCCCAGGGGAATGGAAAAAGCCCGGATATGCCCGTACATGCGGACTGCGGAGTGTTAATACCAAATACTTTCCAAGAAAAACCAGTGGCATTTGTCCCGCTGTCATGGGGATATTGGGGGGAATCACCAACGATCCTTTTCTCGTTTTTTGAATATACTCGTATTGGAGTTTGAGTCGTTTAACGGTTTGCACCAACTGTGGATTTTCGTTTCCTAGTTCTTGTCGCAACCGGACGTTGAGTTCATAATTAGACGGCATCATTCTGGCGGAAACGGAAGGTCTCCCTCGCGCGTCCACTCCAAAATGGATGGCGGTGGGTTGGAAAATAGGCTTTCCCTTGGAAACGGGAATCCCTTCCCCTTCTATGGAAACACGAATACGTTTAGGTCCGCGAACCGTCTTGGGGCGCACGAAACCAATTGTCTGATTGCGGATTTGTTTGGGGAAGCCCTGTTGAGCCGCCACCCGTGCGTCTATGCGTCGGCGCTCTGCCGCTGTTAATGGAAGATTCGATGTGATTGAAAAAGGAGGGTTTCCCGCAATCGGACGGTGAACCAGCGAGCGCTCTCCTCCCGTTTTTCGTCTTGAATGGATGTGAACACGGGAACGGGGAATAGATTTCATAGCGTTTTCTCCATGAGAATTTCTTCCCGTTCAGTAGGAAGTCCCTTATGGATGGTAGTGTGACCGATTTCCCTGAATCCTTCCTGTTCGTAAAGTTCGAAGGCAGGATTGGATGGAAAATCAGTCAATCGAACGGTTTTCATGCCTAATCGGCGTGCAGTATCCATGGCAATCCTAATGCCCATGCGGCCTAACCCTTGGTGGTGGCGACTGTCTTTCACTGCGACTCCGAAAATAGGTGTCTGCCTCAAATACTTCAACTGAAAGAAGCCGATTACTTCTCTCGTTGCGGGATCTTCAATGACATAGTTAACGGACGGGTTGAACAACACGGGTTTAGCCCCCCTGGCAAATTCATCTTTATTTACCGGATATTTTGGATTAAATGCTCCTACCACTTTTCCACGATTGATATTTCGAAGAACCTTCCCGCGGGGAGTGCGGTTAATACTCATTTCTACCAATCGATCATGCATTTT
>JBBSWQ010000015.1:0-16085 GCA_038046225.1 archaeon
GGTCGTTGAATTAATCCCCCTAAATGATTCGTTTTCCATTCCGGCGTTTACGGCCGTGGCTGCCTCTCTATTGGTATAGGTATTTTTTCCTTTTTTTCCTCGTTGAGAGGGGGTTTATCAAACCTGCGGGGAATGGCTAGTAGTATTCCCCTTTCAGGGGCCCGTAGCTCAATCTGGATAGAGCGGCGCCGTCCTAAGGCGAAGGCTGAGGGTTCAAATCCCTCCGGGCTCGTATTGGGGTTGCTTGCAACCCCTCGTTTTTCTTTTGACTGGGCGTCTACTTTTCTTTTTCTCAAAAAGAAAAGGAGTGCGTTCTCGAATCCCTCCGGGCTCGTGAGTTCTTTTGGTCGAGCTTTTTGCGTAGCAAAAAGGTCGGTGAACACAGGAAAGACGAAGTATTCCTGACTCAATCGTTTATTTTAGTAGTTGGTTTAGGCGAGTTCAATCGCTACCTGTTTGCAGTGAACTTTAGGGTAATGGGCAGGGGCTTTACCGATGATGGGCGGTGCATCGTCTCCTGGACAATCCTCGAGCATGTCGAATTCGTACAATTGTTGCCGGATCTTCTCGGGGGCCATCATGGGCGGAATGTCTTCGGCCCGGAGGACATGGATGGTGAGTGTATCCCCTTCAGGTCTCCTCGTACCTTCTTGAATCTCGCGCAGGTCTTCTTCAACGCTTCCCCCTACTTTGAATATGATTTTTTTGATGACCATATACCATACTCTCCCCTTTGCTTATTTATAGTTTTCCTTATATTGTGCCAAAAACCATCTCCAATTGGTCCGGATTAATTCGATATAATCGCGCACGGTCTGATAAGCGATTTCCTTGTTCTGGTATTCTTTTCTCGGCGGATTCTTGAACTTGTAGTGGACGTGCGCATGTTCCCGCATGCTTCCATCTGCACGAAATAGTTCGCATTTTTTCCCATCGATCTCGCTGATAAGGATAACCGTGAATTTTTCGAGCGATCTGGATTTTGGTCGGTATACCACGCGTAAAAGAATCCTGTTTTCTCCATTAGGACTCAAGTCGAAAGCGGATTGTCTTTCCGTGAACTCGGCAGGCATGAAGACGGGCTTCATGGAATCGATTTAATAATATACGGAAAATTTTTCTCACGTTCCTATCTGCACGGTGATGGGATCTTCTTGGATGACATCCCCTGTCTTGGGGTCGAGGTAGGATACTTGGAGCAGGCAGTTCTGCGTACTCCCGGGCAATGCGGATACGGGTGCGGTGATCTGGAGGGTGGTCGTCTTACTGCTCCCTGTTTTCCCTTTTTCCACAAGCGCCAGGTCGAGGAAGAACTCGGTGTCCAATGGCTTGATGTATTCCCCGCAGTTTCCCGTATCCATGAGTATATTCTCGATGGCCAGTCCTCCCGTGTTCTCAATCTTCAAGGATGCGTTCTTGGCATCGTATTGTCCTGTCACTGGGTCCTTGGCGATGGTATAGGTTTTGATTCCCGTGCTCCCATCGAGAGTGATTTTCAGGTCCACGAGGGTCTCGGTCAGGTTGAGCGTGAAGGGGATGGTTTGGGTCCAGAATCCCGTGAATATTTTCAATTCCCCCGTGATGGTGTCCGTGGCCGCCGTGGGGGGTGCCATAATGTTCAACACCACGGGGATGCTTTCTCCTGTTTTGGGGGCGTTGATGGGCGAGGTCGGGTTCCAGGAGAACCAGGTGGCGATCTGTCCGAAGTCGTTCTCTTGCGCGGACTTAATCTGAACATCCATCTTCACCGTTTCCGGGCTGTCTACTTTGGCTGGGTTGCGGATGGTGAATGTTTTGGTGAACAGCTTGTTGGCCCCTATATTGAATGTTTGGGGAGTCTTGGGATTCACATCCAGGGAGAATGATTTGAACAGCGTGTATCCGGCTCCCTTCCCATGGGTGGTGTATTTCACGCGGACGGTTCCTTTTTTGGGGTCGCCGTTGCTCGTGTTCTTCACGGTGGTTGTGGCGGGGACGCTGATGGACAATGTGACGGGGAGGATCTGTCCCGGGGTAAGGGTTAGCGTGGCGGGCTGTGTGATAATGTCGAGGAGTTTGGGGTCGAAGTCTCCGCCGTATACCAATTCAATTTCCATCGTTTTGGTGGAGTCGTTTTCCAGCGTCAGGGTTCCGGTGGCCGCGCTCTGTCCCACCACGAGTGCGGCGGGGAAGGAGAGGTTGGTGATATTCACCGGAATGTCTTTTTCCACAATGGCTTTTTCGACTTGACCGTCTTCCGCATTGAGCGATTCAACGAGGATGAGGGTATCTTCCGGGTTCTCGTATTCCGTGTTTCCCGCGTCCCATTCCACGCGGTATTCTCCCGGTCTCAACGATAAGGTGGTGCTCCCCCCAAATGTCTTGATGGGATTATTGGATTCTCTTTCATAGAGTCTTCCTTCCATTTCCCCAATGATCATTCCTTCCGTGTCGCGCGCTTCCATGGTGACGTCCACCAATGATCCAATGAAATAATCATAGAGGAAGAATCCCGCGATTCCCAATACGATGAGGATAGCGATTTGTTTTCCGTGCTGGTGGAGTATTTCCTTGGCGGCCGTTCCCGGTCCTTGGGGGGCGGGGGCGTATTCTCCGGGTCCGAATGGGCTTCCGCCGTAGGTTTCCATTCCATTTTCGTCGGGGGGTCCTTCATACATGATAGGGCGAGAGAGGGGCAAATCCCTATTAAAGGTTCCCGCTCCCTATTTTTCGTGTATGGTTTCGCATCATCATGAGGGAGAGGTCGAGTCCGATTCCCTTCGTGTATTGGGCGTGTGCGCTTTTTTTCTTCTTGTTTTTGCCCTTGCTTTTTGGGTCGTGAATCCTTCTGCGCAGGTCGCTGATTTTTCCACCCTGGAATGGACGAATCCTCCTTTCCTTCAATGGGATGGGAATGTCTCCGTGGTGGAGTGGGGGGTTCTCCTCTCTTCATTTGAGGATGGGAATCAGTCGTATGCGATAACCTCATTCGTGGGGGGTCGGGAATCCGAATCGAGGGATGTTGGTTTAGCGTCCGGTTTGGTGGAACGGCTAGATTTTGCCATTCCCCTGGATTCTTCGCTCGTTTTTCCCATTGAGATTCGGGTGCGCGTGGAGAAGGTGGATGCGAATGGGATTGTTCAGGTCCCCGTCCCCCTGGAGTTGGTGGATTGGGTCCGGGGGGAGTAAGGGGATTGGTAAATGGGTAGAGGAAGATTTTGCTTTTTCCCTTTTTTTTATTTTTTTAATTAATCCCGCTCATTCTTTTTTTGGCCGGGATCGTTGATTCGGTGTTTTTCTTCTCGGTGGGCATTTTTTCGGCCATTCGTCCCAATTGTCGTTCCTTTTCCCGCACGAGGGCATCCATTTCTCGGATGAGGAGTTCTTGTTCCTTCGTTTTTCGTTCCAGTTGGGCGATCTTTTCCGTATTTTTTCCTTCAATCTCTTTCTTGATGGATTGTTTTTTCTCTTCGAGGGTCAATAATTCTTTCGCGTAGAGTGCGCGCAGGGATGTGGTTTCCGTTTCCATATCCAATGCGAGTTTCCGTGCGAAGTCTCTTTCTTTCTTGAGGAGAGTGAGTAATCCAACATGCTTTTTGGCGAGCTCGTGCACGAGATGTTCTAGTTTTCGTGTCTTGTGGTCCAGGTGGAGGTGGTGGTTCCCGTATTCGTCGAGTTTCTTCTTCCCTTCTTCCAAGTGATCGAATACGGCGTGTTTCTGGATGGCGAATTCCTGCACGATTTCGTGGAGTTCGTTCTCCATCTCGTGGAGGGAGTGTTTTTCGGAGGGTCCGAAAAATTTTTCTCTCTTCAGGGTGTCGCGTTCCTGCTTCATTTGTCGGAGTTCTTCGTCCTTCGTCCGGATGAGGGAGAATAGTTCTCCTTCCATTCCCTTCACGGGGTTTCCCGGGGACATGTTCTTTCGCAGGGCGATGTGGGCGTGTTCGTGGACGCGCTGGAGGGCCATCCATTGTCGATGCATGCGTGCTTCCAATTCGGCTCCCAGGGCGGGGGTGGTGATCTTTTCCGTGAGGTCGATCTTTCGTCCGGTCTTTTCTTTTTCGAATTGGATGTTCCGCTCCAATACTTCTCCCGTCTTCTGGAGGAATGTCTCGGCCTCTCGCACATCCACTTCCTTCAATTCCGTGTGCGTGAGTTGTTCTCGCTGGAACAGGTGGAGTAATTCTTGTGTCTGTTTCGTGTGGGCGTGCCATTGGTTTAATCGTTCGAGCAATTGGGCCCGGTTCGCTTGGTTCCAGGGCACCATGGGGAGTGATTTGAGGGTGTGGAGTTCGTTCTGGAGCTGATCCATTACAAGGAGGGCCTCGGACATGTCCTAGGGGATATGATTTCTCCTATATATGGATTTTGGGTTTTTTTCCGCAATCCCTTCCCCCCTTTTCCGAGCGCGGGTCCGTTTCCTTCTCTCCCACGGCATGGGGGTGTATGGTTTTTTTTGCTTTTTTTTCCCATCGGTGTTCCTCCACCCTCTTTGTTTTTATTGGGTGTTTCCATCCCCCTTCTTCATGTCTTTTTCGTTGCGCGTGTGGGATGGGGATGGGGTGGTGATTCAAGGGAAAGAGAAGTGGGTGATTGATCCCCATCGCAAGCGGATTCAGGCCGATCACGTGATTGTGTCGCATGCCCATTCGGATCATGTGAGCATTGGGGCCGCGAATCCCTTTCCGTATTCCATGACCGCTCCCACGTTCGGATTAATCGAGTCGAAGATTCCTCCCTCGGCCCAGACGCGGCAGCATGGGTTCAAGACGCACATTCATGGGGTGGATGGGAAGTTTTCCTTTGTGAATTCGGGGCATATTTTAGGCGGGGGTCAAGTCGTGTGCGAGGGGGAGTTGAAGGTGTGCGTAACCACGGATTTCAAGCTCCAGAACTCCCTCCTCCTTCCGGGGGCGGAAATAGTTCCCTGCGATGTGCTCGTGATCGAGTCCACGTTTGGTTTGAAAGAGTTTTCTTTTCCCGCGCGTGAGGAAGTGTATGCGGAGATGGAGGCGTGGATTCGCGATTCCGCGGCGAAGGGCTGCTTGCCCGTGCTTGCCGGGTATGCCACGGGGAAAGCGCAGGAGTTGACGAAGATCGTGAACGAGTATTCGGATCTGACTCCGTATGTCCATGATTCGGTGTTCGAGAAGAATGCCGTGCATGATGCGCATGGAGTGAGTTTGGGAGATTACGTGAAGATTGATCACAATCTCGCAGAGGCCGAGCTCCTGATTCTTCCTCCCAGCCTGTGTTCCCCTCACGTGTTGCATGCTATTTCGGTTTCCGCAGGAAAACCCATTGCTTCTGCGAAGTGCACCGGGTGGGGGTGGAAGGAGAGTTTTGATCGCACGTTCCAACTATCCGATCATGCGGATTACGCACAGTTGTTGGAGTATGTCCGCCAGTCTCATCCCGCGCAGGTGTTCACCCATCACGGATTCGAGCGGGAATTGGCGCAGTCTATTCAGCGTGAATTGAATATTCCCGCGCGTCCATTGGGCGAGTCCCGTCAGTTGGCCCTGGCGGCGTGTTAAATAGGTTAGGAGTGTGGGGAAATCCCAGTATCCTTATAAATCAAAGCCGGGTGGTTCCGGGATGGGCGTGCCGGATGCGGTGAAGGGTCTTTATTTCTCGCTCGAGGATCGGTATTACGGCCTCCTCGATGGGATTCAGAAGAGGATTCCCGTGTATTCGGTGGTGGATCCTGTCGATACGATTCTTCCTAGTTTTGGGGTGTTGCTCGCCATTGTTTTTGTTTTGGTGGGCGGTGGTTTGTTCGCAATCCTGGGTTCGTTCTCTTTTTCGGGGGGAAATGTCACGTTGTCCCTTTCCTTCAATGATGCGGATGGTGCCCCGGTGGAGGGGGTCTTGGTCTTTCTCGAGCCGTCTCCGGATTCCTCCGTGGTTTCATCCGATATTGTTTTTCCCCTCTCCAAACAAACCGCCTCCACCGGCCGGGTGACGTTTGCTCTCCCTCCCGGCGCGTATGTGGTCCGGGTTGAGGATGATGCCTATGAGTCCTTTTCGCAGGAAGTCGTGGTCTCGGAGAATGCCTCCAAGATTTTTTCATTGAAAGCCAAAGCCCCTGCTTCCTTGGCGCGCACGCTCATTATCCAAGATCCCTCGCAGGCCATTTTGGGTCTGGCGTCTCCACAGGAGATTCTCCTTTCTTTTTCATGCCAATCCGGTGCCCCTCCGCTTTCCCAGAAAGTGTTCAGCGGGAATGTTTCCATCAAACAGCCCGCCGGGTGCACAGGGATGAGTGTCACCGTCACCGTGAATGGGTTCATCACCAAGACGCAAGTGGTGTTAGGGGATACGACCGTGATTACTCTCCAATCCTCCGCGGATTTGGGTCCCCCCACCTCTCCTAATCCCGTTCCTACCACCGGAACCGTTGATTCGTCCGTCACGGATGCCTCGGGTGCCGGTGTTGGAGGGGTGCAGGTCAAGCTCTATCGGGTTCCCCCGGCCGGGTCCAATATTCTTTCCGATCAAGCGGTCTCGGATTCGAGTGGTTTCTCTTTGTTTGAGGGAGTGTCTCCCGGCACCTACATGGCGGTGGCCTCCAAGGAGGGATTCAAACAATCAACGAGTCCGGAATTCAGTGTCATCGCGGGAGAGTCGCACTCGGTGGATTTTTCGCTGGTTAAAAGTTCGACCAAGAAGCGTCTTTTCATCAAAGTTCTCAAAGGCTCCGATCAGTCTCCTCTTGCAGGAGCGGGAGTTTCTCTCTTCGTAAAATCCGTGGGGGGAAAATTTCTCGAGTATGATTCGTATACCGTGGATTCCAATGGGATTGTGAATAAGGAGCTCGCGGATTTCAATGGTTCGACCCTCCTGATGGTGAGTCGTTCGCATTACATCACGCAGTTCCTTCCCGATTCCGGTTTGTTTGTGGGGGATGGCACGGGTCCCCTGCCTGTCCTCATGGAGGCGAGCGCCCCCCCTGCGTCGAATGGTTCTATTTCCAATGCCGTGATAGCCGATGTGAAGGTCGTGGATGAGATTGGTTTTCCCGTGCTGGGGGCCGATTCCTTTCTCTATTATCCGGATTTGAATGGAATCCTCGTGGATGTGCGGGATACGGATGCGACGGGAGTGGCGCGCTTTCCTGATCTTCCCGCGGGATCGTATCAGGCCTCGGCTTCTACTGCTGATTTTGATGGAAATAGTCCCCGGGTGGAAGGAAGCGTGGGCAAGATTATTTCTCTTCCTATTTTGTTGGAAGTGGGCTCCGCTCTCGTGGAAGTTACAGTGAAATCCGAGCAGAACCAAATCATTTCCGATGCCAATGTGTCGATTCTCCAATTCTCGGATGGGGTGGTCCAGGCTTCTTCCATCACCAATTCGGCCGGCCTGGCCAAGCTGGGTGTTTCCTCGGGACAGACGGTGTTTGTTCGCGTCGAGAAGCCGGGGTATCTCCCATTTTCATCGGTTCCTTTTGACATCCTTAAGGATAATACGCACAAGATCCTCATCGAGGTCTCCCTCACGAGCGCCTCTCCGGACGTGGATATGGCCCTTACTTCCATCTATCAGATTTCTTCTTCCGGCAGTCAGTCCTTGGCCTCGAGTCTTATACCTGGAAACACGTATGCGTTCCATTTTGCGGTGAAATCCCCCGCGGACGCGGATGAATTGATGGGGGTGGTGCGCCTGAATGGGGACACGCCTTCCCTGCTTTCTTCGGATGTGGGAAAGATCATCGGTGCGCAGGTCGCCCAGGGCGGAGTGGGTTTCTATACGAACTATTCTCCCTCGGATGAGTTCGCTCCCAGCGGTCCCGTGGATTCGGGGGTGCCGGCGAAGATTGCAGTGAATACCATCGGGGATGTGTCCGGGGGATCCTATGCATTCATCGTTCTTGCCTCCATTAATTCGACCGCCGTTTCGAATCAGGACACGTTGAAAATCAATTACCGGTCGGGTTCCTCTACTCAATCCTCGGCTCTTTTCGAATCTTCCTTCGTCATTGGTAAAAGTCTTCCACCGCAGGAGGATTTTCTCTACCTCTTCTATCTCACCCAAGAGGGGAGTGGGGAAAAGATCCCTATTTCGAGTGCGCATCCGGCCATCTTAGAGCAGAACAAGAATTACACCCTGGATTATCTCCTCACTAATGTTTCAGGGCAGGGTTATTCTTCCGCCACCGCCAAATTCGTCTCCACTGGAGGAATCACCCCTTCCCCTTCCACAGTCAACTTGCCCGGTTTCGACAACGATAAATCGGTCGGTGGAAGTATTTCCCTTCGTTCCACGAATCCATGCTCGTCCTCCGCCTCGTATTGTGCTTCGATTGAAATCCGCCTGGGCGGGATTGCTTCCGGAAAGGTCCCCGTGTCCTATACTCTTCCCTTTTTCACATTCCCAGAGAAACAGATTACCGTAAATGCGAGTCCGGCGTTCCTCATTCCCGACCAGGATGATCAAGTGGTGCTCGCGGTGGCACTGGATAAAACCTCCGGCTCCCCCTTGTCCGATTTACTGGGATTGGAAATCACGGGGCAGATTTTTGATTCCTTGGGGATGGAAGATGGGGATTCCATTTCCTTCACCGAGACTCAAGAGGGTTCATTCATCAAAGGGGGTTCCTTCATCGCCGCTATTCCTTCCGCCGTGGATGGGAGTGTATTGGAATTGTCCGCCACCGCCCCCGGATATCTTTCGGGCTACAAGACAATTCCCATTTCCACGTCCTCCATTCTCAATCTCTCCCAGGACTTCTCCTGCCTCACGATCACTCCCCCTTCCACTCCCTTCTCGCTCATTCAGAATGCCAATGGGGTGTTGAAGGTTCAAACATCCGGGTGCGGGGACTCTCTTTTCCTCTACACGGGGGGATACGGTTCTCTCGTGGTTCCCGTCAAGAATGCGGGGGTCTCGGTGCATGAGGGGAGTCCTGTTTCCTTAGACGCAGATGATTCCCTTGATCTCACGGTGACCGCTCCCTCGTTGATGGGTATCTATCCCCTTCGCGTGTTTGCCAGGTTTGAGGAACAGTCGAGCTATTCTTTGGTCGAGGAATTGGATCTCCTCGTCACGCCCGTTTCTCCGGCCACGCAGTGCCTGGATCTCTCCTCCTATTCCTTTGATCTCACCCAGAATGGGAGCGCGTCCTCAGCGATTATCAATCGGTGCAATCCTCTCGTGAAGGATGCTTTCTATCCTTCCGCCGGGCTGGGGGGCATTTCGGCGTATGCGCATGCCATCCCTCCCCTCTTAACGCCTCAATTGCAGTCCCCCGGTTCCCCGGTTCCCTTCACGTGGCAGGTGCAGGTGGACTATGGTTCCACCTCCTCCACTCAAGTGAATTTTTCCGAGCACGTGTTCGATTCCCTGGTCGTGGGGAATTGGACGCGGTATAGGACCAGCGATGTCACTTCCTTTCGTGTCACGAAAGGGGATTTTGGTTCTGCCGAGTCGGTGGTGACGATTCCCGATTCCCAACTCATCAATAATAATTATCAGCTCGAGAATCAAGACCCGGATCTCTTTCCTCATCTTTCGGGGGATTCCGCAGACCCCAAGGATCCCAAGTCATTGCTCTTCGAGACCACCCTCTTCGTGCGTTCGGGCGTGGAGTTGGATGCGATCTGCATCGATGCGGATGGGGTTTCCATGGATGATCTCAATGTCCTCTTGGATGGGGTCTCGGTCCAGACGGTGGCGAATTGGGATTGCTCCCCTTCTTCCATTCCGGCTGCCTTGGAGGATGTCGCGTTGGCTCCTGGTGTTCATTCCCTTCAGATTTTCCTCCGCGACGTGGAGGGGGACAATTACAAGGTGTGGGCCTCCTATAAGGATTCAGCATTGACGAAGGGGGATTGGAAACCCTTCTCCTACCAATCCACTATCACCGGCCTCATGGTGAATGGGACCATGGGTCTCCCCATGAGCAGTAGTGGTTTTTCAGGGAATTTTGTGGATGGTCCGTTTGTTTTTCCCACCAATCCCGCCAATGGGGATGTAGTCCCATCCCAGCATCGCATCATTCCCAAGCATTTGGGGACCCTCACCGGTCCGGTGGCGGATATTCTCTCCAATGCCACGGGGGTTGAGCACGAGAAGGTTTCGTTCGTGCGTTTGGTTTCCTCCGATCCCCAGGTTCGGGTCTTCCTGAAGGGGTTGGATGTCTATGCGCAGTTTATTGGATTTGATGATCCGGTCGTGGATTCCCAGAAGCAGCAATTCGTCGTGGTCGAGGATCAGGGACTCTCCGACACGGCCTATGCGGTGATGCGCCTGGATGATTATTCCACGGGTTCCCCTTTCCATCCCGGGTTGGCGGTGGGGGTGCTGGTGGATTCTACTTCTTCCGTCCTTGCTAAGATTCCCTCGCTCGTGGATGGGGCGGGTGCCGGGTCCCTGGGAAAAAATAATGGGTTGTGTGCCCTCCTGGATGAGATGGAGTCGGGTTTTGAGTATTACAGCGGGGCCCCGGTTCGATTCAGGGTTTTCTGGCTCTCTTCTCCTATTGACTATGAAGGGTATCCATCCCAGTCTCCTTGTTCGGGAATGGGATTGGATGTCGAGGTCCTTTCCGTGACTCCTCCTCAAGGCATGGATGCGGGGCAGGACATCCGTGAATCCTGGGCCCTTGGTGCGGAAACGTTGGCGGATCATTCTTTTTGGAATGCGGAGGATGCCCGTCTCATGATTGTGCTTACGGATAACGCCCCATTGGGCATCGCCCCCGGCTCCCCTTTGGATACGTGGGGAGGCACCGAGCAAGAGGATGCGGTGGATGATGCGATTGATTCCTTGAAAGATAATGGGATTCGTGCCGCGGTCTTGTATGTCACCCCCCTCGAGTCCACCTCTACTTCCTTGATTGAGTTGATGGAAAAATTCTCCCGCGAGACCTCTCATGGAGCGAGTGGGGTTTCGGATGCGGTAGTGGTGGAGGCCCTGGAATTCCCTCCTTTCTTGGATATGGATTTGGGCAACAATCCATTGGCATGGGACCAATCCAACAATAATAAAGTAATCCAGCGCCTGGCCCAGCATGCCTTCCCCATTGGTTCGCAGGATATTGTGGTCAAGCTCGTCTCGCATCCCCCCAATGCGTGTATTGGGGAGAATGGGGAAATAGGGTTTACGGGATACTCCGCCCTTCCTCGCGTCCAGTATAATTGGGAGTGGGACAAAGTGGGCATGGATTTGTGTGCGCGGAATCCTTCGAATCCTGGGGAGTATCTCTATTGCGATGGGTTCCAATTCCTCATCTCCTTATCCAAACGACTGGAGGCCCTGCGGAATGTCTATGACTCCAATGCTTCGAATCCCGATCCCTCGCTCGCGGCGCAGGTTCCCCAATTGGCGCAGTTTGATGCTTATTTGATTCGGGATCATTTCAATCAATCTATGCGCAATGACATGGTTTCGTATGCGACTGACTCCTCGTTCGCGGATGCCCCGGATTATTTTAAGAGTGATTTCGCCGGGGGGGCGTGGAAGGATTATTTTTCTTCCCCAGAATATCTCTCCTTTTCGGTGAATGGAAGTCCTTCTTCCCTGCTTCCTTCGTCCGGTCTCTATCGGGTGTCGATTGATTTCAATTCCTCCACCATTCCTTTTTCTTTCTTCTCGGGGAGCGCTCCCTCGGCGGCGATTGTGGTTTCCCTGGATCTCCTCACTCCCTCTTCCTCCCTTCCGGGCTATTCGGATTTCTATGAGATTCCCCTCGATGGATTGCTAGGATTGGACGAGTCCACTCTCCAGTATGCCCGTGATGGATATGGGACCGCCTTCACTGGGAACGCGGATGCGATTCTCGCCACCACCGACCATTCGTATTCCATCAAAACGTATTCCAATGCGCCCGGTCTCACGGCACTGAATACGTATCACGTTAATGCTTCCCCGAGTTTCATCGGATTGAACACGAGCGATTCTCGCGGGGTCGCCTTGGAGATCGATCGGGCCAACCAATTATTCACGTTCAATCCCTCCGTTCCCACTCCCTTATTGGCGGAATGGTCATCGGGGGATGATGGGAAAGGGGATCTCTATTATGGGATTCAATCCTCCACCACGGGTCAGTTCCTCGCCCACTCCACCGTGTCGAGTCCTTTAGCCAAATGGAAGCCCCTCGCCTCCGCGAAGAAAGAATCCTCCCTCGGGTGTATTGATCCTTCCGCGTGTGCGGTCTGCCTTGATGGGGGAGGGAATCCCTTCCTTTCCGCATTGGCCTATGACTCCAATCCCGTGGCCGGGGAATCCTGTTCGTTAGCCCCGGCGTTCAGCGCTGCCCGATTGAAGGCCTTTGGTTTTCATTCCGGGGGAGGGATGGAGAACGCATCCTATCTTTCTACTATCCTCTATTCCGATGTCCAAGGGGGGCAGGTCCAGGATTATTCCATCTGGCTCGCCTGCAATCCCGGTTCCATTTTTCCGGTTGGGAAGATCGCGGTCGGGAACCAGTCCATTGATGAGGGGGGAGAGTCCACCTCGCTCAAATGGAATGGGAATCCTTCCCTCCAGCAATCATTCGATTCCGCCCGCGTGATGGCAAATATGGTGGATCTCATCGGCAAGCCAGTTGGGAGCACGCAAGGATGGTCCTGCCTCTCCTATGAAGGAAATACCACCAAGGTGTATTGGAATGCAGAGGAATTGTATTCCTACGCGGCGTCCCAGTCCTCCTCGGCCTTTTCTGATTTTTCAGGGAATGCGTGCACGAGCACGGGAACCCCTTTCTCGGGAGGGGGAACCTATACCCTGGAGGAGCACGCAGATGTCTCTATTGGCTCCCTCCCTTCCACAAAAGCCAATCAATTATGCGGGTTATGGACGGATCAGCCAGGCTATAATTATTACGGTGTCTCCGGCATTCCTCTTCCGGCCGGGACGCAGCGGTATTTGGTGACGGGAAGCATTTCAACCGGGGACCCCGTGTCCTCGGATATTCAATACCGTTCCAATCCCACCAACTGCCCATCCGGGGCGGGATCATTGAAGGCCTCGTGCGGAATAGGGACATCTTTCACGGTGCCGGTCTGCCAATCCAACGATCAACGGGTCTGGTCCAATACGTGAAATAGGGGGGAACCGCTTCTCCTTTGGTCCCCTACCGTAAGCTCTCTTCCTTCGGCGGCCCCCCACGCGTGCCGTTAAATATTGCCTCTCCCTATGCATGGGAATGAGGGTGGAGTGATGCGTCTGGAGAGAGGATTGGTGCACGTCTACACGGGGGATGGGAAGGGCAAGACCACGGCCTCATTGGGTTTGGCCTTGCGGGCCATGGGTCACGGCCTCCGCGTATACATGGTCCAGTTCATGAAGATTGGGTACACGGGAGAATCGCTCGCCCTCCGAAAATTCGGCCTCCCTATGACCTTTGAGAGTTTCAACGTCACGTGCAAGAATCAGGAGCACCATGATGAAGAGATTCGCAATGGAACGTTCGCCGGGTATTGCCGGGATTGCTTCCTCCCCACGCAATTCGATTCCGCTCTGGCGGAAAAGGCATTCAATCAAGGGAAGTTGGCCGTGTCCTCGGGGAACTATGATTTGGTCATCTTCGATGAGCTCAACGTGGCATTGAACATGAACCTCTTGCCCCTCCCTCCCATCCTCTCCATGATCGAGGATCGTCCCCCCTACACGGAATTGGTGTTCACGGGCAGGAATGCCCCTGAAGGATTGCTCGGGATTGCGGACTATGTCACCGTGATGGGACTCAAGCGGCATCCCTACATGAAGCAGATATTTGCGAGAAAAGGGATTGAGTTCTAGTTTGTCTGGATTGCCCAAAGGGGGGCAATCCTTACTTCCACGCCGCCCGGGGTTTTACGGGCGTGAAGTAGATATATGCGCGGAAGGGGATCGAGTTCTGATATTTTTGTTCTTTCTCGCAGCCGTTCAAAATTCTCCGTAGTGTTTTAATTCAATCCCTCGAACTCCCTGTCCGATGCTAAAAGACGAAGAGATAGAGATGGAGTTGGATGAAGTATTGGACGGAAGCGGGAATCATCGATTGTTCGTCCGATACGGCCACTCCCCGGACTATTGCGTCGTCAACTGGTTTGTGGTAATCTATTTTGCCAAGCTTGGGGATCACGTGGAGGAGATTGTGAAATATGATGGGAAATTGGGCGAGGCCGTTCATGTCCACCGTCTGTATGTGCATCCTCCCGTCAAGCGGTATCTGTCAAAGCCGCTGGCATGGGGCACGATTGAGGAGTGCATTTTGGCTATTCGGGAGAATTGGGTGGACTACTATCTATCCTACATCAAAAAGAAAGAGTTATAACCTAATGAGTTATACTAGTGGTATGAAGAAACTCGTATTCAAGATTGGTGGGGACTTCCTGCGGGATGCACGCGAGGCCTTTGAACACCCTAATCCTTCTACGGCCGGGACTCACACCGTCTATGTGAAGGATGCTGGGCAAATTCAAAAAATACTTTCGCCCGAGCGAATAAATTTGTTGGCGCGGATACTAGCCTACGGGAAAAAGGATAGGAGCATTTCGGAGATAGCCACGGAACTCAATCGGAAGCAGGAGGCCATTTCTCGTGATCTAACAATATTAGAGAAAAATGGATTAATCATCAAAACCCGCGTAGGCCAGCGGGTCCGGCCGGAAGCAGTATACTCCACCATCACCATTGAGCTCATTTCAAATTGAACCGATGCCCAATCCTCTCACAAGTCGTTCCCATTGGATTGGTGGTTAGTAGGTCATTTTTAGGTTTTTTTTTTGGAAAACCCCATTCCCTGCTTTAACAGGTAGATGAATCCTCTCATACTAGAAACCGTTGACCAATCTCATCCCATGACATCACGCGTGTCACGTTTTTGGTTGGACTCATTTTCCGATTCCATGGCTGGTCAAACAGAAATACTTCGATGCCGGCTTGCGCGCAGTCAATCGCATTCCCGGGTGCGTCTTCAATGAGCACACGGACATCCTTTTCGCTGCATAAAGTGGATTTGTCTTTTTGAGGGCCGTGAAGAGAATAGGCATTTCCAAATAGGATTTCGACGAATGCGTCCCCGAAGTATCGTTCAATCCATGCCTTTGTTTTTTCCTGCAGATACGCCGGTCTGGATGTAATGATAAATAATTCATGGCCCTTGCTGAGGCGGGTCACTCCAGCTACTGCTCCATCGATTACGGGCATCTCATCAAATGCAGGTGTCGCATAGAACTGATGCACCCAATCGATGGCCTCCTGCGGCGAGCAATTCCATGTCTGGTGGAGGTCATAGTGCCCCACATCCTCATACCGATGGCCAGTCCCCTTGTGCGCATTGTAGAGTTCCAAGAGCGGGGATACGATGTCCACGAGGACCCCGTCAATATCGATTCCTATTCGCAAAGGACCACCGTTTACCTACTCCTCTCCCCCTCATTAAAAAACCCTTTCGCGGGATTTTGGATATGACCATCTTCGTCGACACGGCCAATATCCTCGAGGCCGAGCGCTGGCTCAAGCAGCCATTTTTGAAGGGAGTCACCACGAATCCCCTCCTATTATCCCAGTTGAAGGTTAAGGATCGTTTCGGCCATTTGCAGCGGATTAACCACCTCCTCAACAAGGAACAGATCCTCATGGTCCAGGCCGTGGGGGAAACCCCGGATGAATTGTTGGAGGATGCGCGCACCCTCCATGAGATGGTCCCGAATGCCATCATCAAAATCCCCGCCGACACGAGCGGCTTCTCGATTGCTCCCACATTGAATCACGATAAGATCGAGCTCTGCTTCACGGCGGTATTTTCCGCGGCCCAAGGGATCCTCGCCGCCTTCGCGGGGGGGCATTACATCGCTCCCTACGTGGGACGGATGCAGGATGCCAAATTGGACCCCTGGGGGGAGATTGAGGAGATGATGGCCGCCTTTGATGCGCATGAATTGGATGCCCATGTCCTCGCGGCCTCCCTGCGCACGCCGCAGGATGTTTCCAAAGCGTTTGCATTGGGTTGCCATATCACCGCCAAGCCCTCCGTCCTCGACCAGAGCATGACTCCCGTCCACACGGAAAAAATGGTGAAGGAATTCAATAAGGTGCGGATACTCTGAGGAACGGATTTTTCATGCTGATCGGAATCGTCGGGGCCCCCTCCTCGGGAAAGAGCACTTTTTTCGCTG
>JBBSWQ010000016.1:0-2366 GCA_038046225.1 archaeon
ATTTCTCTGAAAACGCGGTCCAATTCCTTCCTTTTCTTGGCAGATACTTTTTCAACGGGCAATAAGGCATACTTGACCTCCAGCAAATCATGGCGGAGAGCCTTAAGCTCATCAAAAACTTTTGAAATAGCAATACTTTCGCTCATAACAACACCCCCTCCTTAGACTATAAAAATACGCTTTAACCAAACCGCCAAAAACGCACTTTACTCCTGGACAATATGCCTCGGGGGAGACTTGAACTCCCGACCTCCGGGTTATGAATCCGGCGCTCTACCACTGAGCTACCAAGGCGGCCTTTTAGGAAAAGGCCGGCGAAAAACGACAGCCTTTGGGAATTCGCCCTCCGAAGGCTTAAAAATGGGTCTTGGAACGATGGAGGAATTTCTTCCTCATTTATCAAAGTCCATGCGTGATTTGACCGTTATTTCCTGTTCCCCCACGAGGAGGAATCGGTCCGCGCTCCCAATGAATAATCCGGTCTCCAGTACGCCGGGAATGAGCCTCGCTTGGGCATCAATCTCTTCCGGGAGTAATTGGTCGTCAATCTCGGCTTCCACCAAATAGTGTCCGGATTCCGTTTTGGGGGGTTCGTTCGCGTACTGGGCGTGGTTCACTTTCCCTATTTGTTCCAGCAGCAGCAGGGTCCTCCTCCACCCGAAGGAGGATATTTCGAAGGGCACTACCCCGCTGAGTTTTTCCCCATAATCCGTTGCAGGGAGGACCACGATGAGTTCCCCTGCGGACTGGGCAATCATTTTATCCCGGATGAGGGAATTGGAGTATCGTTTGAGGAAATTGTAATCATAGTCCCCCTTCGTCGCGAATTCAATGGCCACGTCCACTTCTCGCTCGTTGAGCGTGGTTAAGGGGAGGTGGAATTCCTTCGCCGTCTGGATCTGGCTTGTGGAGGTGGGGATGATGGAAATGGTCCACTGGTTCTGTTCGCACCATAGTCCGGCCTTCTTGAGGAATAATTCCCCTAATTGGTTGGTCCCTACCGCTAAAACGTGCCCATCCTTGAGGTAGCGGGTCACGAACGCGTCCACGTGGTCTTCGGTGAGCATACGTTCATCCCCATCCGGTTGGGGCATTTAAGGGTATTCGGATGGGATGAGCGGAAAAAGAGAAAAAAGAAGGAATGGGCCAGGGGGTTGGAAGGTCCTGGCCGTACGAAATTGGGAATTGGGTTCCAAACCGGCTATTTTAGCGTCGGGATGGAGACTTGCGTCGGCTGCTAGAGCGGCTCGAACTTGCTGAGCGGCTGGATGCAGCGCGGGATCGCGCGGCCATTTTCGTTTTCCTCCTGGTTAGGTTGATTTTTTTTACTGGGTGGCCGGTTTCCCGGCCATTTGACTACTTCTGAGAGGCGGTTTTTACCGCTTCTTGGCTTTCTTCTTGTGCGTAGTCTTCTTCTTCACGGCCTTGTGGGCCTTTTTCTTGGCAACCATTGTGTGTCTTCACCCTTTTGTGTGTCGAAAACTTTTTTGTAAAAAATTTTCGTATTCGGAATGAAGCGTTGTGCTATTTAAGGATGCGCCCTAAAAAGCGTATTTTGTATTCAGAAAAAAAATCAAGGGGTGCTGGGTGCTTTTCGAAAACAAAATATTTGCCGTGCGATGATCCTAAAATGATTGGAAAAAGTTCCACGATGGACGAAGAATGGTGTCCCATGAGAAAAATCTTCCATTATTCCTTGACTATTCGAATCACTTCATGTCGAAACGGGAATGAAAAACCATCTCTCGAAGAGTAGCGGCCGTTCAATAGGGCGACAGCCTCTTCCTTCCGGGCTAGGAATGCTTCTTTCAATATCATGTTCCCACCACTGGCCACGAACGCGAAAGCATGCACCAATTCTTCCGCCGAAGGAGCATTGGCTGGAATTTCATAGGAAACGTGTTGCACCCTTCCCAGGGTGTGAAAATACTCCATTAGGATGGAGAAAGGCAACCGGTTCGGATCGACGAGAGGAAGTCCCAACTCCCTCATGAAATGTGACCATTCCCCTCCATCATCATAGGTGATGATTAGCAACACCCCTCCTGGTGCGACTTTTTCCCACGCCTTTTTAATAAATGATTCAAATCCTTCAGGAGAAGTGTTAAGCGACCAGGAGAGGAGGACCAAATCGAATTTCCCCTTCACATTCACGAGGGGAAAAATTCCCTCGATGGTTGTCAGTCCTGCTTCCCTTAGTTTTTGGACAAATCGTGGGATGCGCTCCACTGCGATGAGCGTCTTCACATGCGTGGATAAAGGGATGCTTATCGCCCCATTTCCTGCGCCTATATCCAAGACGGTCTCCACATTTTTGTCGATAACCGTTTCGAGGAAGATTTTCAAAAGGTGCTCTTTATCATGAG
>JBBSWQ010000017.1:0-6048 GCA_038046225.1 archaeon
GTCGGTGGGGAGCGGAATCCAGCGCGTGGAAGAGATTGTGGACGGACGGAGCAAGGCCAAGTATCCTACTATGACCCTCTATTTCTCCGAATCGGAACTGCGATCGGACAAGGAAAAGGCACGCACATTCGCCGCCTCCCTCGTGGACTTGCGCCTGAGCGACGTCATGAACATGAAAGAGGACTACGCGAACGAATCATTCGAAATATCCCCGATCGAGGAAGAAGTCAAGGACAAGGGACTCGATGGAGAAGCGCTCATCCAAAAGATCGCCGACAAGCTCAAGATGAAACGATCCGTCACCAAGGATGGACGATCCAAGTTCGAAGCGGGAAGCAAAGACCTCCTCAAGACGAGGAAGGCCCTCCTCAAACTCATGCAGACACGACTCCAAGGCGTGCGGGGAATCAACAAGGCCATCGTGTCCGAGGAGAACGGGGAATTCGTCATCAAGACATCCGGAAGCAACCTCAAATCCATCCTCAAGATGAAAGAGATTGACGGCGCACGATCCACCACGAACGATGTGAAGGAAATATCCAAAGTATTGGGAGTGGAAGCCGGACGCATGTCCATCGTATACGAACTCGATAAGGTGTTGCGCGAGAACAGCATCGCCGTGGATTTACGCCACGTCCTATTGCTCGCGGACATGATGACATTCGACGGAGAAATACGCGGAATTGTGCGCACCGGAATCACGCGAAAGAAATCATCCCCCTTCGCGCGCGCATCCTTCGAAGAGACCGCCAAGCACCTCCTGGATGCCGCATTCAATGGGGAAAAGGAAATGCTCCAAGGAGTCGTGGAAAACATCATCGTGGGACAACCCATCAAAGTGGGAACCGGACTCGTGGATCTCGTGATGAAAGACGCGCAATAGTCTCATCACTTCGCGGGATCGGGAAAAATACCCCACTTCTCTAATACGTGAAGGGCCATTGGAAGACGGGTCACGCCATCAAAAATAGTGAAGTGCCCCAATTCCTTCTCCATGAGGATATCCGCATTCAACCGATTGCGGAAGAGCTCGGCATCCTCCTCATGCACGAAGGAATCGTTCTCCGAAAAAAGACACGTGGTAGTGGGATTGTGCTCGATTACCTTTTTCCAATCAATGGGAGTTTCAATCCAGGGAAGGGCGATTGATTTCTCCTTCTCCCCCTCCCCGGGTTGGGGTTTGAGGCGAGTCCAAGGAGCCACGAGCAAGGAACCGCCCACCTTTTCATCATCCGGAAGGCGTTCGATGAAACGCAGAATGGTCTGGCACCCCACGGAATGGCCGACCAAGTAGGTGTGGCGATCCACTTTCCCCACGACCGACGCTAGCATGGAAACCCAGGGCTCGATTTGGGGTCGTCCAGAATCGGGCATGGCCGGAATGAGGCACTCTCCCCCGCGCGATTCGATTTCTCGCTTCAACCAGGGATACCAATCCGTCTCCGGGGAGCCATCCCAGCGATGGACAATAATAACACGGGTCATAGGAGAAGGGTATGCGGGGTTCTCCCTATAAGGATTCTTTTGATTGCGTACACCCCTGTGGGAGTCTGATTCGTTTGAGAGTCTGATTTATATGCCTTTTTCACGGAAATTGAGTCAGAATAGATTGTATCCTGAGAAGCACTTTTGGAGGTGTGGAGTATGGATCATGCCGAAGCCAGCAAAGAAATCCGCCGTGCGGTAGACACGGGAAGCGCATTATTTGGGGTCAAAGAGACCGAGTATTCCCTCCGGAAAGGGGAAGGAACCCTATTAGTGGTGTCCCAGAACACCCCTACATTGACCCACGAAAACCTATTTCATCTCGCCCAATTGGCCCAAGTCCCCGTGTATTCCTTCGCCGGTAACGGGTTGGAACTAGGAAACGTGTGCGGAAAACCCTATGTGATATCCACGCTTCTCATCCTGGATATGGGAAAATCAAAGGCTGAAGAATTGGGAAAACAGACGAAAGTCAAGGCCGCATTAGAGGATCAGGCCCACAAGACCAAGCGAGGGAAGAAGAAGGCGGAATGAGGGGGCTTTTATAAGCCTTCCGAGACGCAAAACG
The DNA here is from genome assembly GCA_038046225.1 of archaeon. Lineage (GTDB taxonomy): Archaea > Iainarchaeota > Iainarchaeia > Iainarchaeales > VGJJ01 > VGJJ01. Next base: position 2,054 of record JBBSWQ010000017.1, read on the forward strand.
TGTAACTAGGTGAATGAATGGCGCGAGGAGAATTTTCAGCACGACAATTGGTGGACAAACGCAAAAAGTGGCGGATGAAAGACCCCTACCACAAGCGTCGAGTCCTCAAATTGCGCGAGAAATACGACCCATTAGAAGGCGCGCCGCAAGCCAAAGCCATCGTATTGGAAAAACGAGGCGTCACGCAGAAGCAACCCCACTCGGGAATCATGAAATGCGTGCGCGTACAACTCATCAAGAACGGAACGCAAGTCACGGCCTTCTGCCCCCGGGATGGGGCCATCAAGTTTGTGGATGAACACGATGAAGTAATCATCGAAGGAATTGGGGGATCCCAGAACGGACCGTATGGGTCCCAGTGGGGAGTCAAATACCGCGTGACGCACGTCAATGGACAATCATTGGAAATGCTCCGCACCGGAAAGAAGGAGAAAGTCAAGCGATAACATCGCAGAACCACCACCCAAAGGAAAACGATTATGGAAACCAAACTATTCGGAAAATGGGACACGTCCGGAGTTGTGCTCAAGGACCAGACGCTCGTGCGCCAGATATCACTCTCCCCACGCATCGTGCCCCACTCCTTTGGGAAGGGAACCAAGCACGCCTACCAGAAAGAGACCCTCAACGTGGTGGAGCGATTGATCAACAAGGTCATGCGATCCGGACAAGGAAAACGAAAACTATCCGGAAAATATATCCGCGGAAGAGGAAGCTGCGGGAAAAAACTCCAAGCCATTCGCATCGTGGAAGGGGCCTTCGATATTGTATTCGAACAGACGAAAGAGAATCCCGTCCAGGTTCTCGTGCGCGCTGTGGAAAACGCCGCCCCCCGCGAAGATGTCACCCGATTGAAGAAAGGAGGAGTAGCCTACTCGCAAGCCGTGGACGTGGCACCCCTCAAGAGGGTGGATGAGTCCCTGAAGAACCTCGCTCTCGCGGGATTCTACGGAAGCTTCAACAACAACACCACGGCCGCCGAAGCCCTCGCCAAGGAGCTCGTGCAGGCGGCCAAGGACGACAGCAACGCCCAATCCATCAAACGAAGGAACGAAGTTGAGCGGGTTGCGCTGGCATCGCGATAACCTTTGCAGGGCAAAGCTTAACCAAATCAGCATCGCGATAAAACGCGCAACGGCCCCTGAAATGGAATCATTCCCTCCCTTTCGTGGCCAAGATGGAATCCTGTCGATATGTTTCACCTGAATTGGAGTATACTTCCTGCGTGGAAAAACGCGGCGGTCTTTCGCATCCCGTTTAAAAACGTTCTTCCGGGCCTTTTTGGATATTGGGGAACGCAATTTCCCGCATTCAACCGAGGTCGATGATCCATGGGTCGTAAGGAAGAAATGGCCAGCGCCGCACAGAAGCTGATGGGACACCAGCAGGACGTCCGGAACATCGGAATCGTGGCGCACATCGATCATGGTAAATGTGTAAGTCCGGATGCCCGTGTATTGTTCGCGGATGGTTCTATTGAATCCGCTGAGGAGATTTTCAATCATCTTTCCAAAGAGGGAAAAATCGTTCGAGAAAACGCAAATGAAACGGTGTATGAGATAACAAATGAAACAACCCCCATTTTTTCGCTCAATAAACAAACGGGCCAAATCGAATGGAAACCCATTTCCCATGTGTGGAAACTCAAGGGCGGAAAAACGATTAAAGTAAAACTCCGAAACGGTGCACAGGTTGAAACCACTCCCGAACACCCGTACATTGTTTTCAATGGAAAAGATTTTGTTGAAAAAGAAGCACGCGGTATTGCGAAGGGAGATTACATTGTTAATGCCCGAAAAGTTGAAACGTATTCAACTGGAAATATAAAAGCCAGATTCTTGGAAACGATTGCAAATGAGAAATTATATGTATTACTTTCAGATACTGCTAAGCAGCAATTTTCCGAATATGTTCGTCATAATTTTTCTTCAATTCAAAAAATACTCTCATCTTCATCAAGTAAGCCGGCATTACTGGCCAATAAGCGGAAAGGACGTTATCTCATTGCAGACGCTTTGACATTGGCCAAGCAGCAAGGAATGTCAATCGATCAACTCTACGATTCAATCGAATGGATTTCATATCGCGCAGGCGGAAAGAAAAGCAAGAGCGCCAAACCCATGCACTTGCCTTCCAACATGTCTAATTTCTTTTATTTGGCCGGACTGCTTTTGGGAGACGGGCATGACGACAAATTCATTGTTGGCAAGCCGGAATTGGGAAATCGTTTTGTGGAGATTTTGCACGAATTAGGAATTGAACCTTTTTATCGAAATTATCCCAATCGAACGCCCGAGATTAGCGCTGGAAGCAAGACGCTGTTATCTGTTTTGTATGCCTTATTCGACTACCCAACCGGGAAAAAATCACACAAAATTAAACTATCTTCATTCGCTTTTGCAGCCCCAAATGAATACCTATCTGCTTTACTGAAGGGGTATTTCGACACCGATGGGACGGTTGAAAAGTCCAGAGGCGCAGTCTCTGTTTCGTCTGAAAGTGTTCAAATGTTGAAAGATGTCCAACTCGCTTTGCTTCGTTTTGGCTGCCAATCCATCGTACAAGGTGATACTTTGTATATATCAGGAATTGGGGTTCCATCATTCATTCAACAAGTAGGGTTTGAGCTGCATAGTAAAAAAGCGAAAGCGATTGCATTATCCCAAAAAGTTGAAGGAAGCCGGGTATTGGATTTGGTCCCTGTTTCAAAACAAACTTGGGAAACCATGCGAAATAATGGATCAAAAGCAAGTATTTCACATCATTATTACAAATATGAGTCCCAACAATTGACTCCCACTTTTGGGGTTTTTACTCAACTTGTTCAGCAAATGCAGAAAGTGGGGGGTGACGTTCAAACAGTCGAAAAAGTCAACTCTTCACTGGCTTTTATTGAAGTCATCGACATTCATGAAAGTTACCAAGAAACAGTGTACGACTTTACCATCCCTGAAAACCATAATTTTGTAGCGGAAGGAATTTTCATTCGCAATACGACCCTTTCAGACAACCTCATCGCCGCGGCCGGGCTCATCAACCGGGAGCTTGCGGGAAAACAGCAATTCATGGACTTCGAGGACCAGGAACAGGACCGCGGAATCACCATCAACGCGGCCAACATCTCACTCGTGCCCACCGTATTGGGCAAACAATACCTCATCAACATGATCGACACCCCCGGACACGTGGACTTCGGGGGAGAAGTCATCCGGGCCATGCGCGCCGTGGACGGAGTCGTATTGGTCGTGGATGCCGTGGAGGGAGTCATGCCCCAAACCGAGACGGTTATTCGGCAGGCTTTGCGCGAAAACGTGCGGCCCGTATTGTTCATCAACAAAGTCGACCGCCTAATCAACGAACTGCAAGTGGATGAAGCAGAGATGCAGAAGCGATTCGTCAAGACCATCACGCACGTGAACAATCTCATCAAGAAGAATGCACCGGCAGGAAAAGACGAATCATGGCAGGTCAATCCCGCCACGGGAAGCGTATCCTTTGGAAGCGCCTACAACCACTGGGCGGTCTCCACCACCTCCATGAAGCGAACGGGAATCAACTTCAAACAAGTGTATGATTTAATGAAGGCGGACCAGCAGAAAGAGATATCCGCCAAATCCCCCCTCGAAGACACGATTTTTGAAATGGTCGTGACGCACCTGCCCAATCCCACGCAGGCGCAGAAATACCGGACCCCCGTCATATGGTCGGGCGACCCGGAGAGCGTGGAAGGGAAATCCATGCTCGCATGTGATATGAATGGGCCGGTCGCCATGATGGTGACGGATGTGTCCGTTGATCCCCACGCCGGGGACATTGCCACCGGGAGAGTGTATTCAGGGACCCTCCGCAAAGGGGTCAAGGTAAAACTCATCGGTCTCCAGAAAGAGGCCGTCATCAACCGTGTGGGAGTGTACATGGGGCCTGAATTCGTGGAAGTTGAGACCATCCCCGCCGGATCCATCGGGGCTATCGTGGGGTTGCGCGAAGCGTACGCC
>JBBSWQ010000018.1:0-5603 GCA_038046225.1 archaeon
TGCGATTTCTTTTGTCAAACGAGCCCACGCGGGGTTTCTGGAACTCCGCACTCGATCATCAAGGAGAGATTGAAGGGGCGCAAGAGATTGGGCATCCGCATCTTTTTCCAAGAGGACGAATCGTACCATTGCAGTGCGGGAATGACAGTCCGGGTATTTTAATCCATCCAATCCAACTATACTCGGGCTAGATGGGTGGGGTAGCCGTCCACCCCCGCACGAAACCGGCTTTACGCGTGCATTGAATCCCCGGAAGATAAGGAGTGAAAACGGGTCCGCCGTCGAGCGGCATTCGTAGACCTTCTGTCCGGGAAGACGGCCCTACTTGTTGAAACCCGCCAGGCCCGGAAGGGTGCAACGGTAGGCAAATAGGATCGTGCTTCACGGGAAGCGGAAGCGAGAATACGCCCGACAATCAGCGGGAACGAATTCACTTACGGCGACCGGGGGCCCAATCCATTATATGGGTCAATGATTTTCCTTTTCTGCAATGGTTGAACGAAAACGATCCATCCGGGGGCGACGGATACGGAACGCCCATGCCGTCATCCGGAACAAAGAACTCACTCCACGGGAGAAACGGGGGGAAGTCCGACGACTCACGAGACGATACGAAGGCATTCAAGGAATTAAAGAAGAACGACCCGACGTTCCCATCCCGACTGAAATCATTGTACAAATGAGAAAGGATCGATCGCTTCGAAAACTAATTCGCTGGAAAATGGACCACGAAACAAAAGCCGCGGGAATACCCAAACCCTTCACCGAGATGGACGTACAGCGGATCCTCGATTTCCATAACAGCATCCAATCAATCATTGACTCCACACCCGCCTTGCGGCAAAAAATGGAGATTTACACCCTCGCGATGGCAATCCATGATTATGTGAAAACGAGAAAAACGGTGGACGAAATGCAACTCCCATTGGGATTTGAAATCGTCGCAAGTGGGATGATGAGCCCGCATTTCCAGAAAAATAAAGCGGAAATGCGTCAAGCAATTCAAGAAGATCTGGAAGGGGCGAGGATGCACAGCCCCATCGTCAAACACCTTCAATCATTCCATGCAACGGGATTCTTCCGACGCATATGGAGAGATGAAAAACAGCTGAGACGATTGTCCAACCAGCAACTACTCCTCGAAAACGAACTCGAAAGAGGATGGACCTGGGGCAGTGTCATCCCCGGACTTGTTGCCCTCGCGCAAAGTGAAATTCTCATTCCATCCGAACAAGCACTCAACCGGATTCGCAACAGGGACCCCTCGTTTGATCAAAGATCCCCTCTCGCCCATGAACGCATCGTCCAGGAACACGTCACGAATCAACTCGGAAAAGACCTCGCCGCCGATCTCGGCAAATGGGTGAAAATACAAATCCACACCCTGGGGAAAAGAAGAGGGATGACCAAAGAGGGGGAGGTCAGACTCAAGATGTTTGAATGGATCCAATCCTCCCTCAAAAACCCCGAAAACGTCCGATTCCTAGGAAGGAAAGCACTGGAATGGTATTCAACCCGAAGAGGGTGAGGAGAATAGTCCCCCCTAGATCAATGGAAGAGAACGGTCACCGGATTTGGTTTATAACCGTTTACCACTCCGTTCTCCTAGAAACCATTGCCCCGTTAGCTCAGCGGTAGAGCGCCCGGCTGTTAACCGGTAGGTCGAAGGTTCAAATCCTTCACGGGGCGTATCGTTTTTTGGTCGAGCTTTTTTTCAAAAAGATCGGTTCCGAATCCTTCACGGGGCGTGTGGGTTCTTGCTAAGAACCCAAACTTTTTTCCCCGGGCTTTTAGAAAAAGGCCGGTTTGAATCATACAGGGGCGTTTCCAGGACAAATTTTTTAGCAGTACTAAAATGCATCCGCATCCAAAATTATTTTTTCCGCCGCGGAATCCCCTTCAGAGGTTTAGGAGGGGAGGTGGAGGGAGTGCCATTCCCAAACACGTGCATGCGATGCGCGAGAAACACTCCTGCAACGATGAGAACGGTATAGATACCAATACCAATCCACGCCAGGGAGGAATCGAACGTCAAGCCCGCACCAACCAATACAATGGAAATGGTCCCGGGAAGAATTCCTAAGAAGGAGGCCCAGGCAAACGTGCGGAAGGGCATGTTGGTCAACCCCGCCCCATAGCTCACCATATCGAAGGAGACGGATGGGATGAGGCGCAGGATGAAGATGGTGAAGAATGCGTTCTCACGAAAAAAATCATGAATCATGTGCGTGTGCGGAATATACTTCTCCACGAATGAAGAACCAAAACGCCTGCTCAAGAAAAAAGCCAGCGTGGAAGCAAGGAATGCTCCAATGATAGCGATGACACTCCCCCAGATTGGACCATACGTCGCCCCAATCGCAAGCGTGATGAGCGAATTGGGAATAGGAGAAAAGATCGTGGCAAGAATCAGCAACCCAATCAACGCGACCGGGCCCCATACCCCAAACTGGGTCACATTCTCCTGAATCCACACGGCAATGGGGGTAGAGATCTCGGGAAAGATAATGGGAATGAGTGTGATGCTCCCGATCGCCGTCAGGAAAAGAATGGGCCCCCACGTGTCACGGGAAATCATAAAGGAAGGAGACGGTGGATGTTTAAGAATGAAATGGAAACGAAACCAAAAAAACCGAACAGGAAGGAGGCCGCGCGTTCCTAGCTCCGCGCGACGAACCTTCCCAACTAATATCACCTGCTTGCCGGTGGTACCGAGCAAGGAGGCGTGAGCCAATTCACACACCATTCTTGTCGAGGGTCCTCCTCTCAAGGAATGTTTTCGCATCCCATGAGCCTATCCCAGTGCATCCAATACTTTACCAGAGCTATAAATACATTTCTTCTACAAAACGACAATAATCGCGAAAAAAGACAACATTATAAACAAAACGTTGGAAAATTTCCAACATGGATCTTGATTCGGTCGATAAAGCCATTCTGAACGCCATTATCTGGGAGGCCAAAATACCCCTCCAAAACATCGCCAAGAAACTCCACATCCCCTTATCGACCCTGCATCATCGGCTCAAACGATTTGAAGAATTAAAAGTCATCACCCGATACGAGGCACGAATCGATTATGCCAAGATTGGGAGGCCCATCGAATCGTTCATCCTGGTGGAGGCCATGAATGTCCTCCCGAATGGGAAAAAGGTGTATCAGCAGGAAATACTCGAGGAATTCAAGAAATTTGACGCCGTGGAAGAAGCGTATATCATCACGGGAACCGCCGACCTGATGGTGCGCGTGAGGGTCAAGGACCTGGATGAGCTCAACGAACTCATCACCGTACGCCTGCGCAAGATTGATGGGATCGGCGCCACGCAAACCATGATGGTACTCAAAGAAAGCGGCCACCAACCAACCATCTAGAATCATTAATAAAGAAGAATCGGAGCGATTCTAGTTATGCCCTCCCCCCGAGTCAAACGATGGATCCGACGCGGAGCGCTCGCAGCCACTCTTGTGGGAAGTATGTTTGTGCTTGAAAATCAAATCAGGCGAGTTGTAATCAAACCCGTCAAGACGCACACTCCAGTTCTTGAGAAAGTTGAACAGAGAAATCCCACCACGAGACCCGTGGAGATTCGACCCAATCCAAGTCATGCAAAACCAGCATTATTCGAAATGCCTAAACAACCTTTACACTTTTCTGAAATTCCAAAAGGAAACTATTGCACCATGTATGCTCGACTAGCGGCTGAAAAATTATTCAAAGTAAAATACTCCCGAGGGGATGCATGGGATTTTGCGCAACGAAATAAGAGTGTTTGGAAAGGATCTGGTGACAATCCAAAGGAAATCGCTTTGTTTCTTCGACCGGGGCAGGTCATTGGACTATTCAATCCTTCTTCAAAATACAATCAACCCGGAAGAGCCTACACGCACACCGCACTCTACGTGGGATCGTCAGGAGGAGAACACTGGGTCATGCAACGAATTGGAACCAATGATCGGCTGGAAACACTCGAGAGCTTTCTCACTCACAACCCAGGGTGGAAAATTAAGGAATTAATCGAGCCCGAGTAAGAACCAATCTTTAATAACTCTCATTCAAACAAGCTCGTATGGGTATCCGTTTATTGGTTAGAAGTAAAGTCAAACGCGCGCGTGTAATCGGAGGATTCCTCCGCAACTCGCTCGTGTTCAAGCTCAAACGCCAAGCCTTGCGTCCCCGCTACTGGTTCAACAAAGTATCCGTGGTGGTGGTGGACATGGATGGCACCCTCTTCGATGGGGACGCGGGACACATGGGGCTGAAATACGCCTACCCGGACAAGATCGACCATTCCACGATGGGAGATATTCTATACGAGGGAATGCTCCACAAACTCTCCCAAGGAAGCATGAGCGTGGAGGAAACCATCATTGATGGGAACCGGCTCCTCCAATACCGGGGATTCACCAAGAAGGACATTCGGAAAGTATTGCAGGAAATGTGGCCCGCACTGCGGATTGAACTCATCGAAGCATTGAAGGATCTCAAAAAGAACCACGAATTGAAAATCATCCTGGCCACCTTATCCTCGGCCGAATTCGGGCGCATGGCGAATGAGAAAATACGCAACCAGTACGGCTTCGCCTTCGACGGGGTCATCGGAACGAGGCTATCCTTCGACACGAAAGGGAAAATGACGGGAGTGAAAGAAATACTGGGATTGAAGAACGGGCGCGTGAGAGGGATACCCTGCACCACCAAACTCAAGGCCATCAAGGAATTATGCAAAGAAAAAAAATGGCCCTTCACGATGAACCAGACCGTGCTCATCACGGATTCGTATGGGGACATCGACATGGCCAAGCACGTGAAGACCATATTATTGGTCCCCGAAAAACCAACCACCGTGCAGGCCGTGGCATCCAAATACAAACTGGCGGACAAACTCGTGCCTACGAACCACCAACTGAAAAAAAACCTCCTCGCATTGTTCCAAGCGAAAAAATAATCCCACTAGAACGTGTAGAGTATAGACTCAAACTCTTTCACACGGCCTTCCTGAACTAGGATTCCTTCTCTCTTCAACAATGCCCTCTTTTTCGCGGGACCCTGCGCATATCCCCCTAACGTTCCATCCGAGGAAACGATGCGGTGACAGGGGATATCGGGCGCAAAGGGATTCTGGTTGCATGCATATCCCACCGCGCGCATAGCCTTGGGTTTTCCAATCGCACGCGCAACCAGGCCATAGGTGGATACTTTTCCTCTGGGTATCCTCGCCATGGCCCCCCACACCTTCTTCTGGAAGGGCGTCCCCTCCGAGGCATTGATTCGAGCCGTCCAATTTACCATTTTATCCTCAACGAAACCCTCCCCTAAAAATACACGCATTTTTATGGTCCGAAAAGGTGGAAAACCCGTATGGTTGCCTCCAACATTGGACCCAAAGGACAAAAAATGAGGCAATGGGTGGGATACACCCTCCTCATGATTGGGGGAATACTCATTGGGTATCTATTGGCGAACCACTCCCCCTACTGGCACCGCATCATCGTATTCCCCTTCCTCGCAGGGGGATTCATCTCTCTCCTCCAGGCGAAAAGCAAGGTATGCGTGTACAATGCGTATCGCAAAAAAGTGGAGACCGATTAAAAATGAAAAAAAA
>JBBSWQ010000018.1:5703-6921 GCA_038046225.1 archaeon
CCATGAAAAACAAAAAGATACCCATCCTTATTTCCGGAGAAATAGGATCCGGCAAGAGCACGCTCGCCAAACGATTGGCTCGAAAGTATGGCGCACGCTACATTTCCGCATCCGCCATCCACCACCAATTGATTAGGAAAAGGCTTCATCTCCAAAAAACGAGGAGCGTATCCACTGGTTTTTGGGAAACCCAAGAAGGAAAAGAAAGCGTCCAACTCCGAGTGAAAGAAATGGATATCGACCGCGACGTGGACCGACAGCTCCTCGCATTCCTGGAAAAAAACCCAGACACGGTCACGGATGCACGGTTGATGCCCTGGCTCTATGAAGGAAAGGCCATCCGCATCTGGCTCGAAGCGGAAGAAAAAGAACGCGTGAAACGCGTATCCGAAAGGGATGGGATGAAACCCCAAGAGGTAAAGAAAGATATACGATCCCGGCGCCGAAACGACCAAAAAATATGGAAAAAACTATACGGAATCCGATTCGGAAAAGACCCCCGCCTATTCGACCTAATCCTGAAGAATGACACCCTTTCCCACGAACAGACCTACCAAATCATCCACCCATTCATCGACACGCGATTCATGAAGGAAAAATAATCTCCCACCCCTGAATGAAGAAAAAGGGGCCATCCTCCCAAATAACACGGCCTTATTCCATTGCCCATTTCCAGCTGGCCGAATGAGTTCCCTTAAAAACGAATGGGGGATTGGAATAGGAAATGAACCGCCTCGTATTGGGAATGGGACTATTGCTCCTCCTGGCACTCGCCGGATGCACCGAGCTCCCCTCCAAAAAACTAGCGGATTCGAGCAACCTATTGGGGGACACCATCGTGGGAGAGACCATCGCGCCCGGAAACTATGTCACACTATACTACAAGGGAACATTAGATGACGGAACGATATTCGACCAGACCACGGAAGGAAGCCCGGCCATATTCCAAGTCGGAGTCGGGGCATTGATTCCCGGATTTGACCAGGGATTGATTGGGATGAAAACGGGCGAAAAAAAGACCATCGACATCGCCCCCGAAATGGCCTATGGGATATTCTTGGAAGATCGCGTCCTCGAAGTCCCCAAGCAACAATTAGTGGATGCCAACATTCCCGTGGTTCCCGGGGTTTCCGTGAGCTCAACGGCAGGGAGCGGGAAAATCATCGCCGTGGATGCGGACACGGGAATGGTGAAAATAGACTTCAACCACCCCCTCGC
>JBBSWQ010000019.1:0-2294 GCA_038046225.1 archaeon
CATTGGCGGTGTGAATCAAGGCTTTGGACGGGATGCACCCATGATGGAGGCACAATCCCCCGATGTTGGAGGGATCCTTCTCGATAAGTGTGACATTCTTCCCCAATTGCCCCGCGCGGATGGCGGCCACATATCCACCGGGACCGGAGCCGATGACCGCGACGTCCGAGTGTTCTGTCATTTCTCCTACTACCATACGTGTGAACCCATGCATTTCACAGTTGGGTGATTAATAAATACCACGGAACCCCTTCCAAGGCTTTTATAGTTTGTAATACATTGTAATACGTATGAGTTTGGGATCCGATATTGTAACCGTTCGCTTCGAGGGGGACGCTCGCAAGCAGATTGCCGCCTATGCGCGCCAAAAAATGGAAACAAAGTCAACCGTCATCCGGAAAGCCACCCTTGATTTCATCAAGCGGGAGAATGAACGAAATGAGATCAAGGAAGTCGTTTCTAAAAAATTCGTCGAGGGAAAAATCTCTTTCGACGAAATGGTGAGAGTGTTGGGATATGATGACGCCAAAGAAGTCGCCTTTTTCATTGACGTATTGGAAAAATCACTGCATGAAGGAATTTGATCATGAAGAGGGTCGTAGCGGATACCTCCGCACTCATCTCGCTGGCCTACAGCGGATATTTGGATAAGGCATGCGAAACTATTGAAATCAATATTCCGGCACCTGTTAAGATCGAGTTGGATGAAATCGCTTCCTATTCAGATAAATTAGCCAAAATGGCAAGGGATTGCATCCTCCTGCTCCAAAAGAAAAAGATCAAGATTCACGACAAACCAATCAGTACAAAAGCGACCAAATACCTCAATTCCAAAGTGGATTTGGGGGAAGCCGCCTGTTTTGAACTGGCCACCGAGCAGAACATACCCAGCATTCTAATGGATGATATCGCCGCCGCAACGGCATTATATGGTTTAGCCCTATCCAAAAAGATAACCATCAAGCTTTCGATCGCCGCCCTCATCGAATTGAAGAACCAAAACAAGATGACGCAACCGGAACTGCGCAAAGGCCTAGAAGCCATGATTCAAAACAGGGAATGGGGAAAATCGGCCATGGAGCAAGCCATCCAAAAATATTTCGAATGAAAAAAATAGATTTCTTATATTACATCCACCAAAAACAATCCCGGATCCTCAAGATGCTGCAGCACTTCATTGGTGAACCGCACAGCCTGGGCCCCATCGACGAGGCGATGGTCGAAGGTGAGGGATACACGCATCATGTGGCGAATCACTATTTTCCCATCCCGCACGACCGGACGCTCCTCAATTTTTCCAATGCCCAAAATAGCCACTTCGGGCCAATTGATGACGGGCGTGGAATAGGTCCCCCCCAGGGTGCCAATGTTGGTGATTGAGAACGTGCTCCCCCTCAATTCATCCGGAGAAACCTTCCGTTCCCGGGTGCGGGAGGCCAATTCCTGCATTTCTTTGGATAACTGAATAATGGTTTTTCGGTCCACGTCCCGCACAACAGGAACAATCAATCCATCCTCGGTGTCCACGGCAACGCCGATATGATAATACTTCTTGAGCACCACCTCTTGCGTGGTATCATCAATGCTCGCATTCAGGGAGGGATGATTCTTCAACGCGGCCACGCAGGCTTTGGCGATGAAGGGGAGATAGGTCAATTTGATTCCTTTCTTTTCAAGGGATACTTTCTCTTTCTCGCGCAGGCGCACGAGCTCGGATACATCCGCCTCATCCATGTGGGTCACTTGAACGGCGGTGAACATGGATTTGACCATCCGATCGGAAATGACCTTACGAAGGCCCTTCAAGGGAGTGCGTTCCTCCGGCCCCTCGGATTTCCACGAAGGAGTGGTGGCCCCCGCGTGCGCAAGGGGAGAGACCACATGATCACCCGCAGGGGAATGAACGGTGTCCTCCGCGTGCACGGGAACACCGGAAGGAGTGGGAGAAACAGAAGAATCCGCGTGGGTGGTTTCCGCAGGAGAAGATGAAGAAGGAGTTGGGGAACGGCTACCCATCTTTCCGATTGCGGCGGCCTTTTTCACATCCTCATCCATGATGCGCCCCGCGGAACCGGTTCCCTTAATGGTTTGAATATCCACCCCCAACTGGCGGGCCAATTGACGCGTGGAAGGGGCGGCCAATACAGCTCCCGGCATACTCGCTGAAGAAGAAACCCCTGCGGAGGAATTGGTTTTGGATGGAGTGGATGATCCGCGGGAATCCGTGGTAGGGGAAGACGATACTGCCCCCGTTGATTTTTCCCCCGCATCCCCAATGGTGGCCAGAACATTTC
>JBBSWQ010000020.1:0-8022 GCA_038046225.1 archaeon
GTATGAGCATGAATCCTATTCTCGTCCACAGCCTTACCTGGGTCGCCGGGGTGGCGGCCGCGTATGCGCTTGGAATGGGCGGCGCAGAGGTCCCATCCCTCCTGGTCGTCATGGGATTTCTTTTCATGGGATTCTTTTCGGGATGGATGTTTTTCGGAAAACTATCTCCCATCCTTCTCGCGGTCGTGGGATTCATGGAAGGTAGTTGGGTCTTCGCCTTCCCCATCGCGGGAGTGCTGTTGGGAATATGCACCATTGCCGCGGGATTGTATGGGAAGACGTTAGGATATTTGGCGTTGGAAGATGTGTATGAAAACGCCCAGACCCGTCTCCCCGGATACCTGCTGGCGGCCCTCATCAATCTCGCCATCATTTTGGGATGCGGAATCGTGGTGGGATACCTCTTCCCCCTCCTCCCGGATGCGGGAATGATCAAGGAATGGCTCCCTCTCGCAGGGTTGGGCGTGTAGGCGATTTCCCTTCCTCACTTTCTTCCGGTGATTCTGTCCCGTTCAATGATTGGACGGAATGATGAGCATTTCGTCTAATAATTGAACAATATGTTTTCATACTTCGGACGGACAATGACTTCATGGCGATGGTACAAGAGACGATCGAGAAGCTGATTAGGGAGAACGAGAAAGCGCGGGAAAGGACGCAAAAATACCCCAATCCGCGTCCGTGATCGGAATCAAAAAAATGAGGGGCTTCTCTTCCCTTTCCCCTATTCCTATTATCCTACCCGCCCAAAAAGTATTAAATACTGTGCAAACACAGTATTTATTGGAGGCACTGCCATGTCCACAGTAACAATATCTGTATCGGATGAAATGAAGGTCAAGATGCATCAATTCCCTGAAATGAACTGGAGCGCGGTAGCCCGAAAGGCTATCCTGGAACGGATCCGACTGATGGAAAAGATGGATAAAATGCTATCCAAAAGCACGCTATCCGAGGCGGACACGATTTCATTGGGTAAAAAGATAAAAGGGGTGGTATCAAGGAAATTCAAGGAAAGCGGACACTAATGATTCTGGTCGTCGATGCCAACATCCTTTTCACCGCACTCATTCTGGATATGGCTTGGTTGAAAATCTCTTTCTTTTTGACTCGTTTTAGTCCAGGGAGTGAGTTATTGAAGAGAGCGGGCAACTGTATTATCCGCCCGCCATTAAGGATGTCGGTACAACTCCGTCTTCAAATGATCAACGGGGGAGTCAGTCGAGCAGAATCGATTATCTCTATGATAATAGCCATTTCCATACCGGGACATAGTGGATTTCCTTTCCATCGATTCGTTTAATCTCCTCCGCATGGAGGGAAAGGATAACCCCTTTTTTCTGGTTTAATTCGTGAAGCGTTTGAATAATCGCTTTTTCTTCTCGGAGCATGGTGAGTGGATTCTCGACAGAGAAACAGACTTGGATTACATCCCTTTCCTTTGGGTTCGTGGGATTCAGTGCAATAAAGTCCGTTTCGGTCCCATTCCGGTTGGTGTGATAATAGATATTCTTCCCTCGTCGTTTCAACTCGATGGCGACCACGTTCTCCAGCAATGCCCCTTTATTTTCCACTAACCCCGTGCTGTTCCTGATCGCGATCCCATTGTCATAGCAATATATTTTTTTTGGATTCTTATCGAACAATTTCGCTTTGTGTTCGAATCGATTCACTGTGAATAGTAGGTATGTCTCCTCGGCATATTGGATATATTTCTGGATTGTCTGGTAGCTCTTTATCCCAAAATTGTTTGAAATGGCCCGATAGGTGAATCGGTTGGAAATATTCCCCAGGAGGAATTGGATGAAGCTCCGCAATTCGAGGGGTTTTCGGAGCGCATACCTATACAGAATATCCTTTTGGATGATGTCTCCCATTATCTGCTGGAGCATGGCCCCATTTCCGGTTAGAACGGCTTCTGGCATGCCCCCGATAGAAAGATACTCCAAAAAATGTTTTTCAAGCAGGGACATCTCTTTGGTGGTATATGTTTGATGGGAATCAATACTGAATTTTTTTGCCGCGAGGTATTCCTTGAATGAAAAAGGGAAGAGTTCAATATCGACGTGCCTCCCCGTCATACGTGTTCCTAGCTCCTTGCTGAGTAGGGTTGCATTCGACCCGGTGATGAAAACTTTCTTTCCCTCGCGCAAAATACGATTCACGAAAAGCTCCCACTCGGGAACATTCTGAATTTCGTCCAAGAACAAGGCCGAGCGACCCGGAAATAACTCGTCAAATACTTCCATGAGAGCCTGGAAATCGGCTGCGCCAAACTTCCCAATGCGTTCATCGTCAAAATTAAAATACCAATATTCCTCTTTGAATTTCTTCTCCATTACCTGACGCATGAGCGTGCTTTTTCCGCAGCGACGGATTCCTTTCACGATGAGCGCGCTACTCCCGGAATACTTGTCGATGTCCGGGTGGATGGTGCGATCAATCCAGGAAGGGAGAGCCAAAATTTCCATTTGTTCTTTCACTATTGGGCGGAGGGATTCCTTCGATATCATGCCTAATTACATCCGAAGGAGTATATAAACATTGAGTATTATAATACTCAATAAGTTGTTTATATAGTATTATATTTTGCAGATGACCGTTGTGCGATTCGACACGATTTACTTCGATGGCTCCTCTCCGGATTCAAATAAAATACCCACAATGCCCATTTCCCGCGCAAAAGGATACCCTATCTTTAAATACGCCGGAACCGCGGTCTAGTATCGAGTGGTGAGGGAAAAGGATCTATGGCTGATATCCTGAAGGATTTCTATTTCGCGGCGGAAGACAAGTGGTATGCCGCCCTGGATTTCCTGGACCGGCACGGGATACCCGTGTACAAGGCCATCGATCCCATCGACCAGCGGATTCCCAGCTTTGGAGTATTCGCATTCCTGGTGCTCATCGGCATCGCCTCCTTTTTCACGCTAGGAGGGATTATCCAGGGAGAAAATGTCACGGCCCGTTTTCAAGTCGTAGACGCGGAATCATCCCCGCTGCCCAACATTCCCATCCTCTTCACGCATGGAGGGGAATCCTTCACGGAAGTCAGCGGACCGGATGGGGTGATTGAACTCCTCGTCCCGAGCGGGACCAAAATAGAGTATGAAATAAATCTTGAATCCTACGAGATTGTCGAGAAGAGCGTGCGGGTGACCGAGAACACTATCGAAATCATCCAGTTGTCCGAGATTCAAGACGAGACATTATCCAAGACCCTCAAACTAGTGAATGCGGTGGGACAACCCATCCTGGGGGATGCCGAACTATCGTTCCAATGCTCCACCTCCTATGGGGTTCCCCCCTCCCCCATCAGCGGGACCGGGGGATTGTTCGTCGTCACTCCCAACGCGGACTGCATCCCCTTCAGCGTCACCATCCACGCCCCTGGATACGAGGATGTGCAATCATATCCCCTGACAGAAGGGAAGGATGTGTATTCAATCGTGCTCACTGAAAAAACCATCCGGGATGCGGCGATCGTGGTCACGGTGAAGGATGCATCCAATCAAACCGTTTCAGGATTGGAAGTCACCCTTCAGTCCAGTGGAATACTGGTGGAGCGCTCCACCAGCGACGCCGTGGGAACCGCCTCTTTCTCGGTGGCGGCCGGGAGCTATGATATTGTGGTCTCGGATCCCTTCAATGGAATCTATCCCAGCGTGCAGGAATCTATTTACGTGGGGAGTGGGGACACGGCCGTGGTCACCATCACCGTATCCAAGAACGCGGCCTCCACGATGGTCGTGACCGTGAATGACACGGCCAACAAGCCCTTGAAGGATGCCACTGTGCGACTCAAGGAAGGGAACACCACCCTCTCTACCGTTGTCACGGGAACCGATGGGAAAGCCAACCTCCCCATTTCTGATAAGACCCTTTCATACACGGTTTCGGCCTCCAAGGAAGGATACGTGCCCCAACAACAGAATGTTTCGGGGGGACAAGGAACCCTCACCTTCGTCCTCGAAAAGGCCACGGGAACCAACACGGCCAAACTCAAAGTATTCATCGTGGATCAGGATGGGGAACCCGTGGCGGATGCCCAGACCGTGCTCTATAACGCGGACACGGGGTTCCTATCTCCCTATCCTTCCTCCTATTCAGACGTGAACGGGATTGCCACCTTCCATGGGGTGGGGTCTGGAAACTACACGCCCTTCGCCTACAAGGCCTCCCTCAAGGGATTCGGACAGGAACAATTCTTTGACATCACGGACGCAGGAACGCATTCCTTCTCGCTCAAATTAGAGATACCCGATGGAATCGTATCCATCCGCGTCACCGACCTGGAAGGCGAGCCCGTGCCTTTCGCTAAGGTCAGCGTGTACAACGCATTCAAGAACACCCTCCTGGGGGCGGACCTCACGGACACGAATGGGGTGTATGTTCTCCCGAGCAATGGTCAGCGGAGCAAGGCCGACAAGGACGTATTCATGGTCGTAAGCAAAACGGGATACGCGACCCTAACCACGATCCAAAAACCAATCCTCCCCGACACCACGCAATGGTTCGACGCTCAACTAAACCCCACCAAACCCAATGGAAGCATTTCCATCGAATTCACGGGATTATTCGATGAGCAAGAGAAAATAGTCACGGGAGTAGGAAAGGGAAAAACATATGCCGCCCGATTCCGCGTGGAAATACCCGAATCCCTGGACGAACTGGATGAGATGACGGTGCACGTGCGCACCGGGGATATGGACATCGTGGAAAAGGATGATTGGCATATTCAAAAAGTCAACTTTCCCCGCGCCGGAGTGGTGAAGGGGGGTTCCTGGGACCCCGCGAATGGACTTAATATTGATGGGGAGAACATCACGAATGGGAATGGGAAATGGATCAATGCCTTCCACTCGGATCCCAATCCAGGCGTATACGAATTAGAGGTCCTCCTCCAAGTGAAAGAGACCGCGGCCCCGCAGGAGATACTCAAACTATCCTACAAGGTCATGGCCGAGAATGGGGAAACGGTCCGGGATCCCGTGGACGCGAATCCCTCCGAGGAATTGTATGCGGCCACCAAATCATCCACCTATCAAGTAGGGGTCACCACGACATGCGACGACTCCTTCTGCTTCGACGCCTCCATATTCGATGTCAAGGAGACCCTCATCGAGGACGTGGGGGAACAATACAATGCCACCGTGTTCAAGGATTATCGGCTCACGTTCAACCTGCTCAACAATGGGAGCGCATTCCACACGAATTCGGATTTGCGCATCACCTCCTCCTCGGACGGAATCGACTTCACGACCTATGAATTATACAACGCGGACGCGCAACTCATCAAAGGGATGGTGAATGATTCCCAATTCGAGGACCCCATTCCCATGGGAAGCTTCACGCCCCAGAAGAAGATTGGTGGAAGCATCCACTTCACGCCCAAAGAGATAGGGACGACGGTCCTCACCCTCACGCTCATCTCGGACTTCCAACCCGTGTTCTCCAAGAACATCCAGATCAATGTGAATGGGGACCAGACGATGAACGTGACCATTATCCCGGACACGTATCCCAGCCACGTGCCCATCACGCTCAACCTATACGCGGAGGACGCGGCCACATCCAATGAAATAGGGAACGCCATGGTGTCCCTCCAAACCAATTTAGGCATCCTCCTCGCATCCGAATACACGGACGCGGCCGGGAATGCAGAGATTGATCTCTCGGGACAAGCCCCAGGGAAAGAGATTGAATTGAGGGTGGAGAAAGAATCCTACACCCCCTTCGTGCAAATCCTCACCATTTCGGACCAGGTCATCACGATCCAGCCTCAAACATTAGGAATCAACCTCAATGTGAAGACCGAAAAAGAGAAGACGAAATCATTCACCATCACGAACGAACTCGGACAGCCGGTCGTAATTACCGGACTCACGATCCAGGGAAACCTCAAGGGATTGGTGGATAAGGAAAAGACCGAATCCGCCCTGCTCCCATTCACGGACCAAGTGCTCAATTCCAAAGCGCAATTGCAAGTATCCCTGAAGAGCGTATTGACCCCGGAAGCATTGCTATTGACCGAACACGCGGACATCTCCGCGATCCTCGCCATCGAGGTGGAGAGCTATGGGAACACCTACCTCTACGAGCTCCCGCTCACCTATTCCTTAGGGGTATCCTCGGAAGTGGATGATCCCACCTGCCTGGTCGTGGCACCCAACCAATGGTCCACGAGCACGGAAGGGGGCACGGTGACGTATGAATTCCAAGTCCAAAACAACTGCTCCATCGCCGGACTCCCCTCCGCCCTCCAAGAATTGAAAGCCAAAGCCGTGTGGTCGGGCAACGAAGTGGGGGAAATCGTATTGAGCGTATTCGAACAAAACAATCCCACCGCCATCGGGGCTGCCAAAGTGCGCTCGGGGTATTTCTCGAACGTCCTCCCCGCCCTTCCGGCGGAAGACACGCTCATCGCACGGCTGGACTTTACTCCCTATGGGGGAATATCGGGCGAGGGATCCTTCATCGTCCAATTGCAAGCCACGAATCCATTGGAGGGGAAGCCCCAATTATTGGTGGGGGAGATTCAATCCATGATCACGGTGGTCAACCTCACGGACTGCATCACGTATGACAAAGAAATACTCGACCTCATTCCTGGAAAGACCGACACACTGACCATTACCACGAATGGGTGCGGGGCCCCTGTGGAATTCACGCTCCAATCCGACCTGGAACTCCCCTCCACGTCCTTCACCCTCCAAGGGACGGACGCGAAGACCATGGAGATAGGGGATAACCAGCTCGACCAGGGACAATACCCCATTTACGTGGACGTGGAAGGGAACGAGGATAAGGTTCCCTCCCAGAGCAAGATCCTCCGGGCACGCATACGGGATCCCAACGCGTGCCTCCAATTGAACCGATACGAATTCGACGTGTATGACGATCCTTCCAATGATTTCGACGGATACGACACGGCAAGGTTGGACAATTACTGCACCGAACAACGCGTCAAGGTCATTGTGAAAATAGACAAGGAATTCATGGACAGCCTCCAACGCGGACTCCGAGCCGGACTCATCGCAGGAGTAGCCACCTGGGCCAGCAACCTACTCCAAGGAAAGAACTGGGATGGATCGACGGGGGAAACTGTCTCCGAGTCCACTCCCCCCGTACCATCGGAAGATGTGAATCCGGACGGGACATACGCCAAAGGGGAAACTTCCTATGTATTGGATACCCAAGGGAACGAGCAGCCCCTGCAAAAAGATACGAGTGGCAATTTCTATCTCTCCACTATTGATGGAAAACAACAAAAAGTATATGTGAACCCTGACGGGTCCCATTACTATAATCCTGGTGGAATTACTGGGCTTCTCTACGGCGACGTGAAAGTGAAACCTGCACCCCCAACGAGTGAAACATTGGCCGGAAACACCATTTCTGGCACTGATTTGGCGGATGGAACAAAGGTCCAAACTGCGCCCGTCACTGACCCTTCACCGGGGGCGGATGTGGCAGAACCTGACACTACATCCTATGATGAAGCGAAATTTAGTTTTTACGAAACCCTTCCCGGTTTTCACGAGTTGGGCACAAACGAACTTTCACAACTGGGTATTAACAACACCTTTTGGGTTTCCCTTCCCAATGGTAGTTTGGGTTTAGGCACCCTTCAATCTGATGGTCTCGTGAAAAATAATAATAAGACTTATGGCAAGATAGAGGAAATTGAGGGGAAGAAATACTTCATTCCTGTCGAAGGATTGGATGTCCAACCCGCTGAATCATCCCCCGTCACGGGTTTCGCCATCCTTTTCGACACCCCTGGGGCCAGGCCGGTTGATGCTACAGGTGCATCTTCCAGCACAGCTGCTGCGGGGACAAGCGCTCCTAACCCATTAGTGAATGCCCTAGGCGGTCTCACAAACATCGTTTCATTAGGCACGGGGAACCCTCTCACCGCCTTCTTCGCCACGACGATTGTGACCACGCTGTTTGATTATTGGACGTCCGACGACCAGGAATTCGAGGCCACGGTCACGGCCAATGATTTGGTATTGGATG
>JBBSWQ010000021.1:0-1559 GCA_038046225.1 archaeon
ATGGTTGGGGCCGCAAAGCGAATGACCTGCCAGAAAGGAAAATTCCAGGGCATGATTCCAAAAATGACCCCAAGGGGTTCAAATGAGACATACGATTTCCTCGCCTCCGTTTTCACGGCCACCGGTCGAAGGTAGTTTTCTGCGTGATCTGCGAAATGCTCGCACGCCCACGCGCACTTTTCAATTTCAGCTTCGCTCTGCGTGATGGGTTTTCCCATCTCTTCAGTGATGAGAGTGGAATAGTCTTTCTTTTTTTTCCGCAATATGGACGCGACTTTTTTCATCCTTCGTTTCCGCTCGGCGAAGGAATATGCGTACCACTCCTTCTGCGCTTTCACCGCTTGAGCGAGTTTACCATCAACTTCGGTGGGGGTGTGCCCCAGGTAGGTGACGAGTAATTTTCCATCCGACGGATTCACCGCAGGAAAGTTCATCGACTGCTCACCTTCAACCTCATGCCTCGGCGTTCCAACTCACGCAGGAATGGTTTCACGGGCACACACTGCTCGGGGGGAAGGACCCCGCGAACGCTAATCGTTCCATGCGCGACCATCTGTGCCACGATGGAGGGAGGAACCCCCGTGTCCACATCCCCCGCACCCACGCCCCAGCGGGGATTGGACGTGAATCGTGCATCCACGATTATGGTTTTCCTTTTCTTGTTCTTCATCCCCACAGCGAATGATCGGAGGACCTCGATATCGCGGGGTTTTTCCCCAGGTTTAGGCAATTGGGATAATATCCTAGAAGTAAAATCGATATTTTCGGGGTTTGCGAATCCTGCTTCGACGAGGAAGGATACCTTCTTCTCAAAATCCCCCGGAAATGAAATCTGGAACGTGCATTCCTTGATCCCTGGCTTGAATTTTGGAAGGGTGGCGACTTCCGAATGGAGGGTGGCCATAACGGTCAGTTTTCCTATCTTCCCCCCAAAATCCTCCCCCTCCTTCAATGATCGGGCAGGAATCTGTTTCCATTTTCCCTTGGTGTATATCATCGGGGGAATGGAGTGCTCCTCGAGCACGGTCTTGGGGGAATACGGGAAATAGATGACCGGAGGATGTTTCATGCGGGTGAAATCCTTCCCCCCCACACGGATATGAATTTGTTCCACGGTGTCCAATCGGTCCATTGCCATTTTGGCAAGGATGTTGGTGACTCCGGGAGCGGCCCCCATTCCGAGGACGGCCAGCAATCCTGCTCGCTTGAACTTCCCACTCCACTTCAATTGTTTCCGGGTCACATGGAACAATCCCCCCAAATCGATGTAGTGGCATTTGGCGAGGAGGCATGCGCGCATCATCTTTTCGTTCAACTCATACTGGACGGCATTGATGCAGACAGCGGCTCCCTTCAATGCATGGGCGGTCTGGCGGACATCATTCACATCCACTTGGACGAATTCGATGGAGGGATTCTTCACTTCTCGGATAAACGCCCGGGCCTTTTTCTCATCCCTGCCCACAATCACTATTTCTACATGCTTGGCAAACGTGGATAGATCGCGAACGATAATCCTCCCCATCGAGCCATATCATCCCAACACGACGATTCGCACA
>JBBSWQ010000022.1:0-7111 GCA_038046225.1 archaeon
CCCCGCCTTCTGGAGGCGTTGAATCTGCTCGGCGACGCCCTGGGATTCGAGGTCCAACTGATCCTTGTACTCCTTGAGCATCTCGACCTTTTCTTGGAGGGTCAGGAACCCTCTTCCTGTGTTCGTATTACCATTGCAATTCCCGTACATGTTTCCACCTCTCCAATACCATTAGTATCGGACATACGATATGTATTAGGAAATATTTAAATGCATCGGACGCCCGATATGCGTATGCCTATGGAAAAGAGGGACGAAGGATGCTGCGACATGCGGGGGTTCCTCTCCTTCCTCATCCTTTTCTTATTATCCAAGAAACCCATGCACGGACAGGAAATAGCGGACGAAATAGAAAAGAGGAAGGGGGAGCGACCGAGCCCGGGAACCATCTATCCAGCCCTCAAATCCATGAAGGAAGCCGGATACATCACCGAGGAGAAAATGGGGAAGACCCTCGTGTATTCCCTCACGGATGAAGGGAAGCGCTCCTACAAAGTGGCCAAGGGAAAATTCGTCCGGACATTCATGGACGTATTGTGATGGCGAGGACCCGCTACGCGGAATTGGACATCCTGCGTGGGATTGCAGTCATGGGGATGATTCTGTTTCATTTCCTCTTTGATTTGAATTTCTTCGGCCTCTTTTCAATCGAATTGAATTCCGGTCCCTGGTTCTGGTTCGCCCGCTCCATCGCATTCCTATTCGTCTTCCTCGCCGGTCTCTCCTGCGTATTATTCTCCCACCGAAAAGGGGAAGGGTCCTATTCCCTCCTCCGGGAGCGAGGAATACGCATCTTTCTCGCCGGGATGGGGGTCACCCTCGTCACCTTCCTCCTCTTTCCCGAATACACTATCTGGTTTGGGGTCCTCCACCTGATGGGGGTGGGGTTGTTCATCGCTCCCTCTTTATTTTCCCGAATGCACTACACCCTCCCGCTCGGGGTCATTCTCGTGGGAATTGGAATCCTATTCTCCCACTCTTCATTTTTGGGAATCATTCCCCAGTGGGTGGGGGTATTTCCCTTCCCTTTCCGGACGTTCGATTATTTTCCACTATTTCCCTGGCTGGGGGTATTTTTCCTGGGAATGGGGTTTTCCACCCGAATGTATCCGCACGGGGTGCCTCGCCCCGGATTAGGATGGGAAACGGATTCAGTTATTTTGAGGGGATTGCAATGGATGGGCCGGCGGTCGCTGATTATTTATCTGGTCCACCAACCCATCCTTCTATTTTTGGTATGGGCATGGCTTGGAGGAAAGATTCCCCTCTGAGGAGTGATTGGAGATATCACGGAGATGGGGACCCGGGAATGATATCTGAAATAATGCACGTCCCCGCGTCATCGCATGCGCGCACGATGAAATAGTAGGTCCACCCAATCGTTGCCGCCCCATACGTGGCGCTGTCCTCATAGAAGGGGAGGGCAAATTTCTGTGCTGGAAAAAGATCTTCATCGAAGTCGCCGGGAGCAACCAACGTATTGACGATCTCGGGATCGCTTTCATCAGGAACGGCCTCCACGACCAACAAGAAGGAAGATGCCCCCGGGGCGGAATACGAGAGTGTTATTTCTCCACTTCCCCCTTGGGTGGAAACCGTGAGCGCGGTGAGGGGCACAAATATATTATCCGCGGAGGTGCCGGTAATATCCACGCTCAATCCGAGATTGGTCTCCAAAATTCCTTTCCCCTCCCCTAACACTTGCGTGGCGAGAATGAACACCACCACCCCCACGAGAATCGCCCCTCCAATGAGGAGGAGATATTCAAGGCTCCCTTGCGCGCGATTCGACATGACTCGCGGACACACTTGGGGTATTTAAGGGTCATTTTTAGGCAGGGAAAACTGAACGGGTTGGGCATATGACTCCGTGCTTCTATCCTAGGTCTAAATCCCATAAAACCCCGTGCAAGGGGGTATCGGCCCTCACGGAAAGGGAGTGTTCCCCCCTCACTCGAACGGCATCCCCTGGACCTATTTTATTTTTTCCCACCCACCCGCTCCCGGAGGCAAGGACGAGGTATTGATGGGCGTAGGATGGAGTGAATCGAGCGGTCTTCCCTGCATCTAACTCAAGGGTATAGAAACCGGCCCGCTGATGGATAACCACTTCTCCCCTCCCCGGATTAGGACCCGCCCTTCGAATGAATACCCCTGATTTTCCACGGGGGAGTGTTTTCTCTTCCCAGGAAGGAGGCATTCCCCTTTTTTCTGGAAGCACCCACATCTGGAAAAGATGCAGGGGAAGAGGGGAGGCATTCTCCTCCGAATGAATAATCCCCGTGCCCGCGCTCATGCGCTGAATCATGCCGGGACGCAACACTCCTTTGTTTCCAAGGCTGTCCGTATGCGTGAGCTCTCCCGAAAGGACGTAGGTGATGATTTCCATATCCGCGTGCGGGTGGAAGGGAAAACCCGAGCGGGGAGCGATGATATCCTCATTGAATACGCGCAAGGAAGACCAATTCGTGTTTTTTTCATCCACATACTCGCCGAACGAGAAATGATGCCAGCTCTTCAACCAGGAAAGGGCGGAATGATACAGGGAGGAATGGGGAACCACTTCAATCATACCCCTCATGTATTTGGGAAAACCCTTTAATACGCTCGAAACCCCCTTCCATGAATGGAACTCCGATCCCCCCTCTCCATCGTTGCGGCCATGGGAATAGTGGCCCTGCTCTTGTTTGGGATTCATTTCCTCTTGGGAGGATTCTCTCCTGCAGAAAAATCCTCCAGCCCACCGGAAGTGGGAATTAGTCCCTCGGGAGAAAAATACCCCATCGCTCCCGAACTCGCAGGAATCGAGGGATACATCAACACTTCCCCCCCATTCACCCTCTCCTCGCTCAAAGGAAAAGTGGTGATCGTGGATTTCTGGACGTATTCCTGCATCAACTGCATCCGGACACAGCCCTACCTGAATGCCTGGTATGACCGCTACCACGCCGAAGGATTGGAAATCATCGGCGTCCACACCCCCGAATTCGATTTCGAAAAAAAGATCGACAATGTAGAGGCCGCCGTGGAAAAAGCAGGGATTCGCTACCCGGTGGTGTTGGACAATGCGTATGCCACCTGGAACGCGTACGGGAACCGATACTGGCCCCGGAAATACCTCGTGGATGCGGAAGGATTCATCCGATACGACCACATCGGGGAGGGCGGATACGAGGAGACGGAAAAAATGATCCAAGAATTGCTGAGCGAACGGAATGAGGCCCTCATGGAGACGGGGCTCGTATCCCCTGAACTAGGAGAAAACACTCCCGCTCCCACGTACGGACAAAATCGGACCCCTGAATTATATTTCGGATACGCCTTCGCGCGCGCCCCATTGGGGAATGAGGAAGGATACCAGCCTGATGCCACCGTGGACTACTCCCTCCCCGCCTCGCCCCCGCCCAACCTCATCTCCCTCGAAGGGAAATGGGAAAACCACTCCGACTATATGGAACTCGCAGGAGAAGAAGGGAAAATCGTCCTCCCCTATGCAGCGGCCCAAGTGAATATCGTCGCATCCGGGCCGGGAATACTCATTCCATCCCTCGATGGAATTGCCCAATCACCCATTGAAGTGGGGGAAGAGACCCTCTACACGATCATCGGGGGAGAAACGCACGCAAGCCACACGCTCACGATGGATATCAACGGAAAAGGGTTCCGGATATACACGTTCACATTCGGCTGAAATGGGCTGAATCCTATCCCGTGGGCTTCCCACTTGCGTCCCCAATTCCCACCTGCTTCACCCACAATAGGATACGCAAGGAAAGCTCGAGAAGAGAAAGATACACAATGAAGGGAAGGAGGCTCGACCAGAGGAGGGGAACCGATTCCAATCGGGAGGCCACCAACTCTAGTTGAAAAAAATCAGGCTCCACTAATGCCACTCCCAAAATGACAATCGCAATCGTCTTCGCCAATTCCTGGGCCATGTCCTCCTTGTAATACGAAAGCATGCGCGCCGCCGCAACCAACCCTATTGCGATTAGGGTAATCTGCTCCACCGTCTGGTTCTGCGCCACGACAAAAAGCAATGCCACGTATCCCCCGAACCAAATGAAGGAGACAATGGGGAAGAGGATGCCGTATTTTCCCAACCGAAAGATGCCCAGAATCAAATCCTCCAAAAAACCCGTAACCCCTGGATGATGAATGGAAAGGTGCTTACCGAAAATATCCCGCGTGGCCACGAACCGATACAAGTGCCAGATGAGCCAGACATAGATGAACAAGCCCATGGTGTACGCGAACCACTCCCCCATATCCGTCCAGGAGAATTGCTGGAGAAACACGGGATCCGTGATGAAGAAAGGGGAATCCATGCACGGACCCATGCGTTCAGGGCATAAAAACCTAATTCAGGAACACATCCGTTCTTGAAGAAGGAGAAATCTCCCCCGAATGGTTGGAGAGCATCATCTCCCGAACCTCCTTCCCATCCTGCGTGTGGGCGAGGACCCAGCCCAATTTGATATAGGCCGTCTCGGAAATCATATCCTCTAACCCGATTGCCCCTGCATCCTGGAGGAGGCGGAGGTTGGTATATACCTCCAGGTTGACCCTCCCATAGATGGTTTGCGAAGTGATGAAGACGGGAATACCCTTCTCGGTAATCCGATGGATGACCGGAATGAGACGCGTGGAGTGAACGTGACCCATGCCCGTGGCCTCCAGCACAAAACCCTTGCAGCCCGTATCCACGTAATAGTCCAACACCTCAGGAGAAAAGCCCGGGTATATTTTGATGAACGCCACCTTCTCCTCAAACACGGCATCCAGGCCCGTCAATCCATCCCCGCGCTTCCGATAGGGGGAAAGGGGAGTAATTTTTCCATCATATTCCACCCGTGCGATGGGCACGCGATTGATGGGACGGAATGCATCCCGCCGCGTCGAATGCATCTTGCGCACGGAAGAACCACGAATGAAGAGGCAATACTCATCGGACGTGCTCCCATGCATGCATATCCCGACCTCCGCCATGTCCGATACCGCCACCCGGGCCCCGGCGATGAGATTCATATTTGCATCCGAGCTTCCCCGATCGCTGGAGCGCTGGGAACCCACCAACACCACCGGTTTGGAGAGATTGGGAAGCATGAATGAAAGGGCCGCCGCTGTGTAATGAAGCGTATCCGTCCCATGCGTGAGGATGACCCCCTGCACATCCGGACGATTCAATTCCTCATGACAAATACGCGCAATGGCCATCCAGTCGGAGGGCATCATATCCTCGCTCATCTTCGTGAAAGGAGAAAGGATCCTCCGGACCTGCGCAAAAGAGCCGATCTCTGGAACCATCCGGGTTAATTCCTCCGGGGAAAGCTTGGCGATGACGCCGCCTTTCTCATACTCCACCTTGCTCGCAATAGTTCCACCCACTCCAATCACTGAAAAACCGGGCTTATCGGATGAAGAATAGGAAGGCGAATCCTTTTCAGGATCCGAATGGGAGGAAGGGAGCGCAGCAACATGAGACACCTTTTGAATATCAGCGATATGAGCGAGGGACAATCCTGTATTGTACCCGCTGTCCAACTTGATGACCACCATGGGACTCCCCTGCACGGGTTGAGGGAGGAGGATGCCCTCCAATCGCTGATCCTTCCAAAAAACACGGACACGGTCACCCAGCGAAAGGGAATGAGTGGAAAGGAATGAAGCCAAGTCCGCGGGCATATACACGGATGAGACGCCCACGCCTTAAAAAAAGGAAGCGGAAGGAAGCCCCTTAAAGTCCAGGAGCGCACATGGAACGAGGTAAACAACCCATGAATGGAATCCCCCTATTATTCATTGCCGCGCTCCTCCTATTCAGCGGATGCACGAGCCCCAACGAATCGACCCCTATCCCTCCCGCCCCCAATGGGAATGGGAACGGAGCCACTATCATTGAAGTCCAATTGAAGAACATCGCATTCAATCCCGGAACCCTCACGGTGAACCAAGGGGATACGATCCGATTCACCAACATGGATGGATTCGCGCACGACATCTTTATCCATACGGAAGGGAATGAATTTTTCACGGATTCTCAAACCGAACCCGGGGAAATCGTGGAGGTCACAATGACCCAAAAAGGAACCTTCACCCTTGACTGTGTCCGGCATGCCCCCGGGATGACGGGAACCATCATCGTGAACTGAATAGATGAAAGGGGAGGAAACACGGAGAGTTTCCCCCCTCTTTTTATTTTTGGATTAATTTACTCCATGCATGAAAATATATTTTGGAATACGCCCTTCCCTTCTCCTGCGTAAAAAAATCGCACGAATACTGGCTCCCTCCCTCCGAGCGAGCAGTCTCTCCTTGCGCATGCAGGAAATTCGACACATGCACATCACCACACACTTCATCGGGGAAGTCACGGAAAAGAGTCTCACCGAAATAGTGCGTCAATTCAACCAAATCTCCCTTCCGCACACGGAAGAAATCGTCCTCGGAGGGGATCCTCCCACCGGAACGTTCGGGGCAGACGTTCTCTACCTTCACGTCACGGATACGAATGGAATACTCCACGCGCTGAAAAAAGAAGGACAGCGCCTTGCTCCAGTGAGGGAGACCTATGACTCCTACACCCCCCACCTAACCCTCGCGCGCAATCCCCACGGGATAGAAATGGGTCCTCTGCTCCACGCATTAGGGGCCCATCCATTCACAATACCTTACACGCCGAGTGAGGTTTTGCTCATTCACTCCCACGAACGAAAAGGCAAAAAATATCACGACATAATCGCGCGCCGGCGCCTCTTCCGAGGGAAAAAGCCTCTCGAAAGGGGGGTGCATTAAAAAGGCTTCGGGAATTCCGTTCCACTAATCAATTGCGCAACGCGCAAGGGAGTTGAGGACACATGGCAGCAAAACCAGCATTCGGCGGATACAGCATCTCATTTTCAGGACGAAAGGACTCGATTGAATCCATCATGGGAAGCAAGTCTATCGCCCCATCGGAAATGACGAAGAAGATTTGGGAATACGTAAAGAAGAACAATTTATCCAACAAGAAGTCGTAATTGCCGGTCAAGGGGGCGGTGCTCCCTTTCTTTTTCTCTTTTTTTTTTTTAAGTATCTGACTGAAAATCGTTCAGCTTCAAAATAACTTTCT
>JBBSWQ010000023.1:0-6159 GCA_038046225.1 archaeon
GGGGCGGGGGCACGGTTCTAATCGTCGCTGGAAGAAACGTACGCTTTTAATCTCCAGGACGTTTCCCCCTGCATGAGGTGTGTGGGATGAAGATTGAACAGTTGGCATGGGGAATGGCTCGATTATCGCTGGGTTGGATATTTTTCTGGGCGTTTTGGGACAAATTGTTGGGATTGGGTTTTTCCACCGCCCCGGAAAAGGCGTGGCTGTTGGGTAATTCTCCCACGTATGGTTTTCTCGCGTTTGGAACGAGCGGTCCCTTCGCGGATATTTTCAAAATGATGGCGGGAAATTTTTACATTGACATTCTTTTCATGGGCGGCCTGTTCCTCATTGGTGGGGCGCTTATTTTAGGGATTGGGATGCGCATCGCGGGATACGCGGGGGCGTTGCTCATGGCCTTCATGTATTTGGCCGTGTTCCCTAAAGAGCACGCGGTTTTCATTGATGAGCATGTCGTGTACGCCGCTCTCCTCCTCCTCATGGCCCACATCAAAGTGGGGCAGTATGGGGGATTAGGAAAGTGGTGGGCTAAACAATCCTTCGTGAAGCAGAACCCGTTCCTCGAATGAGCGGTTTCTCATTCCTCAAATGGGATGAAGGGAAGTTCCTCCACCGGAATCACGCGGAGGGCTTTCATTTCCCCGCAGAGGGAGCGGAATTTTTCCACTGCATCGGTGCGACTCATGAAATGTTGGATGTTGAGGGGATCCTTCCCCAAATCTTCCTCGCTCAAATCATCGGCCACTTGGAACGCGAGCCCGTATTTCTGGGCGAACATGAGGGCGGGAGGGGAGCTCTTTCCATAATAGGTCAGGGGGATTTGTGCGCACAATTCGAATAGGCGCGCGGTCTTAGAGGTGGAATAGGACCAGTATCCCTCCTCTGTTGAAACCGTTCCCTGCGCCTCGGCAATCTGCCCCTCCGTCATGTCGTGCACCGTGTTCAGGAGAAGTGGGAATACGCTCCTGCGGTATTTCTCTGCTTGGAATATTCGCAGGGCGTGGAGGAAAAAATAGTCCCCGAACAATACGGCCTCGGCTCGGCCATACAGGGAATGGTAGCTTGGTTTTCCCCTTCGTGTGGAATCGTCGTCCACCACATCATCGTGCAATAAGGAGGCGGTGTGAATCCACTCGATTCCTTCCGCGGCATCGACCAATGGGGCAAAATCCAAGTCAAGGAACCTGCATACGCGTTCCATGAACCAGGGTCGGACCCGCTTGCCGTCCCCCAGCGCTTGCTCGGCCTTTTCTCGCAACAAGGGAGGGAATGAAATCGCGGGGGGATTTTTTTCGATGAAATCCATTTCTTATCCCCCCCAGGGTGGGAGGAAGTAGGAGAGCACGAGGAGGGTTCCGAACGTGAAGTGCAGGGTCACGATTCCCGCGTTCGCGGGGATGAGCTCGAGAATCTTTTCATGTTCCTTTTCCGCCGTCCGCAATGCCCTCCATGCAATGGGAAGGGTGAGCAGGACAATGATACTCGAGGGTGGGAATACTCCTGCGAGGATTCCAAGCAGGACATAGGCGTAGGCAATCCCCACTCCGACCTTCAACCATTTCACACTCTCCTTCTTTCCGAGGGTGTTGACGATATTCCTTTTTCTCGCTTTCATATCCGCCTCCACATCCTGGAATTGGTTCATGAATAATACGGCCGCGATGAGCAGGGCGATAGGAATCGATGCATAGAGGGGAAGCAGGGAAAAAGTTTTGGTTTGCACGATATAACTCCCCACCACGATGAGGGGGCCGAATCCCAGTGCCACGAATAATTCCCCCAACCGATGATAGCTCGCGGCGAATGGAGGGGCGCTGTAGAAGAATCCAATCCCCACGCCCAGGAGGCCAATCAGCAGGATCATGTTCCCCCCCACGAGGGAATTGAGATACAGCCCAATCAGCGATCCCACCAGGAGAAATCCAAGGGAGACATATAGAATGTGTCGAGGCGGGATGAGCCCGTCCTGGATGACCCGGCTTCCCCCGCTGAAGGGGGTGGCATTGAGATTGAGTTCATCGTTTCCCGATTTATGATCAAAATAATCATTAGCCAGGTTTACTCCCGCATGAATAGCGAGCATGCCCAGGATGGTATAGAAGAGCCCCCAGAAATCAAAGAAGAAACCCCCCTGCATAGCGATAACCGTTCCAAGGAGAATGGGCAGGATCGTGGCGGAGAAGAAGGGGGCGCGCAATGCGGTGAGCCATTTTTTCACCCACCCTGTTTCCCTTTTCGCGTGCGCGGGGGTGGTGACTCCTAGGAGGGCGATAGGGGTTCCTTTCTCGTCCGTGATGCGCGTCACAATAATATGGGCAAGGAATTCGGTGCCGTCCTTTTTGATGAGCGTGAGGACATGATCATAGGTCCCTTTTTGCAGGGCCGTGCGGAACAACTCGGGAAGGATTTTGGCGAAATTCTGGGGAGGATGGAATACTTTCACATGGGAATGAATCATCTCTCCCCTGGAATACCCGAATAGGATTCCCGCGCCGGGGGAGCATGCGATTACGTGTCCTTCCATGTTGGCCAGAATCACGGAGGTATGGGATTCCTCGTCCAGGAGTCGTTGCTGTTCCGTTGAGAGTCGTGCGAGAATGAAAGGGAGGTCCATTCCAGCTATCGATTTTCATTCTATAATAATCACACCGGTGGTGAATTAGGCGAGAAAGGATACTGCCCGATTTATATATCGCCTTCCCTTTCGTGCATGCATGGCAGAATTGAGTACGAAGTGGTTGGTTCCTTCTCTCCTTTCAGTGGGGGGAATAGGAATTGATTTCATCCTATTCTACGCCAAGATTTCCTACACCTCCACCGCATGTCCATTAGGGGGGAGTTGCGACCTGGTGAACAATAGCGTGTTCTCCGAGATGTTCGGGATCCCTGTCTCGGTGTTTGGCATCCTTTCTTTCGCTTTCTTTTTGGTTATATCACTGGCCGCCTGGCACAAGATGATTGAGGAAAAGATGGCCTGGATGGGCATGGCCATCGTGTCCGGTCTTGGATTGCTGGGGGCCCTTTATTTCGTCTATATCATGGTCTTCGTCCTCGGGGCCATTTGCACGTGGTGCGTGTTCTCGCATCTCATCCTATTGACTATTTTCCTCCTTTCGTATACGAATTGGAAGAAAGGGGAAAACGGGACTAAAAGGGGGAAAAAGCGATGAAACTCATTCTTTTGATTGGATTGATTGGGGTATTGGCCCTGAGCGGGTGCACCGCCGGGAGTGCGCACCCCCAAACCCCTGCGTTTGCATCTTTTGCCCAATGCATCACGGACAGCGGCACGGTGATGTACGGCTCCTTCACATGCCTCTCGTGCAAGAAGCAGCGGGAAGGGTTCGGGGACACGTTCCAATTTATTCAGGAAATCGAGTGCCACCCCAATGGGGAAAATCCCCAAGTGCAATTATGCCTGGACACCAAAATTGAAAAGACCCCCACGTGGGTGAGGGAAGTGGATGGAGTGGAAACGGGACGTTTGGTCGGGTTCCAATCCTATGAAGAGTTGTCTCGCTTGTCCGGGTGCGCATACCCCGGGCCCCAATGAATGGAGAATGATGCCGCATGGTTGAACAGCTCACCCTGGGATTGATTGTGGGAGCCGCGCTCGCGGATAGTATCAACCCCTGCGTCTTCGGTGTGTTGATTTTCCTCCTCGCCTACATGACGACTATCTTCAAGAAGAACAAGCACAAGATGTTGATTGCCGGCCTCGTGTATGTGGTCTCGGTCTATCTCACGTATTTGATTTTGGGTTTAGGGATTATTTCTTTGGCCCAGAACACGGGGCTCTCCACCGGATTCTATTGGTTCGCGGCCCTTCTCGCGATTGGGGCCGGACTATTGGAGATTAAGGATTATTTTTGGTATGGAAAAGGATTCTCCCTCCAGATATTGCCGGGTGGCGCCGAGCGGATCAAGCACTATACCGCGGTGTTGAAGAATGTGGAGACCCGCCACCCTATTTTGGCGTTGGGACTCGCCTTTGCATTGGGTGTGTTCGTCGTGTTCGTGGAATTGCCCTGCACGGGAGCGCCGTACCTGGCGATTCTAGGTCTTCTTTCCGCGGGGGACATCATGGCGGGTCTGCCCTTGCTCCTGCTCTACAACCTCATCTTCATCCTCCCCTTATTCGTAATTATCTTCCTCGTGTATATTGGAACGAGTTCCAAGAAGATGGAGGCCTGGCGCAAGGAGAATAGAGGTATCATGCGCCTGGGCGTGGGATTGTTCCTCATCGCAATGGGGCTCTACATGCTATCCAGCATCATCTGAAAGGAAACACCTCCCCATTCCATTGGGAGTTTTCACTGTCCCCAGTTCGTTCCCATTCTTTTTTTGGCGGAGCGGTGGGCGAACCCTTAAATGGAATTGGGGGGAATATCCCCGGATATGACTCCAAAACCTATTCCTGACGGATACCACAGCATTACTCCCTACTTGATTATCGATGGCGCCGCGCGCGCCCTCACCTTTTACTCCGCTGCATTCGGCGCGGTAGAAATCGTGCGCATGCCCGAGCCCACAAGTGGAAAAATAGGGCATGCGGAAATGAAGATAGGGAATTCCATTTTCATGCTCGCGGATGAAGGAGAAATGGGCGGGAAGGGTCCCCAGAAATATGGGGGTTGCCCCATCACTCTGATGATATACACGGAGGATGTGGATGCGCTGGTGGCCCAGGCCGTTTCTTCCGGAGCCGTAATCAAGCGGCCGATCGAGAACCAGTTTTATGGGGACCGCTCCGGGAGCGTGGAGGATCCTTTTGGATACACCTGGCACATCGCCACGCACATTGAGGATGTGTCTCTCGAAGAGATGGATAAACGGATGAAGGAAAAGCTCGCGCAAATGAAGGGATAGGGTGCTCCCCCCATCCTTTTCTCCCATTCTCGGATGCGGGCCACCCCCGTTTTTTCCATTCACTCGGCATAGACTCGTAGTATTCGCGGACCGTGGTCGCGTGTCCGGGAACCAGGGTGAAAAAGGAGAAAGGGGGGGATTTAGCCCCAGTAGTTTAAGGTTTGAATGTGCCCATGAGTTGGGCATGTCCAAGAATGTGCCCACTCATTTTTTGTTTCACTTCATGGCGGGTGGCTCCTTCCCCCAATCCAAGTAGGATGTCCAATGCATATACATCGAAAAAATATCGGTGTTCCCGGTCCGGGGGGGCCGGCCCTTCATATCGGGCATTCTTTCTTGTAGTGAGTCCCACTTTCCCCTCGGGAGTTATCCCCTCTAGAATATGAAGAGTGGCTGGGGGAATATCGTACACCATCCAATGGTCCCATTCCTCTATTCCATACCGTTTCTTCCCCGCTTCAGGGATGTCGGGATCGGTCACCAACAGCGCTAATGAGACGGTTCCCTCGGGAACCTCATGGATATCCAATGGGGGAGAGATATTTCCAAAATTTCTCCCATACTTTCGAGGAATGGCCTGTCCATTTGAAAAGGCAGGGGATGTGAGGCGCATGAGAGGAATAATCCCTGCGCGTGTTTAAACCTTTCCCGGGATTTGGAAAAACCGTTTAAGAAAACAATCACAGGCTAGGCTCATATTTATTAAGAAAAGACCGTTTCGTGGGCGTAACAATTCTGTTACGTGGGTAAAACGATGAATTTGCACCAATTACGCGATTTGGCTCTCAAACGCAGACGGGCAGTATATTCTACGCAGCAATTGGCCAATCTGTTGGGAAAACCCGCGGCTATTGCACGAGTATACGCCGCTCGATTGGTGAATAGCGGATTGGCCCAGCGCATGATGAATGGGAAAATATCTTTCAGCATGGACGAAAAGGTCATTGCCACCCAACTGATTGAACCATCATATATCTCACTGTATTTTGCCCTTCTATTTCATCAGATAATCCAACAGGTCCCGAAAAATGTGGCCTGCCTCACTCCTAAAACCAGTCGAAAGTTTGAGTCGTTGGGCATTAGTTATCATAAGATTTCTCCCTCATTGATGTTTGGTTTCACATCATACGACAGCGACAAAACGTACTATTGGCTGGCCGACCCTGAAAAAGCGCTATTGGACACCCTTTACTTAAATCAGATTACCGACTCGTGGGCGACAGACATCATGCCCAACCTGAATCGGAACAAGGTCAACGCAGGCGTTAAACGCTTTCCCCCGCGGTT
>JBBSWQ010000024.1:0-2052 GCA_038046225.1 archaeon
ATCACTTCCTCCTGGGAAGAAATAGGCACGCATGGAGATAGCGCCTCCTGGGTTTGGAACATCTCCGGACTGGGACCGCAACCCCTGGTCGGCCTCCGATGCCGGGGAATCGATGCCGATGCGAGCGGGAAATACTCTCCTTATTACACTCTGGATCAGACCATTATGTTCAACTGAATCACTGCCTACATAAATCGGTTTTCCCTAGATATTTAATCAAGTCGGCCCACTTCCGGCCCAGGGAGGTTAAATTATGAAGTTAGTTATATTCACAGCATTGTTAATTTTGATGGCGGGCATTAATGCTTCGGCTATCGAATACAAAGGAGAATCATTCTCGGAAAGCGACATTATTCAAGGAATGAAAGATGTGGATGCATACATACACCTAAATGAGGATCGCACTATACTATTTGATCGCGAATCCGCATTAGTTGATCATGTTGCCAAAAAGTCTTTTAGCATTGGAATCGCGTATGAAACCTATCAGAACGCGGTTGTGGAGAAAATGAAAGGTATTGAAAGTAACTATGTCCAAATGGATCCGATGTTGAAGGAGCTATTTGCCCCATTCTATGCCGCGGTGCAGTCGTCTGGATCTGTGCGTACTTCAACTATTCCATTACCGCTTGCGTCACAGATTCCAAAAAAAAGCCAAGAAGAACTTGCAACCAATGCAAATTCAAACATTAGTTTGCTCCACATACGTAAAAAACAATATGTGGATTTGGCCGAGCCACAGGTCTGCGGTGGGGGCAAGGATAAGCCTCATGTCTGTCCGAAGAGATTCGAGTCGGGTGTTTACAAAAGCACGCAAACAGAAATTGGAAATTATGTGAAAGGTCTTGGATATCATAACACCTATTTTCCTGGATGTGGAATTGGTGGGTATCCATGTACCACTGATTTCTCCAAGAATTTGTCGGCCTATTCCTGCTCAAGTGGGATTTTTCGTATGCAGGCAAACCTAAGTACGAAAATCACATCGACAGGGGTAAAGTGGACCTTTTCGACACAAGGCAGCCAACAATATCCGGAACCTAATCCCGAAATACTTTCCTACTTTCCACCTGCTATTTGGTGGCCGGGATATGTGAATTGGTGGCACACCGAATGGGTTCAACCCAACGGTCATAAGGGGTGCTAAATGTCCAGTCATTTTCAAAAGGGCATAATTGCCCTTTTTTTCTTTTTTTTATTCCTCGGGTGCATTCAGTCTAGGCCTGACGCCATTCAGTATTGCTTTACGGACGATACGACCCCCGATGAGTGTGTGACGAAAGCGGCCATTGCGAATCGAAATATTGCCTATTGCAACTTCTTGGATGACGATTCCTCCGGTTTTTGTTACCAGATTTTTTTTGAGCAATCTTCCTCTTTAGTCGTTTACAACTATTGCTTAACACTCTCCGATCCTGGTGCGTGCATGAACTTTTACTACGAGGTCAAGAATGACCCAACTATTTGCAATGAACTGCCTTTGTCAGCGAAGGAAAAGTGTCAGGACTATTATTCTAGTCTAGTGGGTTAATGCTCTGGTCTTCATGCCGGGGATGAAGTCGTTTAGATTTCATATTCAACCGTCCGGTTGATTTCACTTTAACCGCACGTATTTATCGCTCCTAGACCCCATTCCTTATGCCACATAACCTGTAGTTGGTTCTTGGCGGAATGGGGGGTTCCCATTCCTTTAGTGAAATGCACGTCATTAGTCGTAATTGGGTAAAAAAGGGGGTAAATGGTATGAGCGTATGGATTGTGGACGTCCCCATTGAGGTGGATCAGTCCTTCCGTCGGATCGTGGAGAAGAAATACGGTCCCGGGGAGCAGGTGCTGGAGATTGTCCTCCACTCTCTCATGAAAGAATGGGTGGGTCGGCAGGAGAAAGGCAAAACGGATGCCATCATTCCATGAACATCCGATCAATCTTTTCCCGAATGAGCTTGGCGAGGGTGGGGTTGATTTGAATTTTCATGTCAATTTCAAATCCGTCGTCTTTTCCTTTATGAACAAAATACGCGTCAAATAGGTCAGTAAGTCCGCGTACTTTTT
>JBBSWQ010000025.1:0-1032 GCA_038046225.1 archaeon
CGGGGGCATTTCTGCTCACACGGCGGCGATATACACCGCACGTGCCTCCCTTCACCCATTGGTATTATCGGGCGCTTCCCCGGATCAATTGCGCTTGCCCCCGTTGGTGGTGAATTTCCCCGGTTTTCCGGATGGGATTAATGGTCCTGATTTGGTGGATAATGCCAAGAAGCAGGCGCAGCGGTTCGGGGCCGAATATAAGAGTGCCCACGTTTCAAGTTTGAAAACGATTGATGGAGGTTTTGAAGTTGTCACTTCCGAAAACGAAACCTTCCAGGGGCGCACGATCATTCTCTGCACGGGTGCCTCCGCGCGTCTCACGGGTATTCCGGGCGAAAAGCAATTCTTCGGCCGCGGAGTGAGCACGTGTGCGGTGTGCGATGCGGCATTATACAAGGGCAAGACCGCCATAGTGATTGGGGGAGGGGATTCTGCTATGGAAGAGACGAATGCCCTTTACAAGTTCGCGAACAAAGTGTACATTGTCCACCGCCGCGATTCCTTCAAGGCCTCCCAAATCATGCAGGATCGGGTGCTGAAGCTCACGGACAAGGTTTCCGTTCTCTGGAATTCAGCCCCTGTCGAGGTGACGGGAGAGAAATTCGTGAAGGGCTTGAAGATCAAGGATGTGAATACCGGAATGGAATCCCTGATTCCCACGGATGGGGTTTTCCTCGCCATTGGTCACATTCCCAATACGAGTTTCGTGAAAGGATTGGTGGAATTGACGGAAGAAGGTTTCGTCCGCGGGAATGGGGTCAAGACTTCCGTCCCAGGAATATTTGCAGCCGGGGATGTGATGGATCCGCGCTACAAACAAGCCATTACTTCGGCCGGAACGGGTTGCCAGGCAGCGCTGGAAGTGGAGTGGTATCTGGAAAGGCTCCAGGCCGAAGGGAAATACTGATTCGGCCCCTTGAAAAAGGGCTCTCGAAGATGATTTGATGCCGTTGCATCCGGTGGTGCCGTGATTTTGGGTGATTGGATAATACTGCCCATACATTGGACAGGGGGTCATTCTTTTTGGGTTTG
>JBBSWQ010000026.1:0-3477 GCA_038046225.1 archaeon
GGGGATAGGTGATCCAGTCATAGATGTACCCGGTCTTGATATCCGTGTACGCGGCAATAGTGCCTGCGACCACATTGGCGATGAGCGGAAGGGTGGGGATCATTGGAGGGGTCCTTCACCGTAGTTTGATTCGCTTCGGTTTTTGGAATTTCTTCATCAGTTTCTGCATTCCCTTGGGGTTCTTCAATGCGTCTTCATCCATGTGTTTGAATTGTCCCATCATCTTTTTGAGTTGCCGGTAGTGCTTGAGGAGTTCCCTCACGTCGCTCTCGCTCTTTCCGCTCCCTTTGGCCACGCGTGTGATTCGGGAGGAGGTGATGGTTTCGGGATCATTCTTTTCGTGTCTCGTCATGCTGTCCATCATGGCCTTGTACGCGTCGAGCTTCCCTTCTCCCACTTCCAGGTCTTGCTTGGGTATCTGGTTGCCCATCCCTAGCATTTCTGCGACCTTGGATAAGGTGCCCATTTTTCGTGTGGATTCAAGTTGGGCGTAGAATGTTTGCAGGGTGAAGGGTCCCTCCATTGGGTTTCCTGCTGTGGGGTCGATTTTCAATTCTTCCATCTTTTCCAATAATCCTTTGAGGTCTCCATATCCCATGACGCGGGACAAGTAGCGGGGGGCATCAAAGGCTTCCAGGTCCTGGATCCGTTCCCCTATCCCGATGAAGTGGACCGGGGCTTTCGTTGCGCGGCACGCGCTGAGGGCCCCTCCTCCTTTGGCGCTCCCATCCATTCGGGTGAGTATCACGCCGTTCACTCCCACCGATTCATGGAAGGCCTTGGCCTGCTTCTTCGCCTGCTGTCCTACATCCCCTCCAATCACCAACCACACGTGTTCGGGGCGCAATACGGCGTGGATGCGCTTCACTTCATCCACTAATTCGGGATCGAGTGCGCTTCTCCCGGCCGAGTCCACGATCAGGGTGTGGGCTCCCTGCCCCATCAGTTCGACAATTCCTTTTTTCACCACCGCGCTTGCTTCTTTCTCATTCCGGTCGGCATAGAATAATACGCCGGGGAGTTTTTTGGTAAGTTGTTCCAGCTGGTCGATGGCCGCGGGCCGGAACGTGTCGGCGGCGATGATTCCTACGCGGAGTCCGCGTTTGGTATAATAATGGGCGATTTTTCCGCACGAAGTAGTTTTTCCCGATCCGAAGAGGCCTACCAGTAAAATGCTCATGGGTTTTTCGGGGATGGTAGTCTCTTTTCCCCCCAGGAGATCCACGAGTGCGTCGTACGTGAGGGCGATGAGGTGTTCCTTCCGGTTCATCCCCTTGGGGATGTCCTCGGATAATGCGGCGGCCTCCAATTGTTTGGATAGGCTGAGCACGGTCTCGATGTCCACGTCCGCCGAGATGAGGGCGCGCTGGAGCTCTTTGACGAGCGTTTTCACGCTCTCCTTGTCCACGACTCTCAATGCGTTGAATGAGTCGAATGCTTTCCGTAATCCTTCCCCGAGTCCCATGCGTATCCCTTCATTTGGGTTCGGGAATGATTATAAGAACGGGTCCGGGATTTCATCAAAATGGGTTTTTTTCCGTCAAAATGGGGCCCTTTTGCCCGCTGCCTTTCTCCGTTAGCAGATGTTTCGGTGGTGCTCGTAGAGAAATGCCACGTCTGCGTGGTGTTTCTTCAATTCCTTCACGACCTCGCGATGGATGGTTTGAGACGACGTGATGTCGTGCTTTTCCATTCTTTTTTTCACCGCCCCCGTAACGATGGATGCGATGCGTTCCGCCTTTGGGGTGGTCATTCGGTCCGCGTGGCAGGCTTCGTATATGGATGCATAGATTTTTCGTTCATCGAATTTTTCGGTATGTCCGTGGCGTTTGACCACTAATCGGGAAGTGAAATTCTTCCTCTTGCCCTTGGTTTTGGTTTGGATTGTTTTTTTCACCATTGATTCACCCGAAGTTGATCGTTCCATTGGATATGAGGATGAGGAGCCACCCCATAGATACCAATAACAGCCCGATGAGCAGGCGCATATACCCTTTGTTCTCTTCCTTGAACTTCTTGAAGTCCGTCACTTTTCTCCCAGCGGCTACCGCGAGGAGGATGACGATTAAGGGGGATACGAAGAGGATGTTGTAGAGCACCAATAGCATCAGTGCGGTGAAATCGAAATATTGGGATAAGAGGGTGATGATGGCCAGGTAGGGGGCCCCCGTGCAGGGCAGTTCCACGGCCGCCACGAAGGCGCCTAGGAAGATGACGCCGGGAACCGATACGTTCTCCGCATACTTGGTGATCTTTTCCGCGTATTGGGGGGGTATTTGGAGTGAGAATCCCTTCCCGTACCAGAAGAAGTCCTTGATCTCCAGCATTCCCGCGAAGACGATGAATAATCCCACGGCGATGGAAATGTATTCGGCCACGTACAAGGGGATAATGGAAAGAAAGTAAATCAGTCCCAATCCCGCGAGGAAATAGGTGGTGGCCACTGCGGCGATGTAGAGTCCGCCGAAGATGAGCATGTCCTTCGTGCTCTTTTTCTTGCCCAGGAGCACGGTAATCATGAGGATGAGCACTCCAATCGCGCAGGGATTGATCGAATCAATCAGGGCGGTCACTACAATGGTTCCAATCGTGGGGAGATAGGCTTCAACGGCCATGCAGTTCACCTCGATCCATGGCGGCGCGGTAGGATGCACACGAATGAGTGGTCTTCTCTTTCGGGGCGTCGTATTCGATAATCAAACAGTCCCCCGGGGGCACATTGGAGTAGGGAGCCATTATTTTTTCCAATCCTTCCGGGTATTCGAGCTTCTCTTGGGTGTATGTCCAGTTCTTCTGGCTCTCGGGATTGGTTACATAGAGTCGGAAAACCTGCAGTTCGGCCGGTCGTTCATTGCAGGACCCAGTGGCGGGGAGGGTGACATCCCCATTCACGCTGGGATAGGTCATTCCTTCCTGCTCGATGGTTCCTCCTGTGATTTCAAAGAAGTGGTGGAAGGACGCTTGATCCATGTTGAGGATGGTTCCCTCGATGTGCATCCGGTTGTCGTTGTGCTCGTGCACTTCCCACGTTCCCACTCGGTTGTCCCACCCGGTGGGGTCAATCAAGTCGAGGGGTTGGCCGCAATTCCACACTTCATAGTCGGTATGCCAGTGCACCGGTCCCCCGGTCGGCGAAACCATATTCGTGTAGATGGTGGCCCCCGCGAGATAGAGGTTGGATCCCACGGCGAAAAAGGCAATGGTCCAGAATAGAATGCGTTTCATCTTTTCCTTGCGGGGCTTGGTCTTGATGGAATAGAC
This sequence comes from archaeon, assembly GCA_038046225.1. GTDB lineage: Archaea > Iainarchaeota > Iainarchaeia > Iainarchaeales > VGJJ01 > VGJJ01. Next base: position 3,262 of record JBBSWQ010000026.1, read on the forward strand.
GACGAGCACGATGAGAGCAGCGGAAGTGAGGAGGATTACGTTGTAGGAATTTTCTCGGAGGGTTTGAGCGAGTTGGATGGATGAATCAATCGCCTCTTCTTCCCCTTCGTGCCCCCACACTCCCGTGGTGGCCGCGAGGAGGAGGAACAGAGTCAATACCAGCGCGCGTCTCATCCTGCACAGGCAGATTAGGGCTTTATAATCCTGTTTTTACCG
>JBBSWQ010000027.1:0-1246 GCA_038046225.1 archaeon
CCCCCGCGTGAGAAAGTACTCCTCTCCTACATCATAATAGAAAGTGGACAGATACACCCCATTACTCCACGCGCGAAAAATATAATAGAAGACAAAGAACACGCTAATCTGAAACAGAAACGCCGGGAGAAAAAACCAGACTAAGACATCCATTATCAGAAACGTTAAGAAGCGCCCCAATAGCCAACTCCAATACGTGGAAGACTGAATGGGAAACCGCCTCATGGTCGGGGATTTTTCAATCATGAGAATTCAATCAATTCCAATAATATAAATCAACTTGTGCCATGCCACAGCCGAACAAAAATAGGTTAATAAATGAGCCATTGTATAACTCTTGATGAAGACCCAAAAACAACCCATCTTGAAATTAGCCATTGGACTACTATTGGTCATCGTGGGGGCGTGGATTGTCTACGACAACCTCCCTGGCAGCAAGCCCAACCCATCCACCATCCACTCGTATGCGGAATGCGTGGCCGCCGGGTACCCCAATCTCAAGTCCTACCCGGGAAAATGCACCCTCCCAGACGGAACAGAATTCATCCAACCCATCCCCACACAATCCTTCGAGGAGTGCGCGCAGTGGTATCCCGTAATGGAATCGTATCCCCGACAATGCAGGGATGGAAACAGCACCCTCTGGGTGGAAGAAATCCCCTCAACGTAAGGAAGAACGCTCTTTGCCGTAGATTTATATAGGCGTTTACCGAACTCTCGACCATGGACCAGCTCAAAGTCACCATCGCAGGAGAGATTACCCTCTCGAAGGATCCGGGGGGATCCATGAAGAAATGGAGGGAAATATTTGGGATATCCCAAACCGAGCTCGCGGAATACCTGCACGTATCCTCCTCCACTATTTCGGACTACGAAGGGGGACGGAGAAAAAGTCCGGGAATCGCCGTCATCAACCGATTGGTGGACGCACTCATGGAGATAGACAAGAACCGCGGGGGAAAAGTCACCCAACAATTATCCCGCGACGAAGGGGTGAAGGAGAAGGTGTTCGACATCCACGAATTCACCTCCGGAATGCCGGGCAAGGACTTCGTGGAAAAGATTGAAGGGGAATGCATCGCCAACCCGCTGAAACTCAAAGAACTCACCGTGTATGGGTACACGATCATCGACTCCCTGAAAGTCATCCTCGACACACCCGTGCATGAATACCTGCAGATGTATGGGAAGACCCCGGAACGCGCACTCATATTCACCCAAGTCGAGAACGGGAGAAGCCCCTTGA
>JBBSWQ010000027.1:1256-5978 GCA_038046225.1 archaeon
GAAAGTGGGACGATTCGCCACCGAACTGCGACCATCCATTGTGGTATTGCACGGTTGCCAGAAAGTGGACCCCGTCGCCAAACGCATCGCGGAGAACGAGAAAATCGCCCTCATCATCACCCAGATGCCCATCGAAAAAATAATTGAAGTGTTCAAAAGCATTGAGGCATAGGCCTGCCATAAACCCAAGCGACACGATTTTCTGTCAGGGAACGCGAACTAGGTAGGTCATCCGATTCTTGGTTTTATTGGTGTGCGAATCAATCCCAATGAGTTTCCCGGACATGGACAATGTACCCGCATTCTTGCGCTGGACATAAATGGCCGCGGCCTTGGCGGCCTTGCCAGAAACAATCCAAGCATCCACGCCATGCTTCTGAAGGACCCAATTCACGACCACGGCCTTGGAATCACTCCGATGAATAGGGGCCAGGGCGGCATCCACCTGCTCCTGGACCTTCTTGACCTTCTCGGGGGTGCGTTCCCCAAAACGAATCTGGACGATTCCCTCATAATAATTCGAGGTCACGAGCATATCATCATTGCAAATCCCCCCGCGCACGAACAAGGTGGAGCGCGCCACGTATTCGAGGGGAGAATCTTCAATCGTACCATTCACCGTGATCGTGACGGAACGCTCCTTTTTGGTGCGGGGACTGGGAACCACACGCACGTGCAGAGAGACATCCCCGAGACGCTTCACCTTGACCTGGTCCTCGATCCACATGTGGACCAATTCATCATCCCACTCCACCCATTTCCCGGCGAGAGAGACCTTTCCGCAATAATTGCACGTATTCAATTCCAGAATAGGAGGAATAGTCACTAAATCAGGATGATCATGGAAAAAACAATCCTGGCAGAAATGACCAATGAAACGACCCTCCGTCTTCCCGCATTTGGGACAAAAACGAGACGAGGAGGATGCCATGGCAGGAATAAGGAGGACGGCCGCCTTTTTAGAGGCGCACCGTTTCCCCGACTCCCGGATTGCTTACCTTGAAACCCAATCCCTTCAATTCCGAGGCAAACTCCCCACTAATGAGGACATCCCCATGAATCAGGAGGACATGCTCCGGAGAAAGCGTCTGAACCGTCTTCAACAAATCATCGTGGCCCGAATGAGCGGAGAAGTCGAAGCGCTGGATTTCCATCTTGGGCTCCACCGTCTTCGTGTCCAACTCAATCTTGCCCGTTTCAAGCAAGGTACGACCCTTCGTGCCCTTGACCTGGTATCCCGTGATGAGGAGGGTGGATCGTTCATCGTCGTGGAGCTTGTCCAAGTAAAACATGACAGGCCCCCCTTCCAGCATTCCAGCCGTGGTCACAATGACCGAAGGTTCCTTGAGCGTCTGCTTCCGTATCCCCGGATGGCGGACGAAATTCAATTGCTCCAGCATTCGACGCACCACTTTTGGCTTCTTGTTGTACAAGGGAAACTTATCGTATACTTCCGTAGCCTGACGCGACATCCCATCAATGAAGACCGGGGCATCCACGCCATGCTCGAAGAGAATATCAAGAATTTCTTGCGTACGACCGATGGCGAACGCCGCAATGATGGCATGGCCGCCCCGATCGAGGGTTTCGCGAATCTTCCCGATGAACGCCTGGATGGTCTGTTCCCGATCCGGGTGCGTACGATTCCCGTACGTGGACTCCATCATGAGGTAATCAATCTTACCTAATCCCTTGATGTCGGCCCCATTATGCAAGCGAATGGGAGAAGCCATATAATCCCCGGTATAGACGAACGTCTTCTCCTTCAAATCGAGCTTGACCATGGCACTTCCTAGAATGTGTCCCGCATCCACGAATTCGAGCCGGGCCTTGGGAGTGATGTCGATGGGCTTGTTGTAATTCATCCCAATCGTATTCTTGATCGTGGCATCAATGTGCGCCTGGGAATAGATGGGGGTCTCTCCCTCCTTGTCCGCGATCTTCAAGGAATCCTGCCAGAGCATCTTGGACAATTCCAGCGTGGGAAGAGTCGTATAGATGCTCGTGGGATTGGTTTTCGACAATGCGGGAACGAAACCCGAATGATCAAAATGAGCATGCGATAAAACCATCGCGTCTAACTTTTCAGTAATGGGAAGCGGGTACTCCGTATCTTCGGGAGTGAACTTCACTCCATAATCCAGGAGGATGCGTTCATCCTCGGCATTCAGGACGAATGAAGATCGTCCAATTTCTTTTCCGGCCCCATGGACCGATAGCGAATAATTTGACATAGTTGTGTATAACCTCTAGTTTGTTGTCACGAGTGATTGCCGTACGGTTTATCGCGCGTTCCCGAAAACAGGCGTGTTCTCGACCTCAAAAAAGCGACCGCGACCCGGTCAAAACGGAACGAAAAACCAATGCAATACCAGTCGTTCTAACCACTCATGGACGAAGACTCTTTATAAACAAAACTCTTTGGTCAGGTTAAAATGCATTAAAAAGACCAAAACAGAGGCATCCTGAACATGCCCATTTATGGTTTCCGACGGCGGACACGAAATCGAGGTACGTATCCTGCTCTAGGACAACGACTCGTCATTGATGTAAAACCCACGCCCAAGCGAAAGGTGAGGAAACACTATTATGCGGCTCGAAAATGGACTGAACGGAACAACACCTACTCTACCATCGTTCAAAAAATGGGATTCAGCCCCATCGCATTCGCGAGACGACGAACCAAGGAAACCGGGAAGCCAGTCGTAATCCTGGATTGGGGATGCGGGAATGGAAGAGCCATCCAGCGAATCGCCGGGGAAGGGAATTACGTGAAGTGTTATGGTTATGGAAAAGATTCCTATCCCGAATGGAATAACCCATCCCGCGTCCAATTCATTCAAGAAAGTTCGGAAAGGGCCATGCGCTATTTTACTCGACTCGGAGGAATCGACCTCATTTACTCCCATTGGGGACTCACTCACATTGGGGGGAAACACACCCCATCGGTAGGTACACCCATCCTTATCCACCACCTGAAACAGCTTGTTTCCTCGCTCAAAATTGGGGGAAAAATCGTCATGTATCCTGCCATCAATCAACCCTTTGTCAACGAATGCCAACACGTCCTCGATCCGACCGGAAAAAAGATACGAGTCCGAATGAAGGAGCTCACCATCATCATCGAACGACTTCACTAAAACCATTATAAAGAATGCCCGGATGCATCCCTCATGAAGAAAAAGGCCCTGCGAAAAACAACCTTGCCTAATCCCGCCATCCAAATGGATTTCCTCGCGGCCCAAAAGCTAGTCCGATCCTATGGAATACCCATTGTCCCTATGCACAAAGCGAAAAGCGAAAGGGATGTCCTGATCATCGCGAAAAAACTCCCCTTCCCCTGGGCCCTCAAAGCCACGGGAAAACGATTAATCCACAAAACGGACGTGGGGGGCGTACGCCTCGGCATCACCAACACCCATGATGCCATGCGGACATTGCATGAACTGAAAAAAATACGGGAATGCGAATACGTAGTCATCCAACCCATGCGGGAAGGAATCGAATTGATTGTGGGGGGAAAGATGGATCCCCAGTTCGGACCGACCGTGTTGGTTGGAATGGGGGGGATCTACACGGAAGTATTCAAGGACTCCTCGCTCCGCATCGCCCCCATCACGGAAACGGACGCTGGAGAAATGATCCGCGAACTCACGATATTCCCCATCCTGGAAGGGACGCGCGGGAAAAAAGGAGTGGATGAAAAACAATTGATTCGATTGTTGATGGGAGTATCCAAACTCATGGTCGAACGAAACGTAAAAGAGCTGGACCTCAACCCCGTGCTCGCCACCCCGGAAAGAGTAGAGGCCGTGGACGTGCGGATTATTAACTGATCGCGATCCATCCACGAAATGGGATCATACGAAGAGATATTCGGGGACAAGAAAATCGTCATATTCGACATTGACGGGACCCTCGTTGATAGTGTGGTCCTGCACACGGACGTGCTGATGCGGGCCTACCATACCATTGGAAAGATACCCGAACCCAACCCCCAAATATTTCGGAACCACATGGGAAAACCATCCCAGGACTATATCGAGGCCGTGTACCGCGACCATGGAATCGAGAAACCGAACACGGAGCGCATCGCAGGAATACGAGAATACCATTACCATGAAATCACGCAGGGAGAAAACTCATTCACGCCCCTCCATGTTTTAGAAGGAGTGATCCCCCTCCTCGAACGACTGAAACGAGAGGGAAAACATCTCGCCATCGTGAGTGGGAACCCACGGAAAACGGGGGAAGGAATCCTTCAGCGGACGGGGCTCTCATCCTATTTTGAGGCCTCCGGATTCTCGGATGATTTATTCCATGGAGAAAAGACCCGCCGGCGGAGCCAATTGCTCCAAAAGGTCATGGAAGAAATAGTAGGGAACAACCCTGCGAGTGCACAGACACGAATCCTCGTAGTGGGAGACACCCTCCACGACATCCGCGCGGCCCACGAACAAGGAATGGACTCCCTCGCCCTCGGAACGGGAGGAGTGAGTGAAGACGAATTGAGGAGCGAAAAGCCCACGCACTACCGAGACACGCTCGGAGGGATCGCCTAAAAAATAAAATGGGAAAAACCATTATAAGCGAGGAAAAACATCCCACGGCATGAAAGGAGCAAAACCCCGCTGGTCCCACATCCTATCCGAACGCGTGGGGGAATTGCCCCATTCCGAATTCGAGGAAATAATGAAAATAGCCAAGGAAGACGCAAGAGTC
>JBBSWQ010000028.1:0-17925 GCA_038046225.1 archaeon
CCACTTTCTCTTTGCGTAATTTTTCGCATCCCTTCGGATCTTCTCTCATTGCGTCGAATGCGCCGTATCCGCAGAACAATTCATCGGCTCCGGATCCCAGGAATAATGTGTTGATCCTATTTTCGCTCGCCCATTGGGCAATGGAAAGATTGACCGCCCCAAGCGTGCGTTGAAGCGGGTCTTCGGTCTGGAGAAGCTTTCCAGCCAGCCGGTGGTGTTTCTCGAATTCTTTTTCATTGAGGGTCCGTGTCACCAATTGGGCTCCCCATTTTTCGGACAAAAGGGTGGCGCGTTCCACATCTTTGCTTTCGGGGAAACCCACGACCACGAGAGGCATGGCCGGGTTGTGTTTCAAGAGGAGGTGGGCCAATAGCCCCGAGTCCAATCCCCCGGAGAATGCCACTCCATACGATGCGCGGTTAGGAATGCGTTGGGCGATGGCCTGTTCGAGTGTTTCTTGGAGCGACGCATAGTCAACGGTTTCATTTTCCTTATTGAGTATCTTTTTTCCCTTTTCCATGGATAGTACGGGGTCCAATCCCCTTTTAGGGTCATCTTTTGCGTGGTTTGGAATCCAAACCATTTTATACGATGGGTCCGTATTTTTGGGATGGCGTCCCTGGATAAGATTGATTTGCTCGTGCTGCGTCGTCTATTGGAAGATGGTCGCGCATCTTTCTCCCAGCTTGCACGTGAAACCGCCCTCACGGATGTGGCGATTAAGAAGCGTTTTGACCGGTTGAAGCGGCAGGGCGTCATCCGTTCGATTGCGGCCGAGCTCGATTTGGATGTGTTGGGCTTCACCAAGCCTGTGTATGTTCTCCTCAAGACTGAGGCAGGGATGAATAAGCAGATTGCCAAGCGGTTAGGGGAACTCGAGCACATTGTAGAATTTCATGAGCTCCTGGGCGAGCATCATTTCATGCTCAAGCTCGTGAGCCCGGACATGGTTCATGTGAAGCGCTACTTGGATGAATTGGGCAACGTGGAAGGGATCAAAGAAATCCACTCCCTTCCCGTGCTCGCGGAGATCAAGAAGTCCCACTCCCTTCCCCCAACTCCTTTCCAGAAGCGGCTTTAGTTTTTTTTCGCTTTCCTATTTAACGGGTTTGCTTCTTTTTTGGAGGATATGCTCCTCATTATTGCCGAGAAGAATCTCGCCGGACAGCGGATTGCCGAGGTATTGGGGGGAAAGGGGATGCGTTCCCAATCGATGGGGATGGCCAAATACTATTCCTTTTCCCACAAGGACCAACCCTGCGTGGTGCTCCCCTTGCGCGGGCATATTGTCGAGGTGGATTTTCCCAAGCAGTATAGTTATTGGAAAGGCACGGATTTGCAGGTGCTGGTGGATGCCCCCATTCTCTACAACCCTTCCGATCTTCCGATCGCCAACCTATTGAGGGAAATGGGGAAGCAAGCCACCACGGTAGTAGTGGCCACGGATGCCGATCGGGAAGGGGAAAGTATTGGCGTGGAGGCCCTGCGCATCGTGCAGGAGAAAAATCCCCATGTGAAAGTGGAGCGCGCCTACTTCTCTGCCATGACCCCGAAAGAATTGGTGAAGAGCTTTGATGAATTGGTGAAGGTCGATTACCATCTCTCCGATTCCGCTGATTCGAGAAGGGAAATTGATCTGATTTGGGGGGCCGTGCTGACGCGGTATGTGTCCATCATGGCCAATCGGATGGGGAAGGAATTCATTTCTATTGGAAGAGTGCAGACGCCCGTGCTCGCGTTAATCGTGAATCGGGAGAAGGAGCGACTGGCTTTTGTGGTGAAACCCTATTGGGAAATCATCGCGGAATGTGAAAAAGAAAAGAATAAATTCGAGGCTTTTCACAAAGAGGGAAAATTTTGGGAGGAAAAGCAAGCGATTGCTGTCCATGAAAAGGTCAAGCAGGAAAAGACCGCGCTCGTGAAGAAGGTGTCGACTAAAAAGCGCACGATTGCGCGCCCCACCCCCTTCGATACCACTCAATTTCTCCGTTCTGCCACGGGTTTAGGTTTGACGGCGGGACAAGCCATGAGTATGGCGGAAAGTCTCTACATGTCCGGGTACATTTCCTATCCCCGCACGGACAACACCGTATACCCTCCTTCCATGGAGTTGCACGAGCACCTGACTGAGCTCAAGAATCATTCTTCCTACGTAAAATTCGTCGATTCTATCCTTGCCAAGCCCTTGAATCCTTCCAGGGGGGCGAAAAACACCACGGATCATCCGCCTATTCACCCGACCAAAGTCCCTCCTCAATCCATCGGTGAAAAAGAATGGAAGGTGTTTGATTTGGTGGCGCGTCGATTCCTGGCCACATTCATGGAGGATGCCCAGACGGAAAATGTTTCGGTGGATTTGGAGATTAAACAAGAGCCTTTTGTCGCCAACGGGCAGACTATTTTGATTCCGGGGTGGAAGGCCGCGTATCCTTTCTCTACATTGAAGGAAGTTATTCTCCCCTCGATGAAGGAGGGGGATGTGGTTCCGGTCAACAAAGTGGATTTGCTCAAAAAGGAAACCCAGCCCCCCGCGCGCTACTCTCAATCCGCATTGTTGAAATTACTTGAGGAGCTAAATCTCGGGACCAAAAGCACCCGCCACGAAATTCTTCAAAAACTATATGCGCGAAAGTATATTTCAGGATTGAAGAACATCGAGCCCAACCAGATTGCCTTTGCCGTTATTGATGCGTTTGAAAAACACTGCAAAATAGTCACCGAACCCAAAATGACTTCGGAATTAGAAGTGGAAATGGATGAGGTGGCCGCGGGGAGGCAGCAGAAGCCGGTGGTGGTGGATAATTCCCGGAAGATGCTGAAAACGGTTCTAACTCAACTCTTAGCGAACAAGATGATGATTTCCGGGGAACTGCGGAAAGCCTTGGTGTCGCAAGACGTGTTGGTCCTTTGTCCCAAATGCAAGGGAAACATGGTCATTCGCAAGGCAGGGGCCACCGGAAAGCGCTTCCTGGGGTGCGGGAATTATCCCCAGTGCACGCAGACGTATTCTCTTCCCCAGAAAGGTTCCCTTTCCCGGTTGGAACAATCCTGTCCCACGTGCCACTCCCCAATGGTTAAGCTCTCGGGGACGCGCTTCAAGATGAATATCTGTCTCAATTTTGACTGCCCTTCCAAGGATGAGTGGAAGAAGCAGAATGCGGCCAAGGCCGTGGCGCCTCCTCCTGCGGGTTCTTCTCCGCCCGTTCCTGCTTCCGCGTTTCCTCAAGCCAAACCTTCTAAAACACGGGCGTCCAAGAAGAAAGTATGAAGATTCTCTTGGATATCTCCCAATCTCCCCAGCAGAATGCTCAACGCCTATTTGAGGAGGCCAAGCGCTTGAAGGAAAAAGCCAAGGGTGCGGATGCCGGCATTATTTTGGTGGAGAAGAAATTGAAAGAATTGGAAACCGCTTCCCAAAAAGCAAAGCCCAAGGCGCCTGAAAAGAGAAAGGCAAAAGAATGGTTCGAGAAATTCCGCTGGTGCTATACACGGAACGGCCTATTGGTGGTGGGGGGCAAGGATGCGCATTCCAATGAGGCGGTCATCAAGCATCACATGGATGAGAAGGATTGGTATTTCCACGCCGATGTTTTTGGGGCCCCCCACTGTGTATTGAAAACGGATGGGAAGAAGCCTCTTCCGTCGGATTTTGAGGATGCTGCTTCCTTCGCGGGGGTTTTTTCCTCCGTCTGGAAGAAGGGTCTTTTTTCCGTGAAGGTGTATTCCGTCTCCCCCTCCCAGGTGAGCAAGAAAGCCCCGGCGGGAGAAAGCCTTGGGAAGGGAGCCTTCATGATTTATGGGGAGCGCGAGTGGTTCGATCCCGATCTGCGGTTGGGGTGGGGGGTGCAGGAAGTAAAGAATGGGTATCGGGTGCTTTGCGGTCCCCTGCGCTGTGTCAAGGCGCATGCCCAGTTCATCATGGAAATCGTTCCCGGGACGCATTCTAAGTCCGATGTGGCGAAATCCTATCAGCGGGGTTTTGTGAAGAGAGATTCTCCCATTTCCCTTTCTCTGGATGAATTGATTTCCGCCCTCCCCACAGGCGAGTTCTCCCTCAAGCCGGCATGATTCCTTACTCCTGCGTATGTAGCCGTTGGTTTTTGGAGGGATTAAAAAGGGCTTTGGGCGAATAATCTATATGTCCAACTTCCCGGCCCCTAACCTTACGGCCTCCTCTCCCAATGGGAGCAAGCAGGTTCCCCTCAAGGTGCAGGAACCTTCCCCCACGCACGTGGGTCGGAATATTGTGACGCTGGATCGAAAGTCCAAGCAGTTATTGGGCATCACTTCCGGGGATATTGTGGAGATTGAGGGCACCAAGAAGACCGCTGCCATTGTCTGGCCGGCGCGCACCGAGGATGAGGGGAAGGACCTCATTCGCATGGACAATCTGATCCGCCACAATGCGGGGGTGAATTTGGGCGAAAAAGTCATCGTGCGCCCATCCCAATTCAAGGAGGCCCAGAAAGTGGTATTGGCCCCCACGCAGGATGTGCATATCATCGCATCCGGGTATGAGCGCATTCTCAAGAAGACATTCATCGGTCGTCCCTTGACGCGGGGGGATAATGTCTGGATTACGGTATTCGGTTCCGGTTTCATTTATCGGGTGGTGGAAACCAATCCTCGTGGAATCGTGAAGGTCACGGATTTCACCCAATTCGTATTGAAGGATGAGCCCATCAAGGGGGAATTAGAAGGGGTTCCCCGCATCGCGTATGAGGATGTGGGGGGATTAGGGAATCAGGTCCAAAAAGTGAGGGAGATGATTGAGCTCCCCATGCGCCACCCCGAATTGTTCCGCAAGCTGGGAATCGAGCCCCCCAAAGGAGTGTTGCTGCACGGTCCTCCGGGCACGGGGAAGACGCTTCTCGCCAAGGCCGTGGCGAATGAGACGCAGGCCTATTTCAAATCGGTCTCGGCTCCATCCATCATGTGTGTAGGGGAAGATACCCCCATTTTGACCAATCCAAGGGGATCGAAGAAAGCAAAACTGCTATTTGAAGAAGCCAAAAGGACAGGAAGAGTGATAAATGATGGCAAGTATCAGGTGGTTGAATTAAAGGAACCCCTTTCGGTCTATGGGCTGGATGACCATCTGCAAATAGCAAAAGGGAAAGTCACTCACCTAACCCGGTTGAGGGCCCCCACATTCAGGGTGAAGAATGACCTGGGGGATGCGATTGTTGTTTCGGGTAACCAGCCCTTCGCCATGCTGGATGCGTTTGGAAACTTGGCATGGAAAACGGCCGGAAATTTGAAGGAGGGAGAATACGTGGCGTGTGCTAGTGAGCTTCCAGATGGGATCCCTTTCACGTTTGATTTGAGTGGGATACTCCGGGATTCCAGTACCACGGTCAGTCGGACCCGAGAAGGCTATCGTATAAAAATAGTGAATGGGTTGCCCGTACATAATGCGGGTTTCGTATCCTTTCCTTTCTCCACCTCTCCTGATTTCATGCGTCTGATGGGGCTGATGTATTCGGAAGGCTGTTTGACAAAAGATGGCCTTGATTTCTCCAATCAGGATTTATCGCTCAAAAAGGAGTTCGCGGGAATGGTGAAGGATCTTTTTGGTCTTAATGCGTCGATAAAGAAGGATCGGGCCGCGGTTTACTCCCGGACCCTTCGATCGCTCTTTGTCCATGTATTGGGATACCCGGTCGGTCCGAAGAAAGAGTATCGGCTTCCCCCTTGGATGTTTGGCTTGACCAAGAAAGAGACTGCTGGATTCATTCGGGGGTACTTCGAGGGGGACGGCACCGTTGGACTTTCAGGGAATGAATACCCCACCGTCCGGTTATATGCCAAATCCAAGACGGCGTTGGATGACATCAATGTCCTGGTCCGGAAGATTGGACTTATCGCGAAAGTAGGTCCGTGGAATACCCCAAAGGGACTGATGCAGTCCCTGGAGCTATTGGGAAGCCGATCGCGTGAACTCTTTGTTGAGCATATCGATTCCAACGTGTCTAAGTTTTCGCGTCTGAGAAAGTGGTTGGTTCAACGGAAGAAAAGAGGAGATGATTCGAATGTTCCTCCCGTTTCTCCGCTTCTGCAATCGATTAAGAAAGCCAAAGGATTGACCTATGGGAAGACCCTTCCCGAGGGACCGACCGAACGGTATATTTCGGGACGGGACCCCCTGACCTATCGTAAGCTTCAGGAGATCGACCAATTGATGGGCCATGATTCCGCACTCCAACGGATAATACATGCCGGCGTTCGATGGACCCGGATCGAATCGGTCGTGGATGAGGGTGAAAAAGATCTGTATGATTTGACCGTGGAGCCCTTCAGTAACTTTTTGGGAGGATCCAGCATGATGGTGCTGCACAATTCCAAATTCGTTGGGGAGGCCGAGGAGACCGTGCGTAAGATTTTCAAAGAGGCCGAGGAGAATGCGCCCTCCATTATTTTTATTGACGAAATTGATGCCATCGCCCCCAAACGTGAAGAAGTGGTGGGGGAAGTGGAGCGTCGCGTCGTGGCCCAGCTTCTCTCCTTAATGGATGGAATGGAGGCTCGTGGAAATGTGATTGTCATTGCGGCTAGCGTTACGGGGGATACTCCCGTGTTAGTACGCAACAAAGGTGTGATTCAATTGATTCCCATTGGAGAGTTGATTGACTCTTATTATGCGGATGGGGAAGAAGGTGTTCAAAAGGATGTCATTGGGCTTGAAGTTCTGGGGATGCAAAAGCTAGCTACCAAGTATGACATGTCCAAAACGTACTTCGGTGGAAGTAAATTTCAACCGGTTAAAGGAGTATTTAGACATAAGGCGAATGAAATTTATGAAATAGAGTTTAATGGTGGAAAAGTCAGGACAACCGGAAATCATTCTGTATTCATTCGATCACGAAACGGAATTCAGGCAAAAAGAGTGGATGAACTGTGTTTGGATGACGTATTAGTCGATTTGCCCTACAAAGTCAATCGAACGAATTCCAAAATGGAAGTGCGGGCGCACACGTTTACCCCCTTACAAAGTCCTATTCGACTTCCGGTTTATGATAAAATTATTCAAGAAGCGTACGCGCAGGTTATGGCTAATACTGTTTCTCCTCACCAGGCATCACTACAAACAGGGTTGCATGTTACAACGGTTTACGGGTGGAAGAAACAGAGTCGGGAACCCCATTTTTATCGCTATCATGAAGAAGGCATTCCAAACGAGGTGACGGTAACTCCCGAACTAATGAAACTGTTTGGATACTATACTGCGGAAGGCTATGCTCGCTGGGAGCTGGATTTTTGTTTTGGAACCCATGAAACTGAATTCATTGAAGATGTTCAACATTCAATGAAAACAATATTTGGTGTTGAGGCGGATAGTGTCATATACAAAGATAATCGATGTAATATTGTTTATCAGAAGAAACCCCTAGCTGATTTTTTTAGCAAATATTTTGGCAAAGGCGCGCACAACAAGAGCCTGCCGTCTTTCATCTATGAGTTGCCTAAAGAGTATTTTCTGAGTTTTTTAAAAGCCTACATAGATGGAGACGGATACGAAGACAAGGCGAATAGGTTGGAAGCCACGTCGGTGAGCAAAAAACTAATCATGGAATTAGATTGGCTGTGTAAAATGCATGGAATCAAATCATATACTGGTCAATTTATTGCCAAAGAGGGACGGAGAATCAAAAATGGGGAGCCATTAAAGGAAACAATCGCGTACCGATTAGGGATTGGAAGCACTAACAATCCATTCCTTTCATTCAAAAAGACGCCGGCACAAGGTTTGGCTCGAATTAAAAAGATAACAAAACAACCATTTGATGAATACGTGTACGATTTATGCGGATGCGAAGAGGAAGCTTTCTTTGGTGGAGAAACACCTATTTTGCTTCATAATACAAACCGTGTTAACTCCATTGATGAGGCCCTGCGCCGCCCGGGCCGTTTCGATCGGGAGATCGAGATTGGGGTCCCTGATAAGGCGGGGCGGTTGGAGATATTGCAGATTCACACGCGGGGGATGCCCTTATGCAAGGAGGGAGTGCAGTCCGTCGATTTGGATCATTTTGCGGGCATCACCTATGGTTTCGTCGGCGCGGATCTCACCGCGCTGGGAAAGGAGTCCGCGATGAAGGCCCTTCGCCGCTACCTTCCCGAGATCAATCTCCAAGAGGAACAAATTCCCGAGAGTGTGTTGGAGCGCATGGAAGTTCAGAAGCGCGATTTTGAGGATGCCTTGAAAGAGATCCAGCCATCCGCCCTGCGCGAGGTCATGGTGGAGATTCCCAACGTCAAGTGGGACGATATCGGTTCCCTGGATGATGTCAAGGCGGAATTGAAGCAGGCCGTGGAGTGGCCCCTGAAATATCCTACCGCCTTCACCGAGATGGGCATTCGTCCCCCGCGCGGGGTCATGCTGTACGGTCCTCCGGGTACGGGGAAGACCCTCTTGGCCAAGGCCATTGCGACGGAATCCCAAGCTAATTTTATTTCCATCAAGGGCCCCGAGCTCATTTCCAAGTGGGTCGGGGAATCTGAGAAGGGTATTCGCCAAGTCTTCAAGAAGGCCCGCCAGGTCGCTCCCGTGGTCGTTTTCTTCGATGAGATCGATGCCATTGCCTCCATGCGGGGATCCGGTTCCGGTGATTCCGGAGTGGGGGAACGGGTCGTCAATCAATTGCTTACAGAGTTGGACGGGGCCGAGAGCCTCAAGGATGTCGTTTTCATCGCGGCCACGAATCGTCCGGATTTGATTGATCCGGGCTTGATGCGTCCGGGGAGGATTGACAAAATCATCGAGGTTAAGGTTCCCGATGAGAAGGCGAGGGAGGCCATCCTCAAGGTCCATACGCGCGGGGTCCCATTGGTCAAGGGTATTTCTCTCGCGGATTTGGCCAAGCGCACGCCGGGTTTCTCAGGGGCGGACCTCAACAATCTCGTGCGGGAAGCCGCCTTGCTGGCGCTCCAGGAGTCAGACATGAAGCCCACGCCCATCACCAAGAAGCACTTTGATTCCGTTCTTGCTAAAGTGACTTCAAGTATTCCAGCCGAGGCCGCGGAAGCCTATGCGGAATACAAGCAGTCCAAGTCCCCGGAAGGGTTCAAGCCTAATTACGTCCGCTGAATCTTTCCTTTTCTTTCTTATTTTCTTGACTTCTTTTCTTTTTTTGAATTGTAGGGCGGACTAGAATCGGTTTTGAATGGGAAGGTGGGCTCAACATGCGGAATGTTTGGAAGGCAGTAATCGTGTAAAAGAGGCAGTACAGCCCGATGAGTAACCCAATGTGTTCAGTGCTAGGTCGTGCTAAAAATAATCCAACCGCCAATGATGCCAATCCTAACGGAATTAAGATAAATCGAAATCGGGGCGCGGTTTCATCCTTCAATAATTTAAGGATAGAATAGATTGAAGCAAGGAGTTGAATGGCCCAAATGGCCATGACTATTTCAACGAAAGCAAAGAAATCCCAAGGAATAGGATCAATGTAATTGTGATTTTCGGATTTTAAAATAGCATACAAGAAAAAGACAAAAAAGAATAAAATAATTAATATGCCATTTGAAATCAAGTGAGCCAGAATAACTCCATATTTGAGGAATGGAATAGGCAGAAGCGTGGAGCGAGTAGCCATCTGTTGCAATCTAATCTCTTCCTATAAAAGGGTGTGGATAAAGTTGGGAATTATTTCTTTCTCGCCCCATTCTCAAACAAATCATTCGCCTTCTGGCTCCGATAGGCGTGCACGTATTCGGTCTCCATGATTTCGAATGTTCCAAGTTCCCGGGCCAAGTGGTAGTATTGGAGTGTCGCGATCGTGCTCAAGATGGCTCCTCCCAAAATGAATGCGATTTCCACCATTCGGATGACGGTATCATCGCTCTCGATCAGTTTGACCAATGTGATTCCGGTGGCGAATAATCCCAATCCTATTCCAATGAGATTCAATTGGAGTCGTTGCTGGGACATGAGCGTGCGTTCTTTCGCGAGGATGGTGCGCATGTCCATGGAATAGTCTTCCGGGCTGATGGGTCGGGTGTTCATCGTTTTTCTTCTCCATCAGATGAGGAATAGGAAGAATAGGAGGGGAAAGAACATGAGCCCCCACACTACCTTGCTCCATGCAAAAACTTTGGCTCCATCCAAGATGAAGAATGGGAGGAGGTTGAACATGGCCAGGAGAAGGTTGATGCTTCCTACGGTCGCCGCTACTCTCCCGATGTCACTTCCTCCATACCATCCCGCAATCAGAATCCCAACAATTCCGATGAGGATGTTCATGAGGGGTCCGGCCGCCGAGATGATTCCATTCTCTTCCACACTAACCTTTTTCCCGTAGATGTATACAGCTCCCGGCGCGGCGAAGATGAATCGGAAGAATGCCGCGACGAATAGGGCGAATAACAATCCCGTATTCCATGCCCTGAATTCGGCTTTGGCCCCAAAGTGGATGGCGACATACTTATGGGCGAGCTCGTGGAGGAGGAATCCCGTTCCAACGGCCACGGACGCGATGGCCAATGCATCGGCGAAACCGGCTGCTTCCAGCCCCCCCTCGGCGAAGACGAATGCGAAGGCCGCGGAGAGGGTGATCCAGGAGATGAGGAGATCGGTGAGTTCCTTGTTTTCCATCCCTGGATGGAGCACGGTCGGGGTTAAAAGACCATTTTTCGCTGAAAAATTTTCCCTAGTTTTAAGTCCTTTTTGGGTGATGGGGTGGGTGTATGTTTTCCCTGCGCAATGAGGATCGGGCCCAGATTTCCATTGAATTGATTATTGTGATGGCCGCGGTCGTGGCCGTGGTCCTTCTCCTCGTGACCCAATTGCAATCGTCCAGCAAGACGGGTATCGATAAGCTCGAGAAGAAGACGAAGGATATTTTCGATGAGATCGAACAGATCGATTAGCCCCCGTCCGTCAAGCCGTGGAATGAGGGGCCAGGCCTCCCTCGAATCCATTCTTCTTTGGGCGGGTCTCCTGGCCGTGTTGGGATTGTTTCTTCCCTCCTTCCTCCATGTGTTGGATGCCCACCACCTTCAATGGGATAAGGGGCGTTTCCTCTCTTTTTCGGATGCGGTGGGCCACTCCCTGGTTCGCCTCTCTCATTACGCGGAGGGTTCTATGCTCTCCATTCCCTCTCCCTCCCTGGAGGAATTGGATATCCGGGGGGATGGGCATACGCTCACCCTCACGTGGTCGCCTCCCTCTCTATCCTCTCCCCTCCTCATTGAGCAATCCTCCCTCCTTCCCCTCGAAGGGGAATGGTCTCCGGATTCTCATTTTCTCGTGTTGCGCCGGGAATCCAATTTCATCCTCATTGAATCCGGATGAATAAGGAGTGGATCGCCCCGTTTTCTACTTTTTGGGAGTGGCACACCATCCCTTTTTCCGCGGAATCGAAGGGTTGCTCCTGCCATTCGATGTCCCATTCCGCATAATACAGGGGTATCCATGCGCTGGGATCCCATCCATACGTGTGAAGGGCGGCCAGGTCGATGCAAAGGGTTTCCATCCCCCGATCGGGGTGGTCCATTCCATTCCCGTTTTCCATGTATCCGTTTCCGGCCAGGAGTAATAGTCCTATGATCAGTTCCATCGTCCAGACGAATCCCCTAGTCACACGCGCTCGCCTCCACTACGGCGGGAATGATTCCATCGAGCAGGATGGGTCGCCGGATAATGGTGCACGCGCTCCATTCTCCCCCCTCTCCCGTCCATTCGCTTACTCCTCCCGGCGTGCGGAGGGTGAGTTGGGTGACCCCGGGCGGGAGTGGGTATTTGTTGAGTGATTCGAGGCAGGGGGATTCGACGATGTATGGGAGTTCTCTCCTTTTTTCGGTGGAGAATGCCGCGCATCCTTTCCAGGGCTCGAGGTCGTGATGCTGGATCAGGTCGTCTAATAATTCTATTGCGATGCGTTCGCGTTCCTCGGCATCCTCTTCCTGTGCGTGTGTTTTCATCGCGTGTGCGGATTCCTGCCACGTGAGCAGGAGGAGGATCATCCACGCGGCGAAAATGCCCATGGCCTCGAGCGTGAACACGTGTCCCCTACGCATAATGATGGGCCTCCCATCCTTCGATGGTTTCATTTCCACCGCATTCGTTTTTCCATAGGACGAATCGGGTTTCGGATAGTTTTTTTTGGGCGTCGCATTTCATGGTTTTGTATTCTTTTTCCCATTCCGCGTGTCTTTTTTCCCATTCCTTTTCTTGTTCCTCAATCGGCTGCATCAGGAGGGCAGCGCATCCCAGGAGGAGGGAGAATACGAGGATGAATTCGAGGGAGAGCATGGATTAGTTTCCTCCGTACGGGGGGCATGGCCATTCTTTCAGGAGATTCGTCGCGCAGACCCGATAGCCGGAAGGGAGGGCGAAGAGGGTGCGGTAGTTTCCTTCCTGCAGGACATCCACGAGGATTCCCGTTCCATTCGTCCCTCCCGTGTAGGAGTATTCCCCATACTCTATTTTTTCCGTCACCGGGAGCACGAGCACGTGGGAGTGGGCGTCGAGAACGAATGGATTGGTGGGGAGGATGGGATTCAGGAGGAGGGAGGAATACTGCGTGTAGACCAGGGTCCCAATCCCCTCTTCATACTGAATGGGCTCCCCATGGCGTGCGGGGAAATCCGCTAGATAGGCGTGGAGCCGCGTGTTGATGCGGGTGCGGATCGTTTCAGGGGGGAGTTTCAATACCAATCCCTCGAACAATTCGTCGCGAATGAGGGTGTCCACTCCATTCTCCATTTCGGTTCGGCGCAGGAATAAGGTGTCGAACGCGGGGTGGGGTGCATGGAGTGGAGTGGGGGATTGATGGAGCGCGAGGGTGAGCGAGGATAGGGCGATTAGGAAAAGGATGGAGACGAATCCGCGCATGGTTGGGGCTTGGGGGCGAAAACGAGTTAAATCTAGGGAAAATTTTGGGGAGAGAATGGGAAAATGGGGATGGGCTAAAAGATGGATAGGGGGTGAAGAGGGGGCGTGAGCCGGACGCCCCCCTTCGAAGGGAAGGATTAGGCGAGCATGGGGATTCCCATCCCCATTTCGGTGGAATGCATTGGTTGTTCCCTCTTTCGGCTCTCAATTCGGCTGAGCACGTCATAGAGGGCCGCCCTTGCCAAGTGGAAGTCGGGTGCGTGAGGGAGGTGGGAAAAGAGGTGTTCCCTTTTCTCATTCAAAAGGACTAATTTTCTGTTTTCCATCCAATTCGAAAGGCTCATGGTACATCCCTCCTTGGGAGATACCTTTCATGGATCGGGCCCTATATATACTCCCGGAGACTCTCCCCATTCCGCCGTGAAAAACGGCTTCCTTTTAACCAATGGCGCCCTTTTGGGGGTATGTCGCGGGAGAACGTGTTTGCTCGGATGGCGCGCGAGAATGCCATTTTCAAGGATGAGCGGGCCCTCTCTTCCGAGTTTCTCCCGGATGTCCTTCCGCATCGGGAACAGCAGATCACCTCCCTCGCCTACTCCTTACGTCCCCTCGCGGAAGGGGGGAAGGCGACTCATCTCTTCATTTACGGTCCTCCCGGCACGGGGAAAACGGTCACTTCCAAGTATGTCATGGGACAGCTGAACGAGTTTTCCGGCCGTGTCAAGCCGGTGTTCTTCAATTGTTTTGGTTTTAATACGCGTCAGGCCGTATTGGCCGAGCTCACACGGGTCGTGGAGCGTCCCGTTCCCGCGCGGGGGATGAGCACGAATGAGTTGTATGCCAAAGTTTTGGAAGGGTTGAAGTTCGTCAAGTTCGTCCCGGTGCTGGTATTCGACGAGTTCGACCAGTTGCTCGATCATGATGGGAACGAATTGCTGTATGATCTCCTCCGCATCCCGGAACAAGGGAGGATGCAGATACCCCTGGTCCTCATCTCCAACGATCCCACGATTCCTTCGCGGTTGGACGCGAGGGTGAGGAGTTCATTCTCTCACCAGGCGATCGAGTTCGCGCCGTATTCTCCCGCGCAGTTGAAGGATATCCTCTCCGAGCGTGCGGGATTGGCCTTGTACCCGGGCACGCTCCCTCCCGATGTAGTGGGTCTTATTGCCGCGCACGCGTCGAAGCGTCATGGGGATGCCCGCGTGGCTATCGAGACATTGCGCAAGGCCGCCCGGAACGCGGAGAAGGAGAACGCCAAGGCTATTTCCCCTGACCATGCGCGTGCCGCGTTCGAGGATACGGAGACGAGTGCCATGCTGAAGGCCGTTCCCTTTCTTTCGGAGTCTCACAAGCACGTGATCAAGGCATTATTCGCCTTGGGCGGGAAGGAGGTTCCCTCCGGGGAGTTGTATTCCCGTCTCGCCGCCGGCGGAACGGGTTTGAGCGAGCGCCGCGTCCGGGAATTGCTGGTGGAATTGGAGAAGAAGCGCGCCATCACCTCCTCCACCGATACCTCTGGCCGTGGAAGGACTAAAGTCATCACGGTGAATTTCCAGGAAAGCGAATTGAAGTGACGCCGAAGGGAAGGAGGAGAGAAGCCGGGGCTATCGGGCTCTTCTTCGTGCTCTCCAATTTCTCCATGCATCCTGCATGTTTCTAAATCGTCTGCGGGTTGTGCTGCCAATTAATTGGGGCAGGGCGAATTTTTTTTCGAGTATATGTTGACGGTGAGCAAGAATCTCGTCCATATTTGGCCGGATAAGTCTCGCGAGCACCGGGTGATTTTTTCTCCACTGGTCGGCTCGCATTTGTTTTGTATACCACACTCGTTCTGCTATTTCCTCTGGAGATAATTCAAAATCGGGTGTGATGGAAACCTTTCCTCGCGGAGTATGTTGCTCATATACGAGACGCGTTTTTCTTCCTCCGGCGGTATGGATTTCCACAAATGCGTTATAATCGTCCTTTCGTGGGAGTTGAGGCGTTCGAGTTTCTTTTTTGGGTTGTGTCGCGGCCGTTTGGGCTTCATGCGCGGCGCGGGCCATTTCGTTCCTTTCCTGAATCGTGAATGCGCGATTTTCATCTGGAAGCTGATGGGGTGGGATGCGTCTAATGGGTCTCTTTACCATCCTTGGCTCTTCTCTTGTGGTTTCCGATTGTGGTGGTTCACTTTCTTCCACTTTCTTCTTTTTTTGTCTTGGAGGTGGGCGTCGGATTTTGGTGTATCGATTCGTTCCATGATCCAATCCCTCAATGGCATTCACCACATATTCGCTAAGCCGAGACAATTCATTCTTCCGTTTTGGACTAATATTTTCTCTTTCCATTTCCTTGATTTTTTCCAACACGTTTTCTTTCAGCACCCTGCTGACTTCCTCATCCATGCGTGCCGCTTCTATTTTTCTTCCTTTGAGAAATAAGTATGCGCTCCGCAGGATGTGGCGGGAATATCCCTCCTTCAATTGGGGGGTGAGTTCCTCCCATCTCGTCGTGGGCCGTAGCCATAAAATGGATTCTACGCGACCGCTTCCCGTTATCGCATAGCGGTCAATTTCCCCGCTTCTGCTTCGCCGGGCGCGAATAACTCCTCCTAACTCCTTGCGTTGTGCGTCCGTGCTGGAGGAGCGTTGCGGTCGGCCGGATAGTGCGTTGGTTTTTTCCACGCGTTCATGGAGAAATTCGACCTGTGCAGTGGCACGGTGAGTAAGCGTCTTGGTGGCCGCGCGTCTTTTTTTCACAGTTGCCTCTGCCATCGTGTTTCCTCGTCAGAATAAATCCGAACAATCCATCCGATTCCCACAGTTCGGACACACGATCTTGCACTGGTTCTCATACATCGCGTTTCCGCACGTGAGGCAGGAGTGGGGCATGTGGATTTCTGCATTCCGGTCCTTTAATGGGTTTCCTTAAGGGTCGCGTTTATAAGTCTCGGAATGCCTTATTGGGGTCTATTGGGGTGTTTGGATGGCCAAGCGAGTGAAAAAGAAAGAGTCTCCCGGCCGGGTGGCCGGTAAGGTAATTCGAAAGCAGTTGCGGGGAGTGAAGTCGGATCTCCAGGATGCCAAGACGCAGGTGGCGAAGGGCGATAAGAAGCTCACGAGCTCGTTAGCGCGCTCTACCCGGAAGCTTTCCGGGCAAAATACGGCCATTCAGGAAGAGTTGGGGAAGCTTCGCGAGGATTTGAATAAATCGCGTGGTAAGAAGCCCACGCGTCAATTGTCCATGTATAATCTTTTTGTTCGGAAGCAGATTGAGCAGGGGAAGTCCTTCGAACAGGCTACGAAGTCCTGGAAGGCCTCGCGAGCGGTCATTGAGAATCCAGAGTTAGCCAAGCGGAAGACGCGGACCATCACCAAGACGCGGACGATTATTCGTCGTCTTCCTGGGAAGACAATCGTGCGCAACGTTCCGGTCGAGAGGATTGTAGTTAAGCGTTCCCCTCCGCGCATCAAGGAAGTCGTGCGCGTCGAGAAGGTCCCTCGTGCGGTAGATTCGTCCCTGCGCGGGATCATGAAGGAATTGAATGCGTTGAAGACGGAAGTGCAGTCCATGGAGTCTACTCCCGTGCCTGCGAAGGAGGTCCGATCTATGTCTAAGCCTGTGTTGAAGATGGATGGGGAGGGGGATCATTCCCTTTCCAATGAAGAGGTTGCCGTGCGATTGACTCGATTGTATTTCGAGGAGATTGCACGATTGGGTTTCAAGCGACGATTGGATTTCGATTCAATCATCAATGCGTATTATTATTGCCTCCAGCGCCTCCACAACAAGGATAAGGAGTTGGATGTCATGCGCCGGATCGTCGAGAAAGAGGAGTCTACGATTCAGGGAGAATCAAAGTCCCAATTGTTCCCGCAAGGGGAGCAGTAAGGGTGCGGGATGTCGGGGGGGTATCACGATGCAGTTCACGTATTGCCCCCACTGCGGTTCCCTCGAGTTCGTTCCCGGGGCGGAGGCCCCCACCTGTCGGAAATGTAGGTATTCCGGTCCCATGTCCGAGGGTCCGATGGATCGGATTAATGAGATCAAGAAGCGCTCCTCCCGTCCCGTACCCGGTTCCCCTCCTTCGCCCGTGTCGGGAGGTTCTTCCCTCAATCCCACTACGGTTAATGAGCTGGCGGCTCGATTGAAGGCGTTGAAGGGCAAGTCCTCCGACGATGTGGAGTTTCTCTAGGATTCGTGTTTCCCGCATGCCGGTCCGGGGTTCCCATTCCCATCCCAAATGGTTCATCATTCTCTTTATCGCCGTCTCAATCGGGCTCTTTTTCTTTTTGGATGGGTGGAACACACTCGTTTTTCCGACGGATGATTCTCGTCCCTGTCTTTCGTTTGATTCCGGCCTTCCCGTTGGGGTGGAGGATTCCAAAATAGTGTTGTGTCCCGATCGCGTGCATCTCGTGGAGTATTTTCTCATTCGTACGGATCAATCGTTGATTGATTGCCAGGGTTCGACTGTGAAAGGGACTGGAGGCGCATTGTTGCTTCCGGAGGGCGTGGTCAATCCTCGCGTGACATTGAACGATTGTGCATTCGAGGGATATGAGGGATTGTATTCGTCGAGGAATCCCGTCGACGTCTATGTAGTGGAGTAGTTCACGCGTTCATGGTGATGTCGATGAGGGCCTGGAGGGCATCTCCGCCGATTGTTTTCCCGTGGCCGACGAGTTTGGAGAAAACCCCCGGGTTGGCCGCCACGATTCCCGCGGCCATGTTGGCGATGTTTAGCCGCCGGCCTCGGCCCCTCTTCCTCGCCTCGCGGGCGATTTCACTCCATTTTTCGTATTCTTGAGGAGTCACTCGTACGGGCCTCCGCCGGGGGATGTCCACGATTACGGATCGGACTCGTCCTTGGTGGTCGCGCAGGAAGGTAATGGTGCAGTTGTGCATTTGATGGATCTCGGGGGTCAGTTCGACCGGCCGTGCCGGTGCGCGGGGCGGTGTCCGTCCGAGGGTGAATAATGATTGTCTTCGTGGTCGGTGGTTGAGTGCCCCTCGAATCGTTGGGGCATTTCGTCGCGGGCTGGGATGCAGGGCCATACCTTCTTTTATCTTGGCCGGCTTTTAATGGTTTTCATGCACGGTCGTTC
>JBBSWQ010000029.1:0-3725 GCA_038046225.1 archaeon
ACATCTCGATGAACAATTCGTTCCCTTCAACGATGAACGGGTAGGCGGGAATGGGCGATGGGGCGGGGGGTCCGCCGTTCTTACCCGTGGTCACGACGAATTGCGCCCCAAGATACGGGCAGGTGACGATGCACCCGTCCAGGGGCCCTTCATCGATGGGAAATCCCTTGTGCGAGCACACGTTGAGGAGGGCGTGGAATCGCCCCCCCACGTGAAAGACGGCAATGGATTTTCCTCCAATGGTGAATGCCTTTCCCTGTCCGGGGGGAATTTCTCCAATGGATGCGATTCGGTGTTTCATGGTGGGTGGGTCAATTTGCGTGGGAAAAAAGGAGCGATTAGGGTTCCTCGATTCCTATCTTGATTCCTCCCAGAATCTTGGCGACGACGTTATAGATGATGGCTCCTGCGGCCCCGGAGACGAATCCGAGGAAGGCCCCCAGGACGAGGAATAATAGCATGCCAAAGAATCCAAATTGTTGCGTTTGAGTGATGAGTTGGGGGTCCGTGCTCGATAACGTTTGGAGGTAGCTCGCCACTACCCCGGATGTGATGAGGGTCATCATTCCCACGATGAGTCCGACGATGAATCCAAACAATGCATTGACTTTTCCCAGGGAGAGGGGGTCCACCCTCGTCAGTTCGATCATGCGCACGGTCATTCCGTATCACTCCTTCTCCCTTGGTCTTTTTTTCCAATTTAAAGGTTCCGTGCGGATGGGCATTCGTTGAGGACCCCGAGCACGGCATTCATGACTTCGCGGGCTTTTTTTTCTTCGTTCACGTTTTTCACCAGTATTTTGGCGGAGGGATAGATGCTGACCTTGACCCCTTGAATGGGAAATACGAGCACGAATTCCGTTTGGATGTCGAATAGTTGTCCGTTTTCCCTCATTTCTTTCCCTATTTTTTTCAGGGGTAACCGTATAGGGTTTCGGGGGAAGAATTCATAGGATAGGTTGGAGTCGCATAGCTTTCCTTGGAAGAATTGTTCGTCGAGCATGGTGAAGGATTCCCTTATTCATCCAGGAGCTTTCCCGTGAATCCGTCGAGGAACACCATTCGGTGTTCGTTTGTTTTCGTGTTCACGAGCGTCGCCTCAAACACGGGGCGATAAATCGGGGTCACTTTGTTCACACTCACGTCGGGCCATAGCTGGGATAGGAGTCCGTGGACCTTCTCTTCCGGAATCCGAATCTTCTCTTCCGAGATGGAGGGGACATTCGTGAGGGTGATGGATTGCATGGAGGACAACACCTTTTCATCCCCCATGAGCGGGAGATCCACGCGCTGGTCGGGATAGAATTTAGGGGTCTTCTCCTCATTCGTGACCCGGATGAGTTTTCGATCCACCAATCGCACGAGTATTTTCTTGATGGTCTTTTCTTCTGCCTTGAACGTGCGGGTCATTTCGGGGATCGTCTTTCCTGGTTTTTGGGAGAGATACCGCAGTAATGCAAAATCCCCTTCCGTGAGTCCATCGACCGCATCGAGTCCGTGCGAGGAGACGAATTGGTGGTTGATGTAGTGGAGGAATTCTCCTTTTTCGGCGTCGATGAAGCATTCGCGCAGGGTATAGGATGTCTTTCCCGTGAATTGGCGATAATGGACCTTCCAGATGGGAAAGTAACGAAGCTGGATCCCCTGTAATTGTTCCGCGGGCTTCCCCAATCCGAGCCATTTTTTCCGTGCGGCCTTTTCGAGGGATTGGACGATCTGCTCCTTGCTCTGGGTGATGGGGAATGCCTGCAACCGGGATTCCTCTTTTTCCATCGCATCCGGCGAGACCAAATGGGTCAGCTCTTCCACGCGCGCCTCGGCCTGCTTTTCACTCGTGATAGGTTCTCCTTCCAGGGGGGAATGGGTGGCCTTTCCTTCTCCCGGAAATCCTACCGATTCGTCTTTGGGATTGATGATCATTCCCCTCCCCTCTAATGCGTCGAGGACGCTGGAGAGCATGATGGTGGAGTGGTATTTCTGGTTGAGGGCGTGAATCACATTCTCGATGGTCTCTTTCTCCAACACCCCTTCCTTTTCAATGGTGGAAACCAATAATTCCACGGCCAATCGTTGGGCGTCCTCCACGTTCATCTCTCTCTTCCGTTCCCCGGTTTCCGCGTCCCTTCCTTCGTGTTGGGACATCCGGGGCCGTATCTTGAGGACGAAGGCGCGATTGGTCTCCTCCCTCCGATCCCCCACCAATGCGGTTCCCACCGGGAGGGTCTTGAGAAAATGGGGGTGCTTGTATCGAAGGGGGATGATGGTGGGCGTCCGTTTGGATACCGCTTTGATGTCGTCATCGAAGATGAGCTTGTGGGACATGATCACGTCCAATTGGCTCAATACCCGCGAGTCAATCGCGGAAGGTTGTTGAGTGGCGAACACGAGACTGCATCCCGGCCTCCTTCCTTGTTTTACGTATTCCACGATCGCGCTCGTCGCAGGAGTGGAAATATTTCCCCCCGGAATGAGGGTATGGGCCT
This sequence comes from archaeon, assembly GCA_038046225.1. Classification (GTDB taxonomy): domain Archaea; phylum Iainarchaeota; class Iainarchaeia; order Iainarchaeales; family VGJJ01; genus VGJJ01. The sequence goes on from JBBSWQ010000029.1 coordinate 2,484, forward strand.
CGTCGATGAACAACCAGGTTGGGGGTATTTCATGTTCGAGGAGGCTTTCCACGGATCGTTCCTTTTCTTCTTCCGCAGCCTCTTTGCGTGTTTGGAGTTTGCGCGCCGCCAATAATCTCCGGGCCAGTATCCCAATCACGAGAGCGGTGACGGTGTCGTCGAGGAAGGAGGTGTCGATGACCGTGAGTTGTCCCGCCTTGGATATTTCGGAGAGCGGGGTTCCCTTTTCGGAAAATATTCCCCATCCCTTTGCGGCCTCGAAGCGGGAGACCAATGCCCGGATGCTGTCGGCCTTGTATCCTTTTTCTTTTGAGTTTACTTCCCCATCGGTCTCGAGGCAGGCAATCAGTTCGGACAGGCTATATTGTCCTTTCTTTCCTTTGACGGTTTCCCCTCCCGTCATTCGGTATCCTTTTTCCACTTTTTTTAATGCTTTCTCCATCAATAATCCCGTGGGGGAGAATCGTTCGATTCCAAACGTGAGGCACCAGTCCTCGCTCGTCAATAATGCGGGAGGGATGGAGAAGAGGTCATCATACGTGGACTTGGGCGTTTCTGCCTTCATTCCGGAGGGAATGAACACGCGGAGGTTTTCCAATCCCTGGGGCATCAGGTCGAAGTGCGGGAGGTCTTTCACTTCTTTCTCTTCCTTGTTGGGATAGCGCATGGACCAGAATACGCCCACGGGATCCACCACGACAACTCCTACATCCTTGTTCTGCAATGCGAGCTCTTCGGCCATGACGCCTAACACGTAACTGTTATGTACAATAATGTCGTTGGCCACAAAATTATGGTGAGTAGGGACGCTAATGTCGTATACGTCCGTCGGCTCATTTATCTCAACCATTTCGAGTATTTCATCCCAAAAAATATCCGATTGGGCCAGCATGGCGATCCCTTTATTCTCCTGGATTTGGGCCAATTTCAACAATTTGTCGCGGGATGGTGCATATGCTCTCGTGTGGATGAGGGACTTGGGGCTTGAATAACCCACTGCGCGCCCCATGGCCGCCCAATTTTTTACTTCAAAATTATTCCATACTTCTTTGGGAATTGTATCCGTATTTGGATTTCGGCTCAGCCCCATCATTTCGACTATTGCGATTTCCTGTTTCTTCACCTTGGCGCCGAAAAATCCGATCTGGTTGATGAACGACAAGATATTTTCCCCGTATAGGGTAAGTTCGAACGCGGGAAACTTCTTTCCATTGGTCGTCACAATCTTGGATCGCAGGGTGG
>JBBSWQ010000030.1:0-8175 GCA_038046225.1 archaeon
ACTCCCAACCACCCACACTTCTCCAAAAAATAAATCGTCCCCTCGGCGAAGAGGGAATGGGTCGAAAGACCCACCCCTCTTTGCGCTCCTCCTTATTCTCTATCCCGCTGTTTTCTTTCATCCTAAATTAAATAGAGGAGAAATCCTTCCCTCTGGATGGTCCAGCTTCCCAAAAAAATGTCTCCTAGGGATAGACACATTTTGAGACAGGTGACCCGCAAGGTACGGTTCGGTCCGCGCATCGTATTACATCAAATCGGTTCCGTCCCGATAGGAGAAAAAGAAAAACAACTATTTGCAGAAGAATTGAATAAAATCAGGGATGCGCGCAAGAAATTGGAGGAGAATAAACCTTCCGGTTTCGAAACAAAGAGGGATCGTCTGCTGGCGCAGGCACGGGTTCTTTCCATCAGCCGGAGACTTGGCGCCGAACAGGGGGGAAGAAAGCCCACCGTGTATCAAGTATTAGGAATAGTAGCCCGACAACACGGATTGGATTCGCCGGAGCTATCAAAAACGATTAGAGTGATGAATACCATAGGAAAACAGAATAGAAGAAATGGCAAAGAAAGTCCTTGGGAGGGAGATGTGGGAAGCAGTTACATGACATTAAAAAAAATAGGCGGTCGACCGATGGTCGCTCTCATTGAAGAAATCCTCCGAACATCCCCTGCCGAAATGAACTCCATGGAAGTAGCAAATCGAATCGGGGTTCCGTTCAGGAAAGAAGTGGTGTGGCAAAATAGAATTAATAACTCCCTGCAATTGCTCGACTCAGCAGGCTATGTCCGAAAAATGCTTCCAATGGATACCGGATTAGGCGGACAATTATCAGTTTGGGTCCATGGAACAAAACGAAATCCCGCCATTCTTTATCCCAATTTGAAAATAGACATTCTCAACACCCTTCACCTCCAAGGTTCTCAACCTAGGGCACGACTATACGCTCCTGATCCTTCCAGACGATCCCTCGGGAATCCAAACGCGAAATTCACTTATCTGGCGGTTCACACACAGCTAAAAAAACTGGAAAAAGCGGGATTGGTGACAACTATTAATGTGAAAATGGAATCGTCCAAAAGTCAGGAGAGCAAAGTAGTATCGTTAACCCCCTACGGCAAGAAACTCATGGACCGGTATCGAGAAAGCGGGCGCTTGCCCGAGATTCTCCGGAAATTGCTCGTGGGGGAAAAGGAAAAACAAGACACCCAATAAGAAAAAGACCATAATAATACGTGGCGATTCCCCTCCGCAGGCATTAAAACCCTATTCCCGCTCAAATGGTCCGCACGATTCATTGCTCATTTTCAACATCTTTAAATAGTCCAAAAGTTCTTTGAAATTTATGCCCCGCCCAATCAAAAGAGCCCCCCAATTCCGAAGATCGACGGATAAAGTCCAAAGACAAGCTGTTAGAAGTGGAGTCGTTCCCATCGAGGAACATTGGACTAGGAATGGCATCGCTACCAAATACCCATCAATGGATCGCAAGTTCGTTCAAGCCATTGCAAAAATTACCAATAGCAAACACCTGAATCAATATGAACGGTATTTTGCGATTCATAATATCTATTGGAAGGCATTCCCAACATTGTCGAAAACAGATCAGCAAGCGATAATGGCATCCATTCCTAGAAGAATCGAAGGGTTGGGTCTCGCCCCCAAACATATACGCCGAAAGCGACCATAGTCTTAGCTGTTTTTTACCTCGGCGCTTTCCTTCCCGAACGCATTAAAACCCTACTCCACCGGAAGGTATTGCACACCCGATAGGTCTTGCGGCATGATTACCCGTCTCACGCAGAAATACCCCGAAAAAGAAGTATACGCTTCGCTCCACCCCCTCCTGGGAGGGTACTTCCTCCACCATTTCAAGGGATTCACCGAGCCCCAGCTCTATTCCATCGTGAATATCCACCAGCGCCAAAACATCCTCATTTCCGCCCCCACGGGAACGGGAAAGACCCTCTCCGCTTTTGCGGCGGTGTTGAGCGAGCTCATGCATTTATCGGATGCGAAGCAGCTCGAGGACAAGGTATACTGCGTCTACGTCTCCCCGCTCCGGGCCCTATCGAATGATATCGAAAAAAACCTCCAATCCCCCCTCGAGGAGGTACAGAAGGCGGCGAAAAAACTCAAGAAAGAATTCCCCATCCGCATCGGAGTGCGCACGGGAGACACGCCCACGCATGAACGGCAGGCGATGCTCAAGAAACCCCCCCACATCCTCATCACCACTCCCGAGACATTGGCCATCATGCTGGCCGCGCCCAAGTTCTCCCTGAGCATGAAGGAAGCCCGCTGGATTATTGTGGATGAGATTCATGCTCTTGCCAGCGGAAAGAGGGGGACCCTCCTCGCATTGAGCATGGAGTCCCTCCAACGGTTGTCCCCGGATATTACGCGCATTGGATTGAGTGCAACCGTGGCACCCCTCGATGAAGTGGCCTCCTACCTTGTCGGAAACAGTGAAACGGGAAAGACCCGACCGTGCAAGGTAGTGGATGTATCGCACATCAAGGAGATGGACATGAAAGTATTGTCCCCCCTACCCGACCTCATCAACACCACCCAAAAACAAATGGATGAATCCGTATACCGATTGCTGGATGACCTTATCTCCTCCCATCGGAGCACGCTCATTTTCACCAATACACGCGCGGCCACGGAGAGAGTAGTGCATCACCTGAAAGACACCTATCCGGGAAAATACGAAGGGTTCATTGGGGCCCACCATTCTTCTCTTTCACGTGAACACCGGCTGCAGGTGGAAAACAACCTCAAGAGCGGAAAATACAAGGTATGCGTCTCCTCCACCTCCCTGGAATTGGGAATCGACATTGGTTTCATCGACCTCGTCATACTGTTAGGAAGCCCCAAAGGAGTGGCCCGGGCCCTCCAACGCATTGGGAGGGCAGGACACAAGATTCACGACATCGTGAAAGGGAGAATCGTCGTATTGGACCGAGATGATCTCGTGGAATGCGGAGTATTGCTCAAGAACGCCATCGAGAAAAACATCGACCGCGTCTATGTTCCCAAAAACGCATTGGACGTATTATCCCAACACATCTTCGGGATGGTCGTGAACGAACCGCGAAGTGTGGAAGGGGTGTATGAAGAAATACGGAAAGCCTATCCCTACTCCACACTAACCCGGACGGATTTCCAAGCGGTATTGGATTACCTTTCAGGCGTGTATGCGGGACTGGAAGTGAGGCACGTGTATGCCAAGATATGGATCGATGAAAAGACCGGGCTCATGGGAAAAAGAGGAAAAATGGCCCGGATGCTCTACATGACCAACATCGGAACCATTCCCGATGAGGCCAAAATTAAAGTCAAGATTGGCGAACACGTGGTGGGGACATTCGATGAGGCATTCATGGACCGGCTCAAGAGAGGAGATACGTTTGTATTGGGAGGAAACACCCTCGAATTCCAATTCGCGAGGGGAATGACGGCCCAAGCGAAGGGGGCTATTGGAAAAATCCCCACCGTCCCATCCTGGGTATCCGAGATGCTCCCCCTCTCGTATGATTTGGCCCTCGAGATTCAAAAATTCCGACGGCACATGCATGAAAAGTTCCACGCCAAAAAAACGAAAAGCGAAATAAAAAAATTCATCGACGACTACTTGTATGTGGACGCGTACGCGAGCAACGCGATATACGAATACTTCTACCAGCAATACCGCTACGCCGAAATACCGAGGCAGGGGCACATCCTCGTGGAACAGGTGAAAGAAGAAGGAATGACCAACCTCGTATTCCACACCCTATTCGGGAGGAGGGTGAATGACTCCCTCTCGAGAGCATACGCCTATGCATTAGGACGGATGATCCACCAGGACGTGGACATACTATTAGGAGACAATGGATTCGTATTGCGATTCGGCGGAAAAGCCTCCCCCGAAAAACTCATCAGCCTCGTGCACTCCTGGGAATTGGAAAAAATAATGGAAGTAGCGCTGCGTTCATCCGAAGTATTGCGCAGGCGATTCAGGCACTGCGCCACCCGCGCACTCATGATTCTCCGCACCTACATGGGACGTACAAAATCGGTAGGAAGACAACAGATGTCCTCCCGCCTCCTCTTATCCGCCGTCATGCGCATCGACGAGAACTTCCCCATATTGAGAGAGGCACGCCGAGAAGTCATGGAAGACCTCATGGACGTGCCCCACGCCAAAGAAATCATCACCGCGATTGAGCAAGGAATGATCGGCATCCGAATCATGCCATTAGAGACCTTCTCCCCCTTCTCATTCAACCTCGTGGCGCAGGGGCATTATGATGTGATTCGCCTCGAGGACCGGCTCACCTTTATCAAGCGCATGCACGAGAAGGTCATGCAGCATGTCAACGCCCAAAAGTGAAAACGGAACCACCCCCACGATCGTGGAACTGGTTCCCGGCCACCAATCCATCGACCTCGCGCTCTACATCCCGAGCGATGACGCACTCATCCTATCCGACCTCCAATTGGGACTGGAGGAGCACTACAACAACCAAGGAGTATTCGTCCCCCGCTTCAATTACAAAGAGGTCAAGGAACACCTCGCACGGATTTTTGGGGTAAGGGACCATTACGCCACCATTATTCTGAATGGGGACATTAAGCACGGATTTGGGAACGCCACCAACCAGGAATGGAGGGAAGTCATCAACCTCCTGGAATATATCTCCCCCCACACGGAAAAAATAACCCTCATCAAGGGAAACCACGACATTGCATTGGATCCCATCGCACGGTTCGCCAAGGTTGAGCTCCGAAAAGATGGACTCTTCCTCGAAAAATCAAACACGTATGTATGCCACGGACACGAAATACCCACAGATAGATTATTCGACGAGGCCACGACGATGGTCATCGGACACGACCACCCCGCCGTGGTATTAACGGAAGGGGCGACACGGCAAAAATTCAAGTGCTTCCTCCTGGGAAACTGGAAGGGGAAACGACTCATCGTATTGCCCTCCTTCAATTTCGCCTCCCCGGGAAGCGATCCACGGGAAGGGGCACTATCTCCCTTCCTTCAGCAACCACTGGGGAGCTTTCGCGTGTGGCTCGTGGAAGACACGGCCTACGATTTCGGGACCCTCGACGAGATGCCGTGAACGATTCACTTCGAACCAGTCATACGTCTAGAGGGAGGCCGATTGGGGTGCGACAAATAGTCTTGCAGGGAGAACGCTTCCTTCAAGTATGGAAAAACACCATAGAGCTCTTCCATCAACGGAATACGAAACACCCTTTTCTCACCCTCCACGCGGGGGGTCAGCATGAATGCCCGAATAAAATCCCGAATGACCCCATATTGGTGGGCACTAATCCTATTTTTCCGTCGAAGGGAATAAATCGAGTCCCGGAGATTATGCACTCGGATATCGGCATCCCGGAGCATCGCCCGCTCCGCAGGAGTGAGATGGTTTTCACGCATCTTGGACGAAATATGCTTGAGCGGGACAATACGGTCCTTGCCCCCCACGCGTGCCACCCGGCGAAAGGGACCTAATTCAATCCCCCCATGAGGATTAATCGGGGCAACAATCCTTTTCCTAGCTACCATGCACGAATGAGTGGACCGACCAATAAATACTATTCCATTTTAGAGGAAGAAAATTCAATCCCTTTCCCCAAGAGCAACCTCGAAAAACAATCCGCCGTGAGTTTGGCATCCGTGAGGGCATTATGGTGTTCACTCACTGAACGAGGGGGGATTCCACAGTATTCCGCGATGCGATCCAATCCTAAATCGGTGTGACCATTCTTGAGGGGGGGATTCTTTCCCGAGGCATAATAATGCCCCACCGCGACGGAATGAAGGTCGATGAAGCGATGGCCAAAGGGCCAATCAAAGGAATACCGGTCGCAGGCACGGGAAAGAAACTCCACATCCTTCCAGGGGGATTGACCCATCCACACTTTTGAAGGGGATTGGGAGACCCAGGCTAGGAATTGGAGGACCAATTGCTGTTCCGAGAGGGATTGTTTCTCCAAATACTCCTTGGACAACCCATGCACCAAAAAAGCCTCCTCATCAAACGCACTCCCGGGGCGGAGGCGGCATTCCAAATAGAGCGTGCGGGAGGGCTGGAAAAAATCCACGACACCCAGGGAAATAATACTGTGCCTTTCGGGGTCCAAGCCCGAGAATTCAAGATCAATGACAAACATATTTCCATACGCTCCGGATTCACCATCACTTCAGCATGTTGGGAATCCCATCCACCACGGGAAAGGTTTTCCCGCACGACCGACAAGTCAAGGAGGACTTCTCGAGCGAATAATCCAATTCCCCATGATCGTTGGGACAAACCAATACGGAAAGCAATTCAGGAGAAAGCGCATGGGGAATGGGCATATCTCCATTCCCTCCCTGAACGGGTTTAAAACCCATTGATTCATACACGGAGAATGAGCCTTTATCGCATCCAGACGGGCGGAAAAGAAATTATTCTCATCGGGACCGCCCACATCTCACGGGCGAGCGTGGAATTAGTGGAAAAGACCATCCGAGACGAATCACCGGACGTGGTGGGGGTGGAATTGGATGAACTCCGCCTCCAGCAATTGATCCACGGGAAGAAATGGGAAAACACGAATGTGCTGGAACTAATACGTTCGGGACAAGCCGGATTGGTGCTCCTCAACCTATTCCTCGCCAACATGCAGAAACAATTGGGAGAACAGGTAGGAGTGGCCCCCGGCGAAGAGATGAAAGTTGCCGTGGAACATGCGCGAGAAAAAAAGATACCCGTGCTATTGATGGACCGCTCCCTCCAAATCACCATGAAGCGCGCCATGAACAGCATTTCATTGTGGGAGAAAATCAAACTCGGGGGAAGCCTCGCCTCCGGACTATTTGGAGGAAATGAAACCACCACCCTGGATGCCAAAAAGATTGAAGAGTTGAAAGAGACGGACTTGGTCACCAAGCTCATGGAAGAACTGAGCAAACAATACCCCAAACTCAAAAAAACATTAGTGGATGAACGGGATGCATACATCGCCCACTCCCTCATTCAATGCCCCGGGAAAAAAATAGTGGGAGTGGTGGGAATGGGCCACGTGAAAGGAATCCTGGCGCACATCGAGAATCACAAAGCCGGGGCCAAGGACCCCATGCCCTCCCTGCAGGAATTGAATATTCTCCCCCCCACGAAATCCAACAAGCTCATGGAATGGGGCATCCCCATCGTATTCGTGGGAATACTCATCTGGCTCCTCCTCACGCAGGGGGCGGAACTCTCCCTCCAATTCATCGGATTCTGGGTCATTGGACACGGAGTATTAGCGGGAATGGGATCCCTCCTGGGAGGGGCCCACTGGAAAACCATTCTAGGAGTGGTCTCCACGGCCTGGCTGGCCGCATTGCACCCATTGGTTGCGGCGGGATGGATTGCAGCCGCCATCGAGACCAAGGTCAACAGCCCCGTGATGAAAGACTTCACGTCCTTGGACAAACTCCACTCCGTGGGAGACTTCAGGAAAAACCGGGTGACACAGATTCTTCTCATCACCGTGCTCACCAACCTCGGAAGCATGGCCGCCACGATACTGGTGATACCCTATCTCATCACCATCCTCGGATAGATTGAATACCAAACCCCCGCTCTACTCGCAAAAGATTATAATTCGATGAACCATACATAGCAGGATGCCCGGACGAAGACCACGTGCAAAAATCCCCACCCCCCCCCGGGATTCAGGATTGTGAAGACGGCGACAGGATACGAACAACGACCAATCGGAGAAAACCGACCCGTCGCTGCGCCTATTGCCCCCACCTCATTAAAGACTTCAACGGCTCACCGGTTTAATCCAACGTCGGTTGGTCGAGCAGCCGTTTTATTCGGTCGGGGCATGACCCGCGCACAAGTCTTAGACCACTACTTTACCAAGTATGCCCGCATCTGGGGTATCACGGATCAAACCGAAATGTATCGTTACCTGTTTGAAAAGGGCCCGGGGCGCCGTCCAAATATTGGGAAAATGTTCGAGGGCAAGACACTGGATCAGATTAGAGATGCGTTTTTTGGGTGGCGCCGTAAAAATGTTGAGTTCTCAACACGCATGAAAGCCCTTCACAAAGACCCCGCATTCGCAGAAAGAAACAGAGAACGCATGAAAGCCCTTCACAAAGACCCCGCATTCGCAGAAAGAAGAGAC
>JBBSWQ010000030.1:8275-11045 GCA_038046225.1 archaeon
CTAGCCAGAGAACGCATGAAAGCCCTTCACAAAGACCCCGCATTCGCAGAAAGAAGAGACAAACTAGCCAGAGAACGCATGAAAGCCCTTCACAAAGACCCCGCATTCGCAGAAAGAAACAGAGAACGCATGAAAGCCCTGTGGAGAGACCCGGAATGGCGTGCACACCAGACAGGATTGATTCAGGCAGCCGTGCAACGGTATTGGTCGTTAGTAAAGTAGGGTTTATTATCGGAATTACAGGGACGGGGGCTCATGCCATCCTATGAATCGCGACAACGTGAAAAAGGAGAACCTGTACTAGCAACGAAAGAGACTCCTATTAGAAAATCCATTTTGCATGAGGAACAAACGTTAACGCAACGGGCGATTGAACGACTACCAGCAGACGAACGCGAAGCGATTGTAGCGACTTTTTTTGATGGAGTCGATCGACTAGAAGTGGCTGAACAAATGGGAATCGAAATAAACGAACTCGATACAATACTCAATCGAGCCTACCAAAAGCTCGCACGAGAGTTAAAAGAATTAAAATGACTTCCCCCCTGCCTAAAGGCTGAGGTATTAAATCCAAGACAGCAGCCCTAAACGGGCTACCGAATACTCATTTCGGCGGATGCGCAAACGAGAGGACGTTGTATTCGTCCCCTGTGTACGCGATGATCCCGTTCTCGTGCCACAAGACAAACTCCGTTATTCCAACATCCAACGCAAGCTTGGAGCAAATGGTGCAATAGGGCGCGCCGGCCAACACGCGCTGACCCTTTTTCATCCGAATATAATAGAGCGTGGATCCCCTCACTTCATCGGGGTGGTGGCGCACCGCATCCAAAATAGCCCGCTCTTCGGCATGCACGCAGCAGGATCGGTCGGAACGAAAATACGCGGGCCATTCATCCTTCACACATCGCTCAATCGGGACATTCCCGGGAGGAGAATTGGAACCCGTGCCGATGACTATACCCTTGCTCACGATGACGCAACCCGATTGGGAGGAGAGGCACAGCGAATCCCCACACGCGGAAAGGGCCACGTGCATGAATCCTTCCGCGACCCTTTTCTCATCCCCCACGAGGACGCGCATCACCGCACCTCGGCCCCGCTCTTCACGGGCTTCTCGGCGACTAACAAGGAGAATTTCCCCTCATCATCCAACGCAGCCAGTAGCATCCCTTGGCTCACAATCCCGCCAATCTTTTTGGGTTCGAGGTTATAGAGGATGGGAATCATTTTTCCCACCAATTCTTCCGGATTGGGATACCATTCCCGAATCCCTGAAACGATGGTGCGCCTCTCCGCTCCCACTTCCAATTCCAGCATGTACAATTTGTCCTTATTGGGCACGGCCACTGCTGAAACGATCTTGGCGGTCTTGAGTTGGATTAGGTTGATGAACTGGTCGAACCCAATAGGGGAAGGGGGTTGAGGCGAATGGCTCGCATCCTGCGATTTGGAAAGATTCAATTGGTCATCCATACCCGTAAAGGGAAAGGAATCACTTTTAGTTTTACCGGTGAAATCAGCGTTCCTTTCTTTTAAAACAAGAAGATTAATCAGTTAACCCTTCTAAATGATGGGTGAGTGCGGTATGCAATTCGGCTCGTTTTACGCGGGATAACTGTGTCAACTTCCTCTTAATTCCTATTTTGGTAATGGTAAAAATATAATTCGTCTTGATGATACTATCAAATGGAAGCCCTTCCTTTTGAGTTAATGAAACCCCATCCATCCGTTCATTGCTCGTAACTCCCGCCACGACGAAATTTCCATGTTTCTCATATAGAATGACCGCCGGTCGGATCTTAACCTGTGACGAATCCGTGAATGGGATAACCGAAAGCACCACGTCGCCGACATTATACATGTTCCCACCGCTCATCCGCATCATTATCCCATAACGCCTGCATTCGCTCTTGCTGTATTTTGAAAAGGAATTCATCGTATTCTGTCCTCTGACGGCTTGACTTTTTGAACGTTTTAACAACCTTCATGAGCAGTTCAGAATACGATTGGCGAGGGTATTCCTTAATCGATTTGAGTTCTTTCAAGAGATCTTTGGACACCTGTATGGTCGTTACGTCGGGCAAGAGCATCACCTATAGGAACTATATAGGAACTATATAAAAATATGGAGGGTGAACCGCCGAAAACCTACCGTTCCTTTCCCGCTTTGAGATAGGGAAGAATAGTCCCCTCCTTCTCCGCCTCCGCAATGAGGCGCTTGGCATAGGCCATCCGTTGGAGAGCCCCGATGCCCGAAATCAAAGCAATCAACCAGAGGGTGCCGGTGAGGATGGGAAGGGCATTGGCGGGATCGACAAAGGACCAAAGGGTGCCCACCCAGAGGAGGGCCATCTTGTCCGCATGCTCCCCAATGGCCGGCCAATCCCTATTATCGGTGATAATGACCAATGCCACGCGGGGTTTGGCATACGAGGACCACAACCCCAAACCCAAGGCGGAAATGGCCGCCACGGGGGCGATGATTGAAAGGCCGATAAAAACAACAATCTCCACCAGTTTATCGACCATCGTCTCGAAATAATTCCCCCACAACGATTGCCTTTTTTGGGCACGCGCAACGGTCCCATCAATGGCATCCCACACCCCGGATAGGGGAAGGAGGAGGAGCGCCCACCCCCACGCATGGGAGGCATACGCATAGGCCGTGGCCAGGGAAAAGGGAATGGCCATCATCGTCACCCAAAAGGGGTCCATCCCTAGGCGAATAAAGGGTTCCGCCAGCAATCGAAAAAGGGGCTTGAGGGGC
>JBBSWQ010000031.1:0-9538 GCA_038046225.1 archaeon
TGGTCGACAGTCAAGGACGAACGATCCCGGATTGCTTCCTCATGCCTCCGCATTCCACCGCCCTCGATTTTGCTTTTCGTCTCCATACGGATTTCGGGAAGCACTTCATTAAGGCCATTGATGTGAAAACCCGGATGCTCTTGGGGAAGGATCATGCCCTCAAAAATAGGGATGTCATCGAGATCGTGTCCAACAAGTGAGGGGATTTTTTATTCTCCGTGCTGAATGTGATGCTATGCGCGCCGCTGTGATAATTGCATTATTGTTCGTGGGGCTCTCCGCGTGCGTTTCCCCTGCATCCCCTCCCGCAGAAGCATCCACCATTCCTCGCGTGTGTTTGGGTGATTCCTGCGTCCGCGTGGAAGTGGTTTCTTCCCCCGAGGATCGGGAGCGGGGATTGATGTTTCGTTCCCGCCTGGATGAGGATGCGGGGATGTTGTTCGTATTCGAGGGGGAGGGGATTCATTCCTTCTGGATGAAGAACACCTATATTCCCCTGGACGCGATATGGATATCGTCCGATGGAAGGGTGGTGGATGTCCAATCCATGGTTCCGTGTGAAGGGGACCCGTGTTCGGTATACACGCCGTCAGGTCCTTCTCAATACGTCCTTGAGGTCCGTCATTCCTGGGCTGTAGAACACGGAGTGAGTGTAGGGGATCCGGTGACGATTCCCGTGTTCACGGAATGAGGTCCTTTCCGGGTTCGGTGTCTGTGGGTTCGCTCGTCGATAATTCCATCGTGAGCTCCACGAAATTATCCACGGCCTGGTCGAAGAAGCTCTGTTTGAAATCCACGAGCAATCGTTGGGCGGATTCCGGACTGATGAGGATGAAGAACGTCTTTCTCCCTTCCCGCTGGCGCTGGAGAACCCCGGCTTCCACGAGCTTATCCAGGTGCCAACTCGTCGTGGAGGGGGATAATTGGATTCTCTCCGCGATGCGCTCATTGTTGGCCCTTTTCTCCGTGAGGAGAAGCAGGATAATTTTTCGCGTCGAGGCATGGCGGAGGAAGGCCATCGTCTGCTCCCCCGTTTGGCCCGCTCCCTGCGTCTCCACGGAGGGTCCGCGCACGGCATAATATCGGACGAATTTTCCTTCTTTCTGGGTGCGCACGATGTGGTGTTTCTGGAGATAATCCAAGTGGTATTGGAGACTCCCCACCGCCAGGGTGGTGCGTCGCTGAATCTCTCGGAAGTGGAGACCCGGGGATCCCTCAATGGTTGTATAGATGCGCTTCCGCACGTCCAATTGGAGGGCCTTTTCGAACCCTTCGTCATCAGCCATGTTTTTCCTCTATCCCTTTCTCGGGGAGAAAATGGCATACGCGATGAGGGCCAGCGACACGAGCTCGATCACGTTCTCCGCGTGGTCGGGGAAGAATTGTCCCGTGCTCACGAAGAGGTCCATGACCTTGAGCACCCACTTGAATGCGAGCAATCCGAATGCGAGGGCAATATATTTAATTTTGGGATTCCGATTCCGCTGCCATGCCACTGCCCCAATGATCGCGACCGCGGCCGAGAAGAACAGTACAATGATTCGCGTGATGAAGTCGAATTGCTGCGCCTCCTCCGTGAGGGCGCGCAGGGGATTCGTGATGGATTCCACCCATCCCTCCGCATGAACAGAGGGGATGATGGAAAGAATCAGGATGAGGAACAGGATAATGGTGGGTCGCATAGGAATCGGTCCTCCGGCAGGAACGGGGTGAATATACGGAGGAAAGACCCTCGTGTTCCTTTTAAGGGCGATGCGGAAAGAAGGAGGGGAAGACGGGCCCCTTTTCCTAGGGAACCCGTCCTCGTGAGGAGAGCGGTGAAGGCGAAAAATGGCCCCAACCTGCATCCTTTTCGCTTTTTCATTTTAATAGGATTTTTGGTATGGTCCTCAATCAGTGAATCATTCCTCGAAGGTTCTTGGGGATTAACACCCCATATTTATAAAGCGCAGTTGGGAGTTGGAACCCATGAAGAGGGGGTTTTGGGAGATGAACACACACAGACGCGCACCCGGACAAGGGGCATTGGAATACTTATTGTTGATTGGGGGTGCCGTCCTCGTCACCACGATGGTCCTCCTCATCGTCATTGGTTCTACTGGTCAGACCACGAACATCATCAATGATAACCTCGTGGGATTCACGACCGACATATCCTTGCATGCGGCGTTTGGGGGCGGCGGTGCCGATCTTTGCGGAACCCCCAGTGAAGTGTGCGGGACCGGCACGAGCCAAGCCTGCACCACCGGATCGTTTTCGTATCCGGGGACCCAGTCCTGTAATGCGACATGCTCGGGCTATGGCTCCTGCTCCACCGCTCTTTCATGCGGAGATGGTTCAATCGATGGATTGGAAATCTGCGATACTGCAGGCGATTTGGGTTGTTCGGTGGACCCAATTTGTAATGCCTGCTCCGTGTGCGTCCCATCCGGGGGAAGTCCTCCCAGCATTGTTTCTTTCACGGCTTCCCAGGACGGGACCACATTCGATTTGATGACGTTAGATTGGACAACCACCGGATCGCCCACGATTGTGGGGGCATGCGTTGCGGTGACTGATTTGAGTTCGGTCACGGGAACCGATGAGGCGGGTTTTTCAAGCAGTTGCAGTTCAGCGGGTGGTTTTTATGTCGGAGGATATGCCCCTTCCGGGCCCGTCCCGTCCGCTGCCCTACCCAAAACATTATTTGAATTTGTATTATACGCGGAGAATACCTTTGGAAGTGATACTTCCTACATCACGTATACCACTCTTCCCATGAGCAACTTCTTCGCTTTTGATTGGGATGCAATGGCTTCCCCGAAGGTGACAGGAACCGTAATTGCTTCCAAGGATCCCGCGAAGGCGGCGGGATGGTCGTTCGGAAATACTTCTGCATCAGGAGAGCTTGCTATTACGCAAATCGTTCCTACCTTTAATCAACCGGTCAATCTGACCACGCTCACGATGAATACTACTGCGCATGCAGGCAATACCGTTTTGGGTTCCTTCGCGACGGACACGCCTATCCCAATTGGGGGAGGCGGTTTTCTCATCGAGGGTGGAACATTCGGCTCGGTGACCAATTCGGTTGCGGGGTATAGTGGAGTGGTTTATGCCAATGGCTCCACCCAACGTCTTGCGTTCACGTTCAGTGATGGAAGTGTCTTCACAACACCTGCGCTGAATACGGTGTCCCTTGTCGAGAATCCCACGGCCGCATTGACCTGTGATGGGAGTGGTGGAGCGCTCAATTCCGGGACGATTACTCTGGCAAAGAACTTGCAGTCAGGCGGATTGGATCGAGGATATTCCACCACGTGGAATCTTTCTTCCGTCCCGAATGGAGCCAAGATTTTGTTTGCATCACTGGAATATTTCCAAACAGCCAATTCAGGAGGCGCGGCGCCTGGTGACCCTTTTTATTTTGAATTAGTGGCCGGAGCAACTCCTACGTGTACGGGATCCCTAATTACTTTCAACTTCCTGACGACCCCCACAGGAGATCTGGGAGTTCCCTTGCCTGCCAATCCTTCCACTACTATGGCAATTAATGAATGGTATCAGTTTGATATCGAGAGTGCGGGAACCTTGTTACCGGATACGAAAACGGTCAATGATTTCACGTATATCCAGACGGGAAAGGATTTCAGTAGTCCCGCTGCTTCTTCTTATAGAAGGTTCAGCTCGGTGTATAGCGCGACTGTTCCAGACCCCAATAAACCGTTATTCTTTCTCGGATACGAGTCGCCATAGGATGGTTTCATGGTAGAATAGGGGGGATTTTATCCCCCCGTTCTCTTTCTTTTTTTCCTCTTTTCTACGGCGTCACTCTGTTCATCGTCCGTGGGAATCCTACCGCGTCGCGGATGTGTTCCATTTTGAACAACCACATGGTGAGTCGGGAGAGTCCGAGTCCTCCTCCCGTGTGGGGTACGCTTCCGTATTTGCGTAAATCCACATACCATTGGTAGTCTTTTTCCTTGAGTTTAGCCTCTTTCATCCGTGTGGAGAGTTCCTCGTATTTCCAGCATCGTTCCCCGGAACCGATGATTTCTCCATACCCCTCCGGGGCTAGTACATCGCAGCAGAGCACCGTGTCCGGTCTCTTGGGATCGGGGCGGTGGTAGAAGGGCTTGAGGATGGTGGGATAATGGTGCACCATGATGGGTACATCATAGTCCTTCGTTATTTCGCGTTCATGCGCTTCCTGTAAATCATCTCCCCATTTGAGTTCGGGGAATTTTTTCTGGGCTGCGGTGAATGCCTCATCGTACGTGAATCGTTTGAATTTGGAGTGGATGACCTTTTCCAGTGTGGTGGTATCCCTTCCGAAGTAGGCCAGTTGTTCCTTTCCGTGTTCGAGGACGTAGTGGGCGATGTGTTTGATCATTTTCTCTTCCCAGTCCAATAAGTCATCTAAATGCGTGAATGCGGTCTCCCATTCCGCGTGCCAGAATTCTGTGAGGTGTCTCCGTGTCCGGGAGGGTTCTGCGCGGAAGGAGGGGGCGACCGTGTATACCTTTTCCAGGGCGTGCGCATACACTTCGAGGTAGAACTGGGAGGATTGCGTGAGCTGGACCTTTTTCCCGAAATACTCCACATCGAACAGCTCGTTTCCCCCTTCCACGGCCCCTGAAACGAACATGGGGCATTGGACCTCTACATATCCTGTTTTTTTGCAATAGTCGTGGAATCCCTCAAATACGAGCGCAGAGGCCCTCATTCCTTGCTGCATTTTCGTGGAGCGGAGCCAGAGGTGTCGGACGTCAAGTAGGAATTCTTCGGATAGGTCCTTTCCGATGGGAAACTCCTCCCCTGCGTGCATGACCTCTACTTTCTCTACTTGGAGTTCCTTTCCTCCGGGTGCGCGTTCATCTTTTTTTATGCTTCCGTGTATTTTGATTGAGCTTTCCATTAACGCTTTGCGTGCGGTCTCATATGTTTTTTTGTCTTTAATGGCTTCGCTGGACAATACGGCCTGCATCTCTCCGCTTCCATCGCGCACGAGCCAGATGAGGGTTCCCTTGAAGTCGCGTTTTCGTTTGATCCATCCCCATACCTCTGCGGTCGTTGTTTCCGTGGCGAGGATATCGCGTATCATTTTTCGTGTCATTTCCTATCACCCATTTCCTTGTTTTTGTATAATCGGTTTAGTTAAAAATAGGTCTTTGGGGGACACTTCCCGCGTGCCCACAAAAAGAGTGCTACTGGGGGCGGTTGGAGTTGATGCGTACAAGTAAAACAGAAGGGGAAAAGCCCTTGGTTTGAACGAGTAAGGTACGCATCTGAACCAAATTAGGCCCCTTTAGGGTTTAAAATAGGGAATTGAAACGCGCGGGTTTCGACATAGGTATTTATTCTATAGCGCTCCATAGTGTTCTATGGCCGAAAAGATGACCAGTATTCAAGTGAGTCACGCGCTCAAGAAGGAGCTGGATAAATACAAGTTGAATGACCGCGACACCTATGAGGGGGTCATTTGGGATTTAGTGGAAGACCATAAAATGTTCAGTGAGGAAACCCTCAAAGATATTGAGCAATCCCGTCGAGAATTCCGAGAAGGGAAATTTTATACTCACGAGCAAATAAAGAAAAAGTTGGGTCTGTAATGTACGAGCTCCTCTACTCCGATTTGGCCAAGAAGCAACTGGATAAGCTTGAAAATCAAACCCGGGAGCGTATTCTATTGGCACTTGAGCGTTCGCGCATTAATCCCTTTCTCTATTTTTTTAAACTCACAGGAAGGGAGTTTAGTCGCATGCGCGTGGGGGATTATCGAGTGGTTGCGGATATCACCCAGCAAAAGCTTGAAATTCTATTAATAAAAAAAGGGAAACGGGAAAACGTTTATGATTCCTAAAAAGAAAAAAACCACTGAAGAAGATAATCCATCCATTCAAGGAAGGATATTCCACATCTCGGGGAAGAAGCACTTGCCGAAGAAAAAGTAACCCTCACGTCTTCTGGGCGAATTGGATTTGAATAGAATGGAAGGGGCTGTGCGCCAATACGTTTTTTCCTTTTTTCTCGAGTTCAATCAATTTCATTTTAGCCAGCTGATGGATGTCCCGAGAGATGGCTTCTTGTTTCCGTTTCGTTTTTTGGGCAATCTCCCCAATGGATGGTTTTTCGGGTGTGCATGTCATGATTTGAATCAATAGATCGATCTTGGCAGGAGAAAGCCAGCGATGGAGCTCTTCATAGGTGCGGACATAGAATACGTTTTGGGGGTGCGTTTTCCATTCTTCCGGGTGGGCAAACAAACGCTCTTCATACATGTCAGGGTCTCCCCCCACGATGATGGTTAGGACTTTGGCTGGATCTACTTTTCGGGACGCCATATACGTATAACTCCTTCGTTATATATTAACCTTCCTTCAATTTGTTAGTCAAGAAGCGAAAACGAT
Organism: archaeon; assembly: GCA_038046225.1. Taxonomy (GTDB): domain Archaea; phylum Iainarchaeota; class Iainarchaeia; order Iainarchaeales; family VGJJ01; genus VGJJ01. The sequence continues at coordinate 6,390 of JBBSWQ010000031.1, forward strand.
ACTGGGAGACGTAATCTTTCCAATTTTGATTGATATCGGCTTTGGCTTGCTGATAGATGCTAACGCTCAGCAGTACTTCGTGATTTTCCATGCGATGGGTGTGCCCCAAATAGAATTTGTGGACGTTATAATGGCCATGTGAAAAGTCGTGCTTGATAATCTCGTGTATTTCCCCCATCGGGTCGACATAGAATTGGATGACAACGAAGTTGATGATTTTCTTGGAATCGACATCAAATAGAACATTTGTGTATCGAATATTGCTTTCCCCATTGCCGAGGGGTGTTCGCTGCGTAAATGATTTGATTTGCATGTCTGCAAAATCGACCCAAAATCCTTTAAAAATAGGGAAAATTTTGTGCGCTTTGCGTTCGTTTGCAAAAGAGTCAAAATGAAAAACGATTAATTGTTTTCAGTCAATAATCTCATTTTACCGAATCATGGGGTGATTGTATTCGCGTCCCTTGCGGAGAGGGGGAGGTATTCTCCCGTGATGCAATCCTTTCACGGGGTGAGTCGTTCCGGGTCTCTCGGCAGTAGGATAGCTTCTTTGACGTTTTCCAGGTTGAGCATCTGTTTCACGATTCGATCAAGTCCCATTCCCACTCCCCCGTGGGGGGGTGCGCCATACCGGAAGATGTCTTTGTAGAATGTCATCTGGTTCAAATCAATTCCTTTCTCTTTGGCCTGGGCCATGAGGATGGGCAATCGGTGTTCGCGCTGGGCCCCGGTCCCTATCTCCACTCCCTTGTATACCAGGTCGAAGGATTGCGTGACCGTGGGATCGTTCTCCGGTCGCATATGGTAGAATGCTCTCTTCTGCCAGGGGTAGTCCAATACGAACACGAAGTCGGAGTCGTATTTCTCCTTCACGTATTCCCCTATCATCCGTTCCGCTTCGGCGTCCGGGTCCTCGGTGGGGGGGAGTTTCTTTCCTTTCTGTTCCAGGATTCCCCTTAATTCTTTCCAGGACAATCGGGGTATCTGCGTCGGGATGTGAATATCTACTCCCAAGCGTTGGAGGGGTTCCGCGGCCTCGCTTTTCACTCCTTTCAGGAGGTGGAAAAGGTATTTTTGGATGACATCCATCACATCATGCATGTTCTCAATGAATCCCATCTCGAAGTCGATTCCCGTGAACTCGGTTAGGTGTCGCGTGGTGTGGGAATTTTCGGCGCGGAAAATGGGTTCGATGGAGTAGACTTTTTCGAGTCCTCCCACCACAAACATCTGTTTGTATATCTGGGGGCTCTGCGCCAGGGCGGCGGTCTTGCCGAAGTAGGGGAGTTTGAATTCTTCCGCTCCTGATTCAACTCCCGAGGCGGTAAGTTTGGGCGTTTGGATGGTCACGAATCCTTCTTTTTCAAAGAATTCGACAGTCTTCGTGAATATTTTGCTGCGGATCGTGAAGATGTCCTTAATGCGTTCCCTCCGCGTGTCCAGGAAGCGGTAATCGATGCGTTTGTCCAATGCGGTGGTGGTTTCGGGCATGAGGTCCACCGGCAGGGGCTGCTCGGCCTCGTTGAGAATCTCGATGCGTGCGGCTTCCACTTCCACTTCTCCTGTGTTCATTTCCTTTTTGACCTGGTTGGCGGGTCGTGGGTTCACTTTTCCATATACCCGTGCCACTGTTTCGGGTTTGAGGTGGGATTGGTGTTGGGCGGTTAATTCCTTGTTCATGAATACTTGGGTGATGCCCGTCCGGTCCCGTAGGAGGAGGAAGGATATTTTTCCCGTGGCGCGATGCGTGTCCACCCATCCCTCTAGGACGACTTGCTTTCCGGCGTCTGGGGCGCGTAGCTCTCCACAGGTGTGCGTGCGTATCATGTAGGATGGGATGCTCTTGTCTTATTTTAAAGCTAATATACAGGGGACGGCACACAATTGATACGGGCATATATTTTTCGTCTGGGCACCCAATGGATGGGTGTCCTAACTCGTTCTTTTGGTCAAGATTTTCTCCGCTAGGAGAAAAGGTTGGGCGAAAGGATCGAGGGAAAGTGTTTCCCATTCAAGTGGGAGACCGCGGTCCCTCGACCCTCCTCGCAAGTGTGAGTGCCCGTGTCTCGCACGGGCGGTGATTCATCCTTTCATACGGAGCAGTAGGAGTACCCGCAGTCCATGCACGTGGCGCACCCTTCCTGCATGTGGAGTTTATTTCCCCCGCACTTGGTGCACATCTTCATCTCTCCCTTGGCCGGGTCGTGTCCCGCGGGGGTGAGGACTTTCTGCTTGTATTGTTCTTCCACTTCCTTGTGGCTCTTTCCTTGCACGTTGAGGTTGAGCACTTGGTTCTCGAATCCCTTGCTTCCGTCGCGGTAGATCGTGACGCCTTTGCATCCTTGTTGGTAGGCGAGCGTGTATACTTCCTTCACTTCTTCCACTTGGGCATCGTGCGGGAAGTTCACGGTCTTGGATATGGCGTTGTCCGTGTATTTCTGCCATGCCGCCTGCATCCGGATATGCCAGTAGGGGGATATGTCGTGCGCGCACACGTATACTTTGCGCACGTCCTCGGGTATTTCTTCGCAGTGCTGTAATGTTCCTTCTCCCGCGATCTTTTCCATGAGTTCTTCGGAGTAGAATCCTCGTTTGATGGCGGTCTCTTTGAATATTTCGTTCACGTACAATAATTCTTGTCCGTCCATGACTCGTTTGACGAATGATAGGGCGAATAAGGGTTCGATTCCCGATGAGCAGTCCGCGATCATGGATATGGTTCCCGTCGGCGCGATGGTGATCCGGGCGCAATTGCGAAACGTGGGTCCGTTGGGCGCGTCGTATATGCTTCCCTTGATGTGGGGGAAGGGTCCTTTTTCCTTCCCTATCTCTTGGGACATGGCGTCCCCTTCTTCTCGGATGAATTTGACCATCTTTTCGGCGAAGGCGCATCCTTCTTCGGAGTTGTAGGGGATGTTGAGCCGGAACAGCATGTCGGACCATCCCATGACGCCCAATCCTATCCTCCGGTTTCCCTTGTTCATTTTTTCTATTTGGGGAATGACGTACCTGTTCTTGTCAATCGTATTGTCGAGGAATCGTACGGCCGTCCGGATGGTTTCCCGAAGCTCGTTCCATTGCACTTCCCCTTGGGGCGTGACGTATTTGGCGAGGTTGATGCTTCCCAGGTTGCATGAGTCGTAGGGTCC
>JBBSWQ010000032.1:0-4814 GCA_038046225.1 archaeon
TCTAAATCATTGCGTAATCGGTGGGTGAGCCTATCCAAAAAATTGATCGCCGATCCCGCAATCCGGGGCGGGGAAAAAGTGGATTGTTCCACTTTTCCCTCCCTTTCACGCTTTTCTCTTTTCACACCCGCTTCCGCACGGGATGATAAAAATCACTCATTCATTCACGCGAACATCTTCCCATGAACAGGAGGAGAATCCCCCTCCCCCATGGGACGGGAACGCACGAACGATTCCACGGCTTTCTCGAAATGCTTCTGCTTCACGTTCCGAGCATCCTCACGGAGGGCTAGCATCCCGGCCTCGATGCAAATAGATTTGAGATCGGCCCCCGTGCACCCATCCGTGTCCTGCACGATGCGGGACAATTCAATATCCTTGGAAAGATTCATGGGCGATGAATGAATGGAGAGGATCTTTTCCCTCGCCGCGGCATTAGGGAGGGGAATCTCCACAATCCGATCGAATCGGCCCGGGCGCAATAATGCGGGATCCATCACATCGATCCGGTTCGTGGCAGCGAGGATCTTGATATTCTTCCGTTCCTTGAACCCATCGATCTCCGCGAGCAATTGAATCAACGTCCGCTGGACTTCCCGATCGCCCCCGCTGGTATCATCCGTGCGGATGGTCCCGATGGCATCGATTTCATCGATGAAAATAATGGCATGCTCTTTTTCCTTGGCAAGCGCGAACACATCCCGCACGAGCTTGGCACCCTCTCCGATATACTTATGGACCAGCTCACTCCCCACAAGGCCGATGAAGGAAGCTTTGCTCTCCCGCGCCACGGCCTTGGCCAAGAGGGTCTTTCCCGTGCCGGGGGGACCGTACAACAATACTCCGGAGGGGGGATTGATTCCCAACCGTTCGAATTTCTCCGGATTCGTGAGGGGGAGAATCACCGCTTCGGTGAGCTTCCGGATTTCCTCTTCCAATCCCCCAACCATCGTAAAGTCTTCGCGGGGGCGGTCCAAGAGCTCCATGGCCTTGGCCCGCAAGTCCTTCACATCCGGGAGGACTTCCAGCACGGCCAGGTTCTTCTGGGACATGGCCACACGCTTCCCCACTTCCTTTTCACTTAAGGGAGTGGTGGCTTCGCTCGTGACCAGGAACTCGATTCCATTGGAATTTCGCACCACTACTTTTCCCCCTGGGAGAATGTCCTGGATGCTTCCCACCATGAGGGGGGGCAGTTTGAATCGATCCAGTTCCCCCTTCAATCGCTTGACCTCGGACTCCAGATGGAGGGACTTTTCCTCCATGGAAGAGCGGTGGGATTGGAGGGCACGGACCTGCTCTTCGAGCGTAAAAACGTAATCGTAAAAATTGGTGACACCCTTTCGGGAGACCGGACTCGTGGTCTCATCTTTCTGCTCGCCCGCTGTACTTGCATCGGATTCAGCCATAACTACGTCCAACCTCATGGTGTCCACGAGACTTTATATAGGTATTTCCCTTGATACGCGACGAGCGAACCAAAAACATTCCCCTAAAAATGAGGGACAACCCCCCATGATACGATTGAGGAAAACGCATGATTGATTTTTTTATTGGATTAGGGATGGCCATCGGCGTCCTCCTCCTGTCGACCTTCCTCATTCAGAAGTATGTGAAAGGATCCCAATCCTGGATCATCGTGAGCATGGTGCGATTCACCAAACCCTTGAAGATTTTTGACCTATTGAAAGACCGCCCTCGCCTCGTGAATGCACTCACGGATATTGGATTGGTCGTGGGATTCGGTGCGGTGGCCATCGACTTCATGTGGATGCAAAAAAGACCCATTTGGCAGCGCGCCGGGGTATTCATCCTCAGCGTCATCGCATTGGGATCCATCACCGGATTCGTTTTCCCCACCGACAATCCCATCATCCCCATTCCCGCACTTGCCTCTCAATTATTTTTCGGGGTGTTTGGGTTGGCGGGAATTATCCTCCTGAGCCTCTTCTATTCCGGACTCGACATCTGGACCAAACTCTCCACCGGAAAGAATGCGTGCGCGGGAGTGGCGCCCGTGATACCGGGAATAGACTTGCCTAATTCCCCCATTTCCGTGCCCTTGCACGCGTGGATATCCTTCGTAATTATCCTCGTGCTTCATGAGGCCTCCCATGGTTTTGTGGCACGAAAACTAGGAATGACCCTCAAGAGCTATGGGTTGCTCTTCCTTGGATTCCTCCCCATCGGGGCGTTTGTGGAACCCGATGAGAAACAATTGAAACAATTGGAGAAAAAACAACCCCGGGATGCGCTCCGATTATATGTGGCGGGGCCGGCGAGCAATCTCTATTTCTTCCTCGTGGGGGGAATCATTCTCACGCTCATCGGGGGATTGGTCGTGGGACCCATCCTCGACCCCGCATTCAATGCGATTCATTCCCAGAGCGTGAAAGGAGTGATGGTCGAGAAAGTGGAAGAGAAAATATCCATCTGCGGCACCGAATTCCCCACCCCTGCGAACGGGCAACTGCTTCCCAGGGACCAAATCGTATCGGTGGATGGGAATGGGATATCCACGCTCGCCGAATATGGCCGGGCGATTAGGGGAAAAGAATCCTATACCTTAACTATTCTCCGGGGAACCGATTCCACCGATTATACATTCGAACCCAATGAGGTGGGGAGGATTGGAATAATGGTAAAGGAAATACCCAATGAGGAATACACCCCACCAGGATGGTATGATCCCCTGCGCATGATTGTGGGATTCGTTTCCAGCTTCTTGGGATGGTTATTGCTCCTCAACTTCCTCGTGGCCACCGCGAACTACATCCCTATTTCTCCCTTTGATGGTGGAAAGATGGCCAAAATCCTCGTCGCACCCTACTTTGGATTCTTGAACATGGGAGAAGAAGATACGAAAAAGATGGTGGGAAAAATGTTTGGAGTCATCCTCCTGATCCTCATCCTCGTGAACGCGGCGCCGCTGTTGATTACGAACGCGTAATGCAATTAGCTAAGTGCTTTCTTAATACGCCTAGCTGCAAGTTTAGTTCCCATTTTCCACATCCCACGTACGGACGTTTCAGCCTCTGCTGGCGTCTTTCCCTCACTTAATTTGGTAAAATATGCTGCCATTGTTCCCCGAACAATGCGATAGAAAATATCCACCCACCTTGCACGATAAGGCCCTCCTATTACGGCAGCAAGGTTTCGAAAATGAACAGCATACCCTTGCATCTGAGGCGAATCTCCTTCTTGCCAAATGGGTTGGTTTTTGTAGATTCGTTGAGATATAACGTTGACCACGTGCAACTTGTCAATATCCCACGCGGCATGCATCCCTTGCAGAGCCTTGATTATTTTCGGACGGTTATCCTGAGAAATATTTAGTCGTTCTGCAATAAGATTAACTGCTTCAATATCTAATCGTTGATTTGCTTCTGCTTGGGCTTTTTTTGAAAAACCAGTCTCTTCCGCGTGGCGTGCTATCTCTCTTTCTCTTCGTTGAAGCAACTTATGAACTCGTTCTCTAAACTCTAAAATATCTTTTTCAAGTTGTGGCTCCCTAATTATTTCAGACACACCCGCAATTCTCCAGTAAGGACGGCCGGCTACTTGATATGCCGGTCGGGTGATATGACTGAAACGTCGAGTAATCAAATCAAATAAATGGAGATATCGATCGCTAACCTCTCTTTTTCTGGCGTTAAATGCAGCATTGCGTTGAAAGTCGGGACTAAACTTTTCTATTACAACATCCCTGGGAGACGTTTTCCACGCGCGATAAACCACTGAGGCTTTCTTAGCCCACCGCCTAATCTTTCCCTTTCCTTTCACGGAAAAATTCTATATGTATGTGAATTAAAAGCCTTCTTAAAAAAAGAGAAAAGGAGAGGGGAACACGTCCCCAGCTCCTCAACAACAAATTGGGTGCCGCCAGGTACCCTCTGTTCGATCAACCCGACTGAAGGGTTGATTTACAGATAGTTAATTCCCCACTCGTTCCCGGAGGAGCGAGAAGAGCTGGCTTTTGCGTGTCGGTCTTCCGTCTTGATGAAAGGAGACTTGACCCCGGTGAAGATCGTGATGACCTCAATCTTGTTCTCGTACGTGGGATCAACCCTCGCTCCCCAGATGACCACTGCCTTCTGGTCCAATTGCTCGGTGAGCATGGTCCCAATACCATTGGCCTCTCCCAGCGTGAGTTCGGCTCCACCCGTAATGTGAATCAAGGCCCCCTTGGCCCCTGAAATATCCACATCGAGGAGGGAATTCTTGAGCGTGTCTTCCACGACCTCATTGACCTTATCCACGCCCTTGGATTCTCCCACGGCAATCATGGACAAGCCGGTACCCACCATGACACTGCGCACATCGGCGTAGTCCAGGTTGATGAGGGAAGGCTGGGTGATGGTCTCGGTAATTCCCCGAACGGTTCGCGCCACCAATTCGTCGGCGACCTTGAACGCATCCTGGATGGGGAGGTTAGGAACCAATTCCACCAAGCGATTGTTGTCGATGACCACAACCGTGTCGGCGATACGGCGCAGGGTCTCGATACCCTCTTCCGCCTTCAGGGTGCGGGCCTTTTCCAGGGCGAAGGGATACGTGACCATGGCGATGACGATGGCCCCTTGCTCTTTTGCGATCTGCGCCACAATTGGAGCGGAACCGGTTCCGGTTCCCCCACCCATTCCAGCGGAAATGAATAGCATGTCCACCCCTGAAAGGATCTCTTCCAATGCCTGGCGAGAAACTTCAGCGGCTTTGGCCCCAATCTCCGGATATCCTCCGGCTCCCAATCCTCGGGTCACGGATTTTCCGATGAGAATTTTGGTAATGTTATCGTCGATAATGGAAAGATGCTG
>JBBSWQ010000033.1:0-4164 GCA_038046225.1 archaeon
TAGGAAAGAGCGGTTTCCGCTCCGCCATGCGAGGTGGTATTGGGCCACTTTCACTCCTTTCATTCTTCGTAACGCTACGCTGGCCCGCGACAATGTTTTCATTTGTGCATCTGCAAAATCAGAGTCGGGTTGGAATGCCTCTTTTCCTTCCCCCTGCTCCTTAATGAAAAATACCTTTCCTTCCATCTTCACGCGGTATAAGTAGTCGTGCATATCTCCATCACTGAAAAATCGTTCCACGCGCATGGGTCCGATGACGACATCCATTTTACCTCTCGCCCCTTTCTTGATGCTAATCAATAATCGCCGTGCAAAAAGGAACTCTTTCACGATCCCTTTGTGTCTCCGCAGGAGTTTCCTCCCTTCGGGCGTGTAGAGGATGGACCGGCTTGGGGTCTCCATCCCAAAAATATCGTTCGACTGGGATTTTTTCCGTTGGATGGCTCCCGCAGGTCTATAGGGAGATATTTTTCGCCAAATCCGGCTTCCCCGCCGCCTTTCAGCCACTTTTATTCACCCCTATACGCGGGCAGTATTTCCGCAATGGGCACGTGGAACATAATGGTTTTCGCGCATCGCATATCTTTCTCCCGTGCCATATCAAATAATCCGTGAGCATTCCCCATTCTTTTTTGTCCACAATTTCCATTAATTCCTTTTCTACTTTTTCGGGGGTGTTTCCTTCTGCCAACCCGAGTCTGCGTGACACGCGATACACGTGCGTGTCCACCGCGATTCCCTCGTTCTTTCCAAAGCCTGCATACAATACAATATTGGCCGTCTTTCTTCCCACACCAGGCAGTGTAACCAATTGTTCCATCGTCTCGGGGATTTTTCCTTCGTATTCGTCCAATAGTTTCTTGCACATTCCTTGAATGTTTTTGGCCTTGTTCTTGTAGAATCCCGTGGAATGGATGTCTTTTTCCAATTCGCTGGATTTGACCTTCAAATAGTCCTCGGGTCGCTTGTATTTAGTGAATAATTTTTTCGTCACCATGTTCACCCGCACATCCGTGCATTGGGCGGATAAAATAGTCGATACCGTCAATTCGAATGGATTCTTCCATCCCTCCAATCCTATTTTGGGACTCTGGTATATTTTTTTTAGGATGGGGCGGATGGCTTTCCATGTATTGATTGCAACGCCATTCGTTTTTTTCCTCAATCTTTGTTTTTTGTCAGTCATAGAATTACTCTACTATTATTTTTCGCAGTTCTTCGGGAAAAACATGTCTGTTTTCTTCATTGATTATTGTTCGCCTGGCATACTGCCTCATCAGTTGTATTCCCTTTGGAGTAAGTTTAATTCTGGTTGAATGGGTAGTTGGATTCCTGTTATTAATCAGGGGTCTTCTGACCTTTTCTATGAGTAGGACTCCTCTTTCTTGGAGGACTTTTGCTACTTTGTGCAATCCTACATCTGAGAATCTTCCGTCTGGGTTTCCCGATGGGTAATTCCCGCTTCTTTTCTTGAATATGTCGGCAAAAAATACGCCTTCACGTTTGGAAAACGCGGCCATTAGCAACTCCATAGCGGTGTTGGCATAATCAACGGTAGGTAGGGGTCCTCCCCTTCGGACCCAAACGGTGATGGGGTGTCCGTTTTTCCCGATTTTTTCTGGATATCGTTTTACCAGACGCATGTTTTCAAGCAGCATCATGGCTCCGTTCATGATGGCTCGGTTCTCGCGGGTCAGCGGCATTTGGGCTGCCTCAAGAAGTTGTTCATTATCGAGTGGTTTATTTTTTTGGTGGAATAATTCCTCAATAAAATCAGGGAGTGATTTTCCCTGAATTTTTTTACTTAGTGCCTTGTATGCGGTTGTCACGTCTCCTTTCCAAAATCGTATTTGGGGAGTATTGCGCGGCAAGGTTTGCATACAGGTTGCGGTCTTCAGGAGGATGGGGGATGAAAGTCCGTTTTCCCAAGCTGCGGCAGCGAGCGCTTGGTATCCGGTGGGTGTTTGTATATTTGCCGTGCGGGATTGTTGTTCATGAAATTGGATTCCTAATTCTAGTAGGTATTTTTGGGTCTCCAGCAGTTGGACCCGGAATGGTGTCCCTCTTCGTTTTCTCCCTCTGGTGTTAATCGCTTCGTTTATTTCATTCTCGATACGTTGAATATTTTCAATCGCCCATTGTTCATTCCAGGATGGTGTCTTTCCTTCTTTCGCGATGGCTCGGGACCTCCTTCCCTCTGTCTTCCCGCGGCTGGCTATCATAACGGATCTCTGGCGGGGAGTAGTTATCGACCCCATATTTTCTTTTTTGGATGGTATGCGGCCGATGAAGTTTCTTCGTCTTGCCTGAATGGTATAGTTATTAGACATGCTCTATTCTTTTTTCTTTCCCATTTAACCATTTCCTTTATACGGATTATTTCTACAGTGTGCGATATGGAATCCTTTCCCCCTGCTCTTGTTCCGCTTGCAGCTGTTTCCTTTCTGGGCGACCCCTCTTGGATTTGGTTGGACGTCCGTGAACCCGATGAGTTCGAATACGGCCACCTTCCCGATTCCCTGAACATTCCCCTCTCGCGGATGTCGACGGATGATTTTGCCTCCTTTTCGAAGGAGCAGAAATTCATGGTAGTCTGTCGTTCCGGGGGCCGGAGCGGGAGGGTGGTTCATTCCTTGCGTGAGCAGGGATTCGTGAACGTGTGTAATTTTTCGGGCGGATTGATTGGGTATAACCTGGTGGCGGAAAAACATGTTCCTGTGTTAATGCACTGAGGGGCGAAAAGGATGAATAAACTGCTAGCGATTGCATTGATTATTCCAGTCTAGCGGTTTAATACATCGGCGTTTAGGCCGACGATGGGCCTGAACGGTGAGCGCGAATCGCGTGAGCCCATTGACGTTCTTCCGCTACGCGTATACCTCCTCCTATAGATGGGGGTGGAAGTCATTCATATCGGACAAAAACGGTGTTGATTGAAGGTAGGAATCATGGAATCGGCATGTTTCTCAAAAATCCTGAATGGATGATTGAAATAGTGGCGTGTCGGACAGCCATACGTTCCCGAACCCACCGTCATTCATGGAAGTATCGGCGATTTGGTGTCCCATTGTTTTTATTCTGGAGATTCTTGTTTATTCTGTTATGGGGTTTGGCAGATGAATGAAAAAAACGCGTTGGTTGTTTTTCAGGACAGGCAAATTAGAAGGGTATGGCATAATGCAGAATGGTATTTTTCAGTTGTCGACATAATTCATGCCTTGACGGATAGTCCCGCCCCCAGGCAGTATTGGGGTGTTCTCAAAGGGCGAGAAACTCAGTTGTTAACATTTTGTTTACAACTGAAATTGCTTTCCTCCGACGGAAAATCGTATGAAACGGATTGTGCCAATACCCAATCCATGTTCCGCATCATTCAATCTATCCCTTCCCCTAAAGCAGAGCCTTTCAAGCAATGGCTGGCGAAAGTAGGGTATGAGCGTGTTCAAGAGATTGAGGACCCGGAATTGGCTCAAAATCGTGCGCGCGAATATTACAAAGTGAAGGGTTATCCCGCGAACTGGATTGAGAAACGGATTCGGGGAATTGCAATCCGACAAGAATTGACCCAAGAGTGGAAAGAACGCGGGGCCAATCATAATACGGATTTCGCCATTCTTACCAATGAGATTAGTCATGCCACTTTCGGGAAGACTACTGAAGAATACAAGGAATTCAAGAATCTTAAACAAAAAAACCAAAATCTCCGCGACCACATGACAGATTGGGAGCTTATCTTAACAATGGTCGGAGAAAAAGCCACCACTGATATTACCACGAGCAAGGATTCGCGGAGGATGCCTGAATTGAAAGACTCTGCACAAAGAGGAGGAAAAATCGCTCACACCACCCGGAAAGAGATCGAGCGGGAAACCGGAAAATCGATTGTTTCCAAGGATAATTTTCTTCATTCACCGGAAAACAAAAAGAGGCTTCGTTTATCCAAAAAGTAGGTTACCGGGAGGAGTGGGCGACAGACGAAGACTATCCTTTATATGCCCTCTTTAATGAGGTGTTGTATTATTGGCGGTTTCGTCTGGAAACGAATTTAAGTATAAAATTTGTCCTGTTTCTGTGCAACAGGATATTTTGTTTTCTGAACTTTTGGGAGCGTTTGCTGGGGATGGTTGGATTAGCAGAGGTAATTCAGGATATTCCTTATTTATT
>JBBSWQ010000034.1:0-6580 GCA_038046225.1 archaeon
CTGCGACCGTGAATATCCAGACGGTTGCTTATCTCCACGCGGCCAATCCCAAGGAAACCATTCAATTTACTTCCACCGATTTCGTGGCGAGGGCCCTGGCGCGCATGGCCAAAGACAAGCCCCATCATTCGGGGAGACTTCCCGTGCGGTGGAAGAATCCGGCTCGAAGATAATTGTAGTCCCCTCAGGAATGAATAGGATTCACTCTGCATGGGATTTTGAGAAAAAAAAAGAAATCTATTATACTTCATTGCTGACTAAATGGAGGGTGAATGACTTCCCCCCCTCATATAATGACGGGGGCATCCAGTCAGTACACGAATGTCACTCGACTCGCGTTTTTATCGCTCGCCACTCATGCACGGTCGGCCTAAAGACAGAGGTATTAGATCTTCAATGGTTCATTAATGAAAAAGCGATAACAATGGGTTTCATGAGTCTTCCGGAAGAAAAGGGACCCCGGCATAACGGTGGACTTGGGCGAGTTGAAAAATACCAAATTATAGACTATAGTTGCACCAGAACGGTTATATGAATATTTTCACCATTCCCCGCCATGGCGGGATGGTTTACTCACGAGTGGATTGCAAACTTAGTGCTAAAGAAATTAAAAATAAAACAATTTATTTCACAATTCGAAAATATTGATGATTATTTTTTTGGTGCGATTGCCCCCGATATTAGATATGTTGCCAATTCACCAAGAGGTCAAACCCACAAACCATATGACGAAGAGACATTAATTAACGCATTAAAGGCAAGCACAACATCCGCACCATTCGTTGCGGGCTATGATATTCATTTGGTCACGGACATGACGTGGGCAAACGAAAAGGGTTGGCTAAATGAAAGCATTTATCAACACTACAATATCGACCCAAACAACTCCATTCAAAAGTTTACATTATACGGGCTAGTGGATGACTACTTTCAAGCGGAAGCAGATTGGTTTCTTCCACTCGCCTATTCAGGAAATATTCTTCGAGCAAATGATACAACAGTCCTTATGAAACTCGGTTTTGATGAGGCAACTATCACTTCTTACAAATCAATAATGGCAGGCTATCTGAGAGAACCGGGCGTAGACACGATTAACATCCTTAACTTTATCCCAAGTAATATGGATGAAATAGTTGTAAAAAACTTTTTGGATAAAAATACACAGCTAACTCGGTTTATTCAAGAGTTCAAAAAAACGGCAGTCGAAAAAAGCGTTGAAATGCTGGAGAAATATTTATGATCCGTTTAAAAAAAATGATATGGACAGCGGCTAAACTGTTCGGAACAATATTAGTCATACTATATTTGCTTGTCTACATCAATATGATAATATTCCTATATAATTTCAGCATCGTGCCTGATTGATGGTCCCGCCTCCCTGACTTGCATTTGTCATATCTTAGAGCGGGTATTAAATAACTTGTCAGCATAGTAGTTCGTATGTACTACAACAAGTCTACTCAGGTAGAAAAGGCATACTCCAAGATAAACCTCCAGACAATTGACAAAGTTTTTACAGAACTAAAAGAAATGAGCAAGTATAAAGAAGCGAAAGAATACGTTCAACAAGTAAAGGCACGATTGAAGGCTTAGAGTTCTTTCAATTTCAAGAATCGAGGAGTTGGATACATTTTTTCTTTATTTATTTTTTCATACGCACTTCTTGCTGGGTTTGATTTCATGGTCCAATCATCTTCCGACACAATTATATCCAATCGATGAACGGTTGCGGTCGCCACAATGATAAAATCAGGCAAAATTTTATTCCGCGGAACACCACCATGATACGCAGATAGATATTCATGAGCCAGCACCTCAATTTCACTTCCAACAGGATATGACCGTTTATCTACTAATGAGTCGTAGGTTTGAAGCAATACCTGCCGAAGGTTTTTCCCGCCAATCCGTTTATCAGAAGGGATATCACGCAATTCGTCTCGAATTAGCATGCAACCATACACAATCAATGAATTATAGCAAACCGCTTATGTTATTGAACAGTTATTGCGGTTTGTTATATGCAAAAAGCCTGTTAATTGTTCAAAAACATGGGCTTTTTGCTATAGCATGAACCAAGTTTCTAATTTTGTTCGCATTTTCTTCATCCAGAAGCAACTCGTAAACATTCGTGTCAAATATGGCACGCAATGAATGAATAGACATTCCAAAATTAACATACACGACAATAAAATTCTTCCCAAAAAATCCGCCAAAAAAGCGTGTTCATCCGGGTTAAAGTCCCCGGCGTCTCTTTGGAAAGGAATACGACAAACACGTCTTGGAGACGGGATTCATCTACCCGCTAAAGCGGTAACTGGGCGTCCCCAAGACGACTCTAAAGGCCAAGTTACCAAACCACTCAACTAGAATGATTTCAGCCACTTCCCATTTTTAGAGATGGCGACTCTTTTTTCGCATCAGAAATAACCATCCTCCCTTTCGTGCGCCATCCTCCTTTTTTAACACCCGAATCCTGTTTCACCCATGAAGATCGGCGGTTTCAAAGCGGCCTTTTCAGAAAAGCCCGGGGAAAACGAGATAGGGTCCCTTAAAGGGACCCAGACTATTCACGCAGGTGATGACGAGTGAAGATCGGCGGTTTTGAAGTCGGCCCATACGCCATCCGCGAGGAGGGGGGGAAGAAGAACCTCATCTATGCGTGTAAAGACTGCGTTTTTGGAGCGAGTCTCGCGGATGATCCCCATTGCCGATTCCATGTTCTATCGGTATTGCAGAAGGCCGATGCCGACCTGATTGTGCTCGCGGACGTGTATGAGCGCGTCTACAATGAGGAGCAGACCCGTTATTGGAAAGAGGTCGCCGACCTCATCAATGAGTTCAAGGGGAAGGAGTGGTGGTCCTACTCCCATCTCGGGGACCCGGAGACGGAGAGCGAATCCGAGTTCGGTGCGCGCCACGATGAAGTGATGCAGATTACGTATGAGGTGCTCTCGTACGATCCCATCAAGGCCTACATGCGGTGCCTCACCGCATTGAAACGGGAGACCGGGAAGGCCAAGTCAGGAGGAAAATCCTCCCCCGTGTATGTGAAGACCATCCAGGATATTCGCGAGTCGTTCGAGAAAACTCCCTTCATCCAGCGCACGAAAGAATACCTCCTCCGCCTGGATTCCGTGCCCGATTCCATGGAATTGTATCGCCATTTTTTTGAGGCGGAAGTGAAGCCCTCTTTCATTGGTTCGCGCCTCATGTTCGGGAACGAGATTGAGAATTTCGAATTGCTGGACGAATATGGAGTGGGAAAATCCAATGTGCAAATATTCAACCATCCCAACAAGATAGCCAAGCTCTATTTCGTGAATCCCCCCGAATACTCCCTCTCTCCCGAGAAATATTTTCTCTTGAGCAAGACCAAGGAAGTCGTTTCGGGATACAATCCCGGGAGGAGCGGCCTCTCCGATATCGCCTCCTCGCGGAACTATTTCACGCGCGTCTATCAGGCCACAATCCGCGATCTCGCGCATCGAAATGGAATCAAAATAGAGAATGATGAGATTCAGGAGCTCGCTGAAGTCGTGTCGCGGTACACGGTGGGCTATGGGGTGTTGGAATTGCTCTTGGAGGATCGGAAGATCACCGATATTTTCCTTGATTCCCCCATCGGGGGAAAGCCCGTGTATTTGGTGCATTCCGAATATGGGCAGTGCATGACGAATATCCTCTACACGGAGAACGAGGCCGAGGCATTTGTTTCCAAGCTCCGGGCCATGAGCGGCCGACCCTTCGATGAAGCCCATCCCGTGCTGGATTTCGATTTGCCGGGCCAGGAGACGCGTGTAGCGTCGATTGGAAAACCCCTTTCTCCGGATGGATTGGCGTTTGCGTTCCGTCTCCACAAGACCACGCCTTGGACATTAGAACAATACATTGACAACAAGTTCCTCACTCCCCTCGCGGCGGGAATGCTTTCTTTCTTCATCGACCAAAAGGCCACCATGCTCGTCACGGGATCGCGGGGCTCGGGAAAGACGAGTCTCTTGGGGGCATTGATGTTGGAGATCCTGCAGAATTCGCGCACCATTGTGCAGGAAGATACTCTTGAACTTTCGGTTCCTTACATGAAAGACATCGGCTTCAACGTCCAACGTTTGAAGACCCGTTCTCCAATTGGGGTGTCCAAGAACGATACGGAAGTAGCCCCCGAAGAAGCATTGCGCACCGCCCTGCGGTTGGGCGATTCCGCATTGGTGTTGGGAGAAGTGCGTTCGGAGGAAGCGAGAGTCTTGTATGAGGCCATGCGCGTGGGGGCTGCGGGAAACACGGTATTGGGAACCATCCACGCGGACTCGGCCTATAGTGTATGGGACCGCGTCGTGAACGATTTGAAAGTCCCCACGACTTCCTTCAAGGCCACCGATTTGGTGGTGGTCGCGCGACCGATACGTTTCTCGGGATCATTGAAATCCCACCGGCGCTTAACTCAGATTACGGAGATTAAGAAGCATTGGAACAAGGACCCGGAACGTGAGGGAGGATTGCTCGATCTCATGCTCTATGATGCGCGGAATGATTCATTGGAATTGTTGGAGGATAACCTGAAAGATAGTGAGTTGTTCGAACGCATCCGGCGATTGTCAGGATTGACCTTGAATCAGATATGGGAGGAAATCAAGACCATTGCCAATGCCAAGCTCTTCCTGGTGGAATTGAAGAACCAACACAAGGTCCCCGAATTATTGGAGGGAGAATACACCACGCAAGCACGGGCCAAGCTGGCCTTGATGAAAGACATTCAGATTCAGGAGAATGGGTCCGCGGACTACACCGTGCTCTTGAGCGAATGGAAAGAATGGGTGAAGAAGAACACCCTCAAGAGTGTATTAGACAAGAAGAAGGCGAGAGAGAGCGAGTCCGGGAAAAAAGATGAAGATAACTGAAAAATAAATGGTGGGAAGGAAGGAGTCCGGCAGATTTTATTTCCTTTTAACGGGACGACCTTTCCCGGCAATCCCACTCCGGACCGCTCGCATCGTGGTCCATTTTACTGAAACCGGGCCACGCTTTCCTCGGTCGGAAGACAGCCAAATTGATTGATTCGTCTTAGGAGGTGTCGCTGCCATTCTATTCCATTGAGTTTGAGGGACACCCTTTCCGGCAGGCCCACCCTTTTTCCCTCCACGCGAGGATGCTGTTCCCGAATCACGAATCGTTTGTGCATGCTTCGTCAATGGATCCATTCTCATTCGCTGGGCAAACGCCTTTCCCATCCCGAGTGCAGGCCATGCCTGTCTGGGGGGGATTTTTATTCGGGGTTTGGGTCGTGGGCTCATTCGCATTTCCTTGTTTTCGTCTGTTATAATACTTTCCCACCCTCGCGAATCGCCAACCAACCATTAAAAGGCAGGGATTGTTTTTTCCCTTCATGCCCATCCGTCCCAGGGGTGTAGACGATCCCCCCGCTCCGGCGAGAAAAAATGATGACGCCCCGTTTTCGGGCCCGGTTCGGGCCTCTCCTTCCTTGGGCAAGCTCTACCGGGATATCCCCGTCGAGTCGGATGCTTTTTTCGCCAAGGAGGATTTGGCCATCCCAAAAGAGCATGGGTTCATCCGTTTCTGCCGAAAAATGCATGCGCGTTTCCCCGGGCTCGGGAAGGGGGGAACGTTTACCCCGGATTACAAGGAATCCATCACCTTCTTGGGGTGGAATTTGCGCCCCGAAGAGTTCGCGGCCGCGGTAAAGGGAACCATGCTCGTGACCATCCTGGTGGGGGGATTTCTCTCCGTAATCCTTGGCCTCGTGTTCGGGGAGGCATTGGGGTCCCTTCTGGGCGTGGATGGTCTCGTCACGATCATCTACCTCTTCATCCCGGTCATTCTCATCGCGGTGGTGTTGGCGAATTACGTGCAGGGGTATCCCAAAGCGGAATCCAAGCGCGAGCAAATCCGCGCATTGACGTATGTGCCGGAGATCATTGGGTACATGATCATGTCGATGAAATTGGTCCCCAATCTCGAGAAGGCCATCGAGTTTTCGGCCGAGCATGGGAAGGGAAGGATTGCGCAGGAATTCAGGAAGATCATGTGGAATACCCAATTGGGGGTTTACACCACCGTCGCGGAAGGATTGGACGACCTCGCCTATTCGTGGGGGAGGTTCTCTTCCGAGTTCAAGCAGGCATTGATGAATATTCGCGCGTCCGTGCTGGAGAATACGGAGGCGAAGCGCTACCAATTGTTGGATAAGACCATGGAGGAAGTCTTGGAGAGCGTCCGGGGCAAGATGGAGCAGTATGCCCGCGACCTCTCGGGGCCGAGCACGACGCTCTTCTATGTGGGGGTCTTGCTCCCGCTTATTCTCATTATCATTCTCCCGGTCGGGAGTGCGTTCTCGGGTTCCCCGCTCGCCCAATCCTGGGTTCTTTTCCTCGTGTATGATATTGGACTCCCCATCCTGGTCATTTGGTTCGGCCACAACCTCCTTCAATCACGCCCCCCCACGTATACGCCTCCCGAAATACCGGATGGTTTTCCCGGGCTTCCCCCTAAAGGGATGGCGCGCGTGGGGAAAGGACTGGTCCGCATCTCTTTCGTGGTTATTGGAATCGTGGTAGTGGGGGGA
>JBBSWQ010000035.1:0-9683 GCA_038046225.1 archaeon
GGATGATGCGTGGTTTTCCCCCTTCCAGCACGGCCGCTGCCGAGTTCGAAGTCCCTAAGTCGATTCCGATAGTCTTACTCATGGTGGTTTCCCCCTTTGGTCTCTTGGTGAGTGTGAATATCTGCGATTTTGTTGACTTTCACTTTAGCGGGGCGCAGGACGTCATCGTTGAACATGTATCCCGGCAGGAATTCCTCGAGCACGACGTCATCTCCCTGCGCGGGATCGTTTCCCTGCTGGATGCATTCGCTCGTGAACGGGTCGAATGGTTTTCCTTTCGTAGAAATGGATCGGACCCCATTTTGGGATAAGAGTTGCAGCAATTGGGCCCGCAGCCGTTCGAGGTCGGCGCGATGGGCATCTTTTACTTGCGTCACGGCCGCGTCCAGTGTGTCCATGAAGGAGAGGATTTCCTTGAATGCGGCGGCCTTTCCCCGGGCATAGTGGTGAGTGAATTCGTTTTGCGTCCGTTTGCGATAATTCTCGAAATCGGCTTGCACCCGCTGCAGGGTCTGCGTCAATTCAACCCCAGATTCTTTTTCCGCTTCCTCTTTCGCTCCCTTTCCGGTGTCGGGGTTGGGGAAAGTTGTCGTGTCCGTCATCCGTCCATCATCTCCCCTTTTTTATCGCACCATCCGGGCATCCGGGAGGGTGTCCGAGGTATCCATTTCTTGGGCCGCGACCATGGCTTTTTTCCGACGTTCGTGGAAGGTCCGCATCCGTTTCCACGTGTTCTCTCCCGCCTCGGGGTCGATGATCTTGATGATGGTATTCGTCGACATCTGGGGGGTCTGGAACTCATACGAGATGAGGGCATACCGTCCCTTCTCGGCACTCTCGTTCAGGGCGGGGTGGACATCCACAATCATCACGCCGTCGTCCCACATCTCGACGAGGGCCTGGACGGAAGGGTCGGCCGTCGTGCCGTTCCGACTACGGGCGAAGAGTTGGGCGATTTTACCAATGTGATAAGCGCGAGCCATAGAAACATACCTCGTTTTGTCCAGATATTATGGACAGTTAATGGTTTTCTTAGTCATTGTGTTTTTAAGGGTTTCGGGACTCCTGAGGCGTATGCCGCCATCGGTTCGCCAGGCTTCCTTCCGCATCATCATTCGGCGGATTGAACCCCCGTTTGAACGGACGGCCGAGCGGGAGATGGAGTGGCTCTGCCAATCCCTCGGACTCACCCCTATTGACAAGGATAAGACGACCATGGAAATTTTTAAGGAAGTGGTGCGATCCACGGAAACGGGAAAAGGAATCTCTTCCACCGAGCTCGCAGAGAAAGTAGGCCTTTCTCGCGGGGCCGTCATCCATCAGTTGAACAATCTCCAATTGGCCGGTCTCGTCGTCAAGCAGGGGCGTGCCTATTTTTCTCGTTCCCGGAGCATGGTGCGGACCATCCAGGAAGTGGAAGAGGATATCCGACGCATCTTTGATCGTATGGAAGAGACCGCGCGCGAGATGGATCGAGCGTTGGGCGTGGAGTGGGAAACGGATTCCCTGCGGAAGTGAACCCCTTATGTGGGTGGATCTCTTGTTTCCCGGCATCTGGGTCCATGAGCTCGCCCACGCAATAGGCTGTGTCCTCGGCGGTGTGCCCATCCACCATATCGAAATGCGCTCTCGTTCGGGAAAGGTCGTGCACTCAGCGAGCACGCTACGAAATAGCACCCTCATCAGTCTGGCTCCCTTGATTGCAGGGTCCGCGCTCTCGTTTTTTCTATTCGATCAGGCATTCCTGCAGAGGAATGAGGGTCTGCTTTGGGCGTTTGTAATGGGGTGGTTGGCATTCTCCATCGGATTCCATTCCATCCCCTCGCTCGCGGACATGTCCAATGTCGCCGACACCATTCCTCGGCGCATTCAGGAGTGGTGGTCGTCCCCTTCCGGGTTGGCTGCCAAGATCCTCATGTCCGGGTGGTACCTCCTTGTTTGGCCTATCGCATGGGTAGGGGCAGGAGTCTCCTGGCTGATGGAGCAGACCCTCTGGTCCCGGGTGGGATGGGCCCTCTTCCTGGGGTGGATTGCCTATCCTTAAATATCCCCACCGGTTGGAAGGTTCATGCGCACAATCCTAGGGGGTTTTCTCCTCTTCTTTATTTTTTCATCCGGATGCCTGGATCAGATTTTTGTGAATCCGGGCGAGGTCCCCAACACGGTGGCGTGTGATGCGTTTACTGATTCTGCCTCCCGCGACACGTGCTACCGGGACCAGGGCATTGCAGAGAAGAATGCGCCGTTCTGCGAAAAAATTGTGAACTCCTCCACCCGCGATGAATGCTGGAGCGGCCTGGCAGGAGCTATGGATAACGGCGAGTTTTGTCTCCGCATGGATTCATTCGCCGGCCAAATGGTGTGCGCGGATGCCCATTCCTCTTTTTTCACCGGAACCACGGCATGCACGAGCGTTTCGAATACGAAGGAGGCATCCTTCTGTTATCGTCATGCCGCCCGTATTGCGGGGAACCCCGCTCTTTGTTATCAGGCAGGGGATTCCATTGCCCCCTGCTTGACCGATGTGGCGGAGTCCACCTTGAAGTCGGTGACGTGCGATTTGATTGAGTCGAGCGATGCACGGCAGTCATGTTATGCCAAGGTCGGTCCTGCCGCCAATGATAGCTCGGCCTGCGCCAAGATTATTGATACGTTCACGCGGGAGAGTTGCCTTCTCTCCGTGGCCGTGGGTCAGTTCAGCGAGTCCGTGTGCAATGGAATCACGACCCCCGCCCTCAAGGCATCCTGCATCAGTCAAGTGCAGGCCGCCGTGTCCACGGTGAGCGTGTGCACGGGCACTTCCACCGTGGAAGCGTCCGATGCGTGTTATCATTCCACCGCCGTCGCCAATCATCAGACTGGACTCTGTGCCAAGATCATTGGGAAAGTCAAACGAGAGGATTGTTATTCGGACATCGCCGTCGCAACCGGGGACTCGACCATCTGTGCGGATATCACAACCGATGTCGTTGAGGCGAATTGCCTCGCCCTTGTTGCAGGCACGGGAATTGTGAACTCCTGCGGGATTCTCGAGGGCCTTCCGCGGGATGAGTGCGTGTTGGGCATTGCCCTGACGAATAAAGATCCCTCCCTCTGTGCGCAATTGGTCGTGGTGACGGGACAGAAGCATTACCGGGATTCCTGCTACTCCGAATTGGCCGCATCATTGAAGGATGCATCCCTCTGCGTCGCCATCTCTACGACCGAGGGCAGAGATTCCTGCCTCGAATCGGTTGCACTGAAAATCCCTTCCGCGGACCCTTGTTTTTTGATTTCGGATCCGGAAACGGCCAACTCCTGTCTGCTCGCGGTGGCGGGAGTGGTGAAGGATTTGACTCCCTGTGCGGGAATAACAGTCCCATCCGAGAAGGATGCCTGCATCTCCCTGGCGGCTATTGCAGGAAAGAATGGGGAGTGGTGCGCCCAAATTACGGGAACGGGAACCAAGGATGGGTGCTATTCCACCTTGTCCATGGAACTCAACGACAAATCATTGTGCAATAAAGTGGTGAATAAAGTCGATAAATATATTTGCGTCGAGGATATTGCGGTCGCATTGAGCGATTGGATGTATTGTCTGGAGATGAGTTCCTCGGATCCATTGAGTCGGCAAGAGTGTCTTTTGACGGTGGCCCCCAAGGCGGGGACCTATATCCCCTGCACCCATATCACGGACCAAGTGCTCAAGGGGACCTGCTACGCCAAAGTGGGAGCCGCACTCTCCAATTTCCTCGCGTGCGAAGACGTTCCCTTGAAGCAGGTCAAGGATGATTCGCAAGCCAATGAGGCGAGAGACACGTGCTGGATGATCATGTCCGTGGATGGAAAGAGTGTGGATTTGTGCGAGAAGATTGTGGATGAGAATACCATGGAGGAGTGCCTCGATGCCGCGTAAGGGGAAAAACCCCTACGAGGGATGGATTGATATCTCCCTTCGGGAGATTATGGATTATCGCTGGCGCCAATGGAAGGAGGATCCGCGGATCGTCATCCTTTTTTTGGGTGAAATGATGCTCGCGGTCGGAATCGCGTTGGCTATCGCCCTCTATCTCGACCCAGAATGGAACGTAGTACCCTTCCCCTGGAATGTGGGGACGTTCCTCGTGTTGGTGGGTGCCGCGATTCTGATCCATCGCCGGACGAGACCTTTTCGGGTGGCCCGTGGGCTGAAAAGGTAGGGTAGTCATCGGGAAAAAAAAAAGAGTTTGCCCCCCGAAAGACCGGCCCCGATTAGGCGACCGTTCTCCGGAAATCGATTCTATTTATCGGCTCGCTCTGCTTGCTCTAGTGGTTCGGCGCGCGCGGCTTCGCTTTGCGGTCGATCGCGTAGATCGGGCTCGACTGGTTCGGCGAGTCGTGCGTCGGGCGGTTGTCGCTCGGCGGGCGCTTCGTCGTGCAGTCTTTCGAACGGTGCGGCGTGCGGCTTTTCGTCTTGTTGCCATAGGTATCATTCCTCCAGTGGGAGTTGTTATGTCGGACGACAGAATCGTGCTATATAAAGGTTTGCCACGTCAGTTGGACGATGAAAAAGATAAAAACGCATCCTAAAAAAGAAAAAAGGGTCCGCGTGCTCGCGCAAGGAACGTTTGACATCCTGCATCCGGGCCATGTGCACTATCTCTCATTCGCCAAAGAGAAAGGAAGCCATCTCATTGCCATCATCGCGCGGGACGTGAACGTGAAACGATTCAAGGGCGCGAGCCCCGTGAATGATGAGAGTGCGCGCCGCCGGATGGTTGCGGCATTGAAGCCCGTGGATGAGGCAGTATTAGGTGGAAAAGGAGACATCCTCTCTAAAGTCATTCAAATCCGGCCGGATGTCATCGTGTTAGGATACGATCAACGTACGGACGAGAAAGGATTGATCGATGCCCTTGCCGTGAAAGGCATCCATTGTCAAGTCATTCGTGCCCCGCCCTATGGGAAGAAACGATACAAATCGAATCTTATCAAGCGGAGAATTGTTCAGTCGTTCCAGAAGACATCCACTTGATCCGTGCGATAGCGCTGGTTCACTCCCGTCTCGGGGATGGATTGCGTTCTCCCGGCGCGGTGTTCAATCATCCCTTGCCACGCAATCATGGCCCCATTATCCATCGCGTAGGGGATAGGAACCACGTGCAGGGCGGCTCCGCGGTCCCGGCACATGTGGGTGAGCATCTCCGACAATGCCTTGGATGCCGCGACTCCCCCCGTCACCAATAATTCGTTTTTCTCCGAGTGGGCGAGCGCTCGTTCCGCGACTTCGGTGATCATGGAGAAGGCGGTGTGCATGAGGGAATAACACAAATCATCCTCATCCGCGTTCCCAATCTTTTGGGTAGCGGCCGTGAGAAGTCCCGCGAATACGAGATCCATTCCCTTGACAGAGTACGGGAGTGGGATGAGATTTTTCCCCTTGAAGTAGCGTCCATCAATTACGGGTCCGGCGGGAAAGCCCATTCCCATGTCCCGTCCAAATTGGTCGAGGACATTTCCTACTCCCATGTCCAATGTCTCTCCCAGCACGCGGTATTTCCTGCATTCATACGTGATGATTTGCGTGTTCGCCCCGGAAGTGTATACGACCACCGGGTCCCTGGCCTTTGTCTTGACCTTTCCTATTTCTACGTGCGCCACGCAATGGTTGACTCCCAGGATGGGTTTCCCATATTTGGAGGAGAGATACCGCGCCGTGATCCCCCCCACGCGGAGACAGGGACCCAATCCGGGCCCCTGGGAAAACGATACGACCTCAATGTCCTTCATTCCCAGCCCGGCCTTCTCCAATGCGTCTCGGAGAACGCGCGGTCCATTGGTCAAGTGATGATCGGCCGCCAGGCGGGGGTGTATCCCCGCATCCGGATTCGTGTAGGATGCTTTCACGTTTGCGAGGACTTCGCATCGTTCGTCCACGATTCCCACTCCGAATGTGTGGGCGGTGCTTTCGATGCCGAGCGCGTACATGATTCATCCCCCCCACGTGAACACGATGATGGCGTTATAGAGGAAGTGTCCTCCCATGCCTGGGAAAATGCTCCTATTCATTCCGCGGGCGCGGCACAATAGCAGTCCAGCGAGGAACGATCCGATGATTTGGATGATGGAATCGTATCCCGCGTGAAAGAGGCCGAATATCAACGAACTTGGAATGGGTCCTGCGGCCGTCTGGAGAATTCCGCGGAAGAATAATTCTTCCCCCAGTGCCCCCACCCCGAGGGAGAGGACCCCCATCAAGGGTTCGCGGTTCAATCCTTCGATGGCGTTGTCCACTTCCTGCGTATCATTGACTCCCAATGCGGTGGAAAGGAGGTCGATCCCTACTCCAAGGAGGAGAAGTTGGGCGGCGATGATGAGAATGGGAATGAGGTGCGTGAAGGAGGGCTTTTCTCCCACCCATTCGCTCGCCTTCTTTTTGGAGAGGAGGATGATTCCGATGGAGAAGAGGGTGAATGCAATGGGAAAAGAGAATGCGGACAAGTCGGGCATACCATTATTCTTTCTTCTTCCACTCTAAAAAACCACAGTTTCCGCAGGATTCCCTATTCTCATGCTGGGCCAGGAACACTCCGGGTCCGCATTTGGGGCAAGCGCGTTTCGATCGTTTGATATCGTGTCCGGTGATGGCATACAAGCTGGATTTGCTGGTCTTCTTGGGGTTGCTTCTTTTGGTTGCAGCGGGTTTGGCGGCCATGATTATGCCTCCGGGGCGGGGGAACTATCTTTTTTCTCTTCTTTCTTCTCTTCCTTTTCTCCGTGGCGTTTGCGCATGTGGATGGGTTCGGTCTTCTTCAGGTCTTCCACAGAGTCGTATTTCTTGGCGAAGCCGTATACGCGGGTGGATCCGAATTCGTGGTCAATCTCGTCGATGACGACGAGTCCTTCCTCCGTCCCTAATTGGGATGCGAGGGCTTTGCGCACTTCTTCCCGGGATGGGGTCTTTGTGATATTCAGGATCTCGAAGTTCACTTCTTCGCGGTGGAAGAATGTGTTCTTGTGTCTTCCTTCGATTTCGATCTGCATACCATTTCCCCCTTTTTTTACCGGCTCAACCGCAGTGCGTATTTTCCCACCGTGGTCACTCCCATTTTCTTGGCAATCTCGCTCTTCTCCGTGTTCAGAATCTCTGCGAATCCGGACCAGAAGGTAGTCAAGTCCGTGCCCTTGCAGACCGGGCATTCTTTCATGTCTTCGGATAGTTTGTGGCATGCCCGGCAGGCTTTTTCTTTGCTCATGCGACATCGCCTCCTTTAGGGGGCGCTTTTCCCTTCTTTTCCATGCGGACGACCTTCTTGATCTTGGCCCATTCTTTCTTTCCTAATCCGGGCTGTCGCATCGTGAGTCCGATCTTTGAATCGGGGATCGTTCCTTTCATGGATACGGAGACTACTTTCGCGGTGACCGTGTCGCCTATCTTGAGGGTGCGCTTGCTGTCCCTTCCCGTGAAACCGGGGACGTTGGCATCGTACGTGATAAAATCGTCCGCGATCTGGGAGACGTGAACGAGTCCTTCGATGGGGCCTGTCTTGACGAATGCCCCGAATTCAGTGGCCTCGGAGACAATTCCCTCCACGACCTCATTGACTTGGGGTTTGTATACCAATAAGGTGAGTTCGGAATCGAAATACGCGGAGGGGTCTCCGGGCACAATCTTCCCTTCTCCTTTTTTTCGGGCTTCGGTGACTGCAATGATGACGCCCAACTCGGAATCCACGAGCCCTTCCATGTCCACTCGGACGATGCCCAGGATGGATTGGTTTAGGTCGCTCGAAAACTTTGCCGGGGGCACGCGGATAGTATCGCGGATTTTAGCCAGAGAATACATGCGTCATTTCCCCCTTTCGTGGATAAATAAATGATTATTGCCAGACCAAATACTTGGATTGGCGTACCACAATAGCCCGCTGGGGATTGTTTTTAAGGCTTTGTCTGAGAGCCCGGTCGTTCGATGCAATGATGTATCCCTTTTGGGCCAATTCTTGGAGTGCTTCGTCCCCATTTTCGCCGGTGGCGGAGACCGTTTTAACCCGGTGGGTGGATAGGGCCTCCAGCGCGACCCGGGCTGCTGAACCCGTTTTTCCTCGTTCAATGGAGAGAGTTTGAAGTTCCTGCCGGACCTGGATGGGCACCACGAGCGTGGCATTTCCCGCCAATCCCATGAGCTGGTCGAACACGTCAATTTTGAGCCGGGTCATGTCGAGCAATAAATTGGTGTCCAGGGCAATTTTCATGGTTTCGGTGGCCGGCGCGATGGGATTCCCCTCGAATGGGAAAGAGGGACCTATTCTTTATATAGGACGGTGGCTTCTTCCGTTTATGCAACCACCCCTCGTGGGAGGAGATTGTTTCTATGGCGATCATTGACTATTTCAACATCATCATCAAGCCCGAACCGACGATGGCAGAGGACGTTAAACATGCTGATTTGCGTGAGGCGTTCAAGACGTTTGCCATCATGGGAGCAATTATCGGACTGATGATTGGGTTGATTATAGCGGTCGCGGGGGAACGAATTGGGTTGGGTGGCATCGGCTGGATTGCGATCCTCATCGCTCCAGTCGTTGTTGGTTTTCTTTATGCATCATTTTCTGGTTTTGGAGTAGGCCTCCAGCATTTTTGTGCACGGTTGTTGGGAGGAAAAGGGACCTTCATTCAGCTGTATTATTTGGCTTCTCGTCTTTTCTGGCCGGCGCTTTTTGCCAGTATTATTCTTTCGCTCGCGAATGCCATTCCTTTTGTAGGGATATTAATCTCCATTCTCTGGTGGATCTATTCAGGAATTTATCTCAATGTGGTTGCCATTTCGATTGCCCATCGCATCTCTAAGTGGCGCGCACTTGTGGCGTTTCTATTGCCGATGATTGTGATTGGAGTCATTTTTCTAGCGGTCGCGGGAGCGGCATTCTTCTCCTTCCTCGCCCTATTAGTGCCAATGGTAAGTGCGGGAATATAGCCTTCTTGACAAAATCATAGCGAGGGGGATGAAGATACTGCCTAGAGTATCGTTCCCCATCCGGATAGTCGCCATGCGGCTTTGTCGCGGCGGGAGATGGCGGCTTTCTGTCCTTTTTCCACCGTCATGCGTCCCTTGAGGAGGATGTCAAGGGTGTTCTTCTTGATCGACATGACTTCCCCCACCATCGTGTTCGTTCCGAGGGTGAAGACCATGAGCTCTTTGAGGTGGGGTGGGGGCAGTTTTCCATCGAGGAGGCGTGGGAGCTCGTGCCATTCCATAAAGAATCGGTCCGTGGGTGCGGGAAGAGTATGAGGGGCGCACAGTATCTGTCCTTTGAACTTGTCCATGCTCGTAATCCCGGGGTCCATTTGGGTTCCGGCCGCGATGAGCCCCCCCGGGTGGGCGTGTTCCAGTTCTCCTTCCGCGATGTGGAGATTCTGCACTTCAATAAGAAATGGTTTTCCGTCGAAGCCAGGCGTGACTTCCACTTTCTGTCCGGGGGAAAGGGTTCCTTGCAGGATGCTCCCTCCCAATACGCCTCCTTTTAATTGGTCGATAGGCGTTCCCGGCTTGTTCACGTCGAAGGAGCGGGAGATGTACATCTTCAATGGGAGACTCGTGTCATGTTTGGGCGTCGGAATGATTTCTTCGATGAGTTGAATCAATAGATCCATGTTCGTGTTGAAATTGGCGGATACCGGGACGATGGGGGCGTGCGTGTATCCATAGTCGGCGAGGAATTTTACTA
>JBBSWQ010000036.1:0-9753 GCA_038046225.1 archaeon
TCAACCGCCTGGCCAGTATGAATATTTCGGGCGCCCAATTGGCGGCCGTGAATACAGATAAACAGCATCTTTCCATTATCGACGATAACATTACCAAAATCCTCATCGGAAAATCCGTGACCCGGGGATTGGGAGCAGGAGGCTACCCTGAAGTAGGGGAGAAAGCCGCGGAAGTCTCGAAAGGGGACTTGGATGCCATCCTCAAGGGAGTGGATATGCTCTTCATCTGCGCTGGAATGGGTGGGGGAACCGGCACGGGTTCGGCTCCTGTCATCGCAGGAATTGCCAAAGAGCAGGGAGCCATCGTCATCGCCATGGTCACCTATCCGTTCACCCTTGAACGCGCGCGCACGATTAAGGCTGAGGAGGGGATTCAGAAGCTTTCCCAGGTTTGCGATACCGTCATTGTGATTGATAATAATCGTCTGGCCGAGTTGGTTCCCAATCTTCCTATTCAGGATGCCTTTCGTGTGGCGGATGAATTGGTGGCCCGCGTCGTGAGTGGGATTACGGAAACCATTACCCAACCCTCCTTAATCAACTTGGATTTTGCGGATGTCCGTTCCATCATGACGGGACACGGTCTCTCCATGATTGCGGTTGGGGAATCCAAGTCCGTGAATCGAGTGGACGAGGCGGTGGCGGATTGTTTGAACAACACGTTGTTGGATGTTGACATCGCCGGCGCCAAGGGTGCATTGATTCATATCACGGGGGGGCACGAGCTCACGTTGGGTGAAGCCAATCAGATTGGGACCATGCTCACCGAGCAGATGGATCCTAACGCCGTGGTCATTTGGGGGGCGCGAATTAATCCGGCATTCGAGAACAAGATTGAGGTCATTACGGTCTTCACGGGAGTCCGCTCTCCCTTCGTGCATTCCAAGACGAATGCGAAGGGTTCTTCCGCCGGGTGGAAGGATGGGGGCAAGGGCTCCTCTTCCTCTTCGATGGGTGGGAAGGAATGGTCGCTCGATTCGATATAGGATACGTGAATCGCCCTACTTTTTTGGGGGGCCCAATGGGTCCCCTCTTTTTTTTCTTTTTGTTGGATTGAGTGGATCGTATTTTTTTCTTCGTCCTTGAATATTCCTTATTTGATTCCTGCCCATCCTTGAATAATCCATTTGATATTGCGGAGTCGTTCTCCCACCCTTCGGATGGCATATTTTTCCCAGTGGGGTCCATAGGGGACGTATTCGCACACGGAATATCCGTGTTCCGCGAGCATCTTTTTCTCATCGTCGCGGATGCCTTTCAATAATTGGAATTCCATGTGATTTGGGAATGGGAGGCTGAGGGCATGGGCGATGATATTCATATCATGGGTCCCCACGGCCGTCCATGCGTCCTTTTGGGACATCAATGAGAGGAGTTCCTTGAAGTTTCGGTTGATTTGCGCATGAGTGAGGTATACCGCTTCGCTCTTTTGGGGATAGATCCCCTTCACCAATCGTATTTTGGGTTGGTCAGGTAGCAAGGATAGGATGTCTCGCTTGGCTCGTTTCATGTAGGCCTGGATGCACAATCCCACATTGTCGTATTCCGCGATGAGGGCGCGATAGATGCGCAGGGTGGAAGTGGTGTATCCCCCTCCTTCCATGTCAATCCAGACGATGGCTCCTTTTTCGTGGGCATGCCGCACAATGCGTCCGACGGCCCGGAGGCATGTCTCCTCATCCGTATCCAATCCGAATGCAGTAAGTTTGAGGGATATTCCTCCCTGCAAATGGGTCCGTTCCATCTGGTCGAGGAGTTCGAGGTATTCACTGCTCATCCGCACAATGCCCTCTTTTCCCCTCCCTTCCTCTCCCAGAATGTCGAAGATGGGCGTAATCTCTTTTCCTTGGAGTCGTTTCCCGTATTTTAGGGCGTCTCCCATGGTTTCCCCTGCGATGAAATGCGAGACGAGCGGCCGGAGGAGGGGTTTGTACCAGCACATGAGAAACACCTCCAGAAAAGGGGAGTATAAAAGAGAGCGTGGGGGCGAAAGGCGGGGAGAAGAAAGAAAATAAAAACGAAAGAATGCGAAAAATAAAAGAAAGTGAAAAAGTAGGGATTCGTTTATTCCCTACTTCTTCTTGTTCAAGTTATCCATGCCGGGTGACCAGTCCACTTCGCATAATCCCCCGGTCTGGAATGCTTGGAGGATGCGCAGGGTTTCTTTCACACTACGTCCCACATCGAGGTCGGATACCGATTCGTATCGGATGAATCCGTCCGGGTCGATGATGAATGTTCCTCGGTACGCGATTCCTTGATCTTCCTTCAATACGCCAAATGCCCGTGACACGTGATGATTGGTGTCCGCGAGGATGGGGAATTTGACCTCGGGCAGGTCCCGTTCCAGCCATGCCTTGTGCGAGTGTTCCGAGTCCGTGCTCGCTCCCACAATACTGGCGTTGAGTTTCTTGAATTCCCCTTCCATCTTGGCGAATCCCCGTATTTCAGTGGGGCATACGAAGGTGAAGTCGAGGGGGTAGAAGAACAATACGACCCATTTTCCTTTGTAATCCTTCAATCCTACTTTCTTGAATTCCCCGTTCGTATAGGCCGTTGCGGCGAAATCGGGGGCTTTTTGTCCGACGATGGTCATGGTTCTGACACCTCTTTTTTTTCTATTTCTGGTTAATCTATTCTCCTCCGACCCGCTTAAAAACCGATTTTGGGTTTTTGGCCGATCTTTTTTAATGGGTTTGGGTCTTGATAACGGCTAAGGAAATGGTTGGGAGTGGAAAATCCTATGGCTGAATTAATGAAAGTTAAGCAATTGCGTCCGCGCATGGGGAATGTGTTTATCGAATTAGAAGTGGTTTCCGTAGGGGAACCCCGGGAATTTGCCTCGGCAAAGGGACAGGGAAAGGTCTGCAATGTGGCCGGCAAGGATGAGACGGGCGAGGTCCAGGTCTCCTTGTGGAATGAGCAGATCGATCAGGTCAAAGAAGGGCAGAAGATCCGGATTGAGAACGGGTGGGTGTCCGAATACAAGGGACAATTGCAGTTATCCACCGGAAAATTCGGTTCGCTTCACGTATTGGAGTGAAAATCCAGTGTCTACTCCAAAACATCTTTTGTTGATAGCCGGACTTCTTTTTCTGATCCTTTCAGGATGCCTGCAAGTGGTCCAATCGATTGAGAATCCGGCCCCACCCTCTTCCGAAGATAACTTCTTTGTCATGAACGTGGAGATTCATGCCAGAGGAGAGGGGGGAAAGGAATCGTGGATTTACATTCAAAGTCCAGGAGAAGTGTGGGAATATTCCAAGGAATCTCGCTATTCCTTCTCAAATTCAGAGAAAAAACAATCCATAACCCAGGATCAATTCAATGAGTTACAAAATTTAATCAGGTCCAATGGATTGTTTGATTTGAAGGTATTCAACATCGATGATTTAGAGGGATTAAAAGGCCAACTAATGTATTCCATTAGCGTAGAATCTCTTTTTTCCTACCCCGAAGCGGACGTGCCATACAAGCAAGTTCGGTATGTGGTAGGGTGTTTCGAATCCGATTGTCCTTCTTCCTTCAATGAGGTCAAAGAAAAAATAGAGAACCTGACCGACATTCGTTTGGAAGAACTGTTTGAACAATAAACCCACCCCCGACTCCAACATAACTGGTTGTTTTATGGAATCCATATTTTTCTTTTTTGAGGCCATCAAGAGGGTCAGATTTTTAAATGGTTGGATAACCTACGGGTATACTTTCCAGCTTGGGAGGGAGAACACCACATGATAGTAAACGAAGTGCCCATTATTCACCTCGATGACGAGGGAGAAGCAGAAGGTGGCGATGACGAGAGCGGATCCGACGAGGAATCCGAGGAAGAGGACCCCGAATGGGAAGATGAAGAAGACGGGGACGAGGATGGAGAAGGGGAAGAGGACGCCGGGGGCGACGAATAGCCTCTCATCCTCCTTTCTCTTCACTTTTTTTGGCCCTACCCGCATATTTTTAACGCAATCAATCATTCTTATTCATCATGACCACTGAGAAGACCGTCTCGCTTATCACGGGAGGATTGGAAGAGACCCTCACGCGCGAGGATTTGACGCGCGCCATCGACCAGCGGATTCCTCTCCATCATTATATTGGTTTCGAGGTCTCGGGGCAGCCTCACATTGGTTCGGCGCTCAAGTCATTGTTCCACATCCGCCGCTTCCAAGAAGCGGGAGTGGATTGTTCTATTTTTTTGGCGGACTGGCACGCATGGATTAACGACAAGCTGGGCGGAGACAAGGAAGCCATTTCTCGCGTCGCGAAAGGATATTTCAAAGAGTGCTTTCTCGCCGCATCTAAAGTGGTTAAGGCGGACGAGTCCAAGATTCGATTTGTATTGGGAAGCGAATTATACCATAATCAAGATGCGTATTGGGAGACCGTCGTGGATGTGGCCAAGCATTCCTCCTTATCCCGGATGCAGCGCAGCATCACCATACTGGGTCGTTCCGAAGGCGAGAGCGTGGATTTCGCCAAGTTGTTGTATCCCTGCATGCAGGTCGCGGATATTTTCTTCCAACGCATCACGTTAGCCCATTCGGGAATGGATCAGCGGAAAGCCCATGTCGTGGCGCGGGAAGTGGCGCACAAGCTCCAATACCATGGGATTATGCACCAGGGCCAATCCTTTTCACCCATCGCCGTTCACCAACACCTGGTTATGGGTTTGCAAAAACCCCCCATGTGGCCAATTCCCCAGGAAAAGGTTTCAGAGCTCCGTGCCGCGTTGAAGATGAGCAAGTCCGTGCAGGGAAGTGCCGTCTTCTTGGATGATTCCCCCGAAACGATTGCCAAGAAAATGAATGGGGCCTTCTGCGTGGAAAAGGACACGACCTATAATCCGGTGCTGGATTGGGCGGACCATTTGATTTTTCCTTTCGCCAATGAATTGGTCATCGAGCGTCCCGTCAAGTTCGGGGGAAACGTCTCCTACGAAAACTATTCAGCGCTCGAAAAAGATTTTGTGGGCGGAAAACTCCATCCCATGGACCTGAAACAGGGCCTCTCCCTCTCCTTGGAGAAGATTCTCGCCCCGGCCCGGAAGCATTTGTCGAGCGAAAAATGTTTGCGGTTGAAGAAGGAATTTGAAGAGTTGAAAGTCACTCGATAATGGGGTGCGTGCGAATACTCCCTGCCTCTCGGATGGCCGTCATTTAAATAGTCGGTTCGTTTTCCTGAATCATGGGTTACTATTCCGATCTTCTTTTGCGTCCCAAGCAAGCCATGCAGTTTTCCTCCGATCATCCCTCGCTTTTCCGCTCCCTTCTGTTCGTGCTCTCTTCCACCCTCGTGGGGGTGGTGGCTTTCCTCTTATTTATTGGGGAAGTTTTTTGGGGTTCTTCCCTCGAATTCTTTCTCGTGGATCTTTTGCGCTGGGGAATCGGAGGATTGGTCCTCATTCTTTTAGGGGTTTTTTTTCTCCGCATCCCGCTGGGATTGGATTCGTTCCTCCGTGCATTATCCATGCTTTCTCATGTTAATTTCTATGGTTTTCTAATGTTCGCCGTGGGTTCCCTTCTCTTGCCGGTGGTGACCATCCCGGATGTGCTGGGGGCGATGCAGCAACTCAATGATGGGGTCATCGGTCCCGCGGAATGGGATGCGGTTCTCTCCCAGAGTCTTTCGGGGAATCTCATCAATCCCCTCTCGGTATTGTTTTTCCTCGTGAGTATGCTCTTCCTCCTGTATGCGGTGTATGGCATGTTTCTCGCGGTGAATCAGTATCTCAAGACCACCGTGTTCAAGTCCATTCTCGTGATGATCGTATTGGTGGTCGTCCAGAGCATGATTCTGTTTTTCCTATTCCCCTAGGGGGGATATTCGCTCCCACAACCCGCTTGTTTTCCACTCTTCCTTTAAATTCAGTAATGGGCTAATTCCCCCTATATGGTCTTGCGTTTTTACAACACCCGGATTCGTTCAAAGGGAGAATTCGAGGCCCTTCACGGGAGCAAGGTGGGGCTATACGCGTGCGGTCCTACCGTCTATCATTATGCGCATATTGGTAATTACCGCGCCTACGTCACATGGGATGTGCTGCATCGGCTGTTGGAGCGGAGAAAATTCAAGCTCACGCATGTCATGAACATCACGGATGTGGGCCACCTCCAGTCGGATGCCGACGATACGGAAGATAAGATGGAAAGGGCCGCAAGGGAAGAAAAAAAATCCCCCCAGCAGATTGCCGAATTCTACACGCATGCGTTTATGCAGGACATGGAAAAGCTCCACGTGATCCGTCCGGCCATCATTTGCAAGGCCACCGATCACATCCCGGAGATGATTAAGCTCATTCAAAAGTTGGAGAAGAAAGGATTCACCTACTCCACGGGGGATGGCGTCTATTTCAATGTGGAAAAGTTCAAATCATATGGCAAGTTCGCCGGAATCGCATTGGATCAACTCAAAGGGGTTCGTGAGGAAGTGAATAGGGATCCGGGAAAGAAGCATCCGGCGGATTTTCGATTATGGCAATTGAATCAGCCCTCGCATGCCCTGCAATGGGATTCTCCCTGGGGCCGCGGGTATCCGGGATGGCACATCGAGTGCTCGGCAATGGCCATGAAATACCTCGGGGACCGTTTTGACATCCACACGGGGGGGATGGATAACCTTTTTCCCCACCACCAGAATGAGATTGCCCAATCCGAAGGGGCGACGGGAAAACCATTCGCTAATTTCTGGATGCACGTCACGTTCATGCTCGTGAATGGTCAGAAGATGTCGAAGTCCCTGCGCAATACCTACACGATTGCTGACCTGGAGAAGAAAGGGTTTGAGGGGCTGGATTTCAGGTATCTCTTGCTTACGGCCCACTACAAATCCGAGATGAATTTTACGTGGGATAGCCTAGAGGCGGCCCGGAAAACAAGGAAGGGGTGGAATGATTTCATCCAGCGGTTGCAGAAATACAAAGGAAAAAAAACCTCCGAGGCCGCAACGAATTTCATGATGAATGATTTGCAAAAAGACCATTTCGAACGCATCGAAGGATTTTTGGATGATGATTTGAACACCCCCATGGTCCTCGCCCAATTATTTGAAATCCAAAAGGCCGTGAATGGATACATGGACCGTGAGGAATTTTCAAAGTCCGATACGCGAAAGATCCTGGAGTATTTGAAGGACATCAATGAGGTCCTTGATGTGTTCGAGTTCGACCAGCCGATCCACTCCATCCCCGCCCACGTGGTGAAGCTGGGCCAGGAGCGCGATGCGGCGCGAAAGGCTAAGGATTGGAAGAAGGCCGATTCCTTGCGCGGCGCGCTGACCAAGGAAGGCTATTCCATCGTAGACACGAAGGATGGGTTTGAGATTATTCCATTGGGTTAATCGGAGTCGGCCGCGACGATGGTTGTGCGCATGGGTTTTATTTTTTCCAGGCTGTATCTCAAAAGTTTCGTGTTGAGTTCCATGAGCTGTTGGACCAGGATATTTTTTTCATTGATTTTGTACATTTCCGCTTTCCCTACTTTGCGGGTATGGACGATGACATTCATCCTTTCCAATTGCCCCCATACTGTTTCAAGGGTATTCCATGAGACGTTCGCGTGGCGGCTGATATCTTTTTTGCTGTAATCGAAAATGTCATTCTCCAGGAGAAAGTCCAGGACTCGGATGTAGGGATAGTCTCCGAAGAATTCGACGAAGAGGGAGGGGTCAATCATTTCCTTTTGCTTCATACGGAAATCTACCCCCCGAATGTTTTTAAAATAATCTCTTTATGTTTCAGAAAATGAATCTTTCTCCTTTTTTGATTCGTAAACGTATTTTGATCAAAATGGCATCCCATCGCTGGTGGGGCGAGAAGCACACGGCGTACGACAACATTCCTCGCGGCTTCCCAAAGGATACGTGGGGAATCGTTCGGAGTGAATTGGATGCCTTAATCAAGGAGGGATTTATCCTCGTGAAACCAACGGGATATGGACGGCATGTCTCATTGAACATGGATATGAAACCCGAGATCGAATCCATAATTTTTTCTCCGTGACTCGGCGGATTTATAAGTTCAATGATTTTCTCACCATCACCATGGCCGAGTACACCCTCCTCTTCAACCTGGGTTTCATGGTCATTGCAGCCGCATTCTCATTATTCATCGCCCGTGCCCTGAATCAACCGGCCTTGCTGGGGTATTTGCTGGCCGGGGTCATTATTGGTCCGTTTGGTCTGAACCTATTGTCCGAGCCGGGGGAGATTGCCATCCTTTCGGAGCTGGGAATCATCTTTTTGTTGTTTACGGTAGGGGCGGAAACGGACTTTTTGAAGTTCATGAAGGCTGGCCCCACGATCCTTTTGGGTGGGCTCGCTCAAGTGCTGCTGACCATCCTCATCTCCTTCTTCGTGCTGCCCGGATTGTCGTTTGAGGCCTCCTTGTATGTGGGTCTCGCGTTGGCTCTTTCTTCCACGATCCTCGTCGTGAAGATTCTCCAGGACAAGAAGACCCTCTCTTCCTTGCACGGCCAGCTCATGCTGGGAATCCTCTTGGTCCAGGACATCATGGTCGTGGTGGCCCTGCCCTTGCTGGCGGCCTCCTCCAACCTCAATGTGGACTTCCTCCAGTTTCTCGTGCTGAAGGCCGTATTGCTCATTGGCGTGGTGGCCCTGCTCTCCAAGAAGTTCTTCCCGACCGTATTTCGCATGTCGGCGCAGAATCCCGAACTCTTATACCTTACCGCGCTGGCCACGTGTTTTGGTTTCATTGCATTGGCGTACGCGCTGAACATCTCGCTTGCTATCGGCGCCTTCCTCGCCGGATTAGCCATCGCTAAACTCCCCTATAATGTCGAGGCCGTCTCCTCGATTCGGGGTCTGCGCGACTTCTTCGTGATGTTGTTTTTCGTCTCGTTAGGGACGCAATTGTCTTTTTCCATCGCGGATGTTCCGGTGGTCTTCATGGTGAGTTTCGTTTTGATGATTCTCGTCTTCAAGCCCTTCGTAATGTATTCCATCACCCAGCTCGCCGGGTATGGTTCGGGGGTGTCCTCCCGTGTCGCTTTTGGTTTGACCCAGATGTCGGAGTTCTCCCTCATTCTTTTGCTCCAGGGGAAGGTCGCGGGGGTCATTCCGGGGAATATTTATTCGTTCATGCTTCTCGCGGTCGCCGGTTCGATGGTGGTCTCCCCCTACCTCATGGAGATGGGTCCCCGCCTCCATGAATGGTTCAAGAAGCGTTTCGGCAT
Organism: archaeon; assembly: GCA_038046225.1. Lineage (GTDB taxonomy): Archaea > Iainarchaeota > Iainarchaeia > Iainarchaeales > VGJJ01 > VGJJ01. Next base: position 9,186 of record JBBSWQ010000036.1, read on the forward strand.
TCGTGTTTTTTCGCTCTTCGATTCCTTTTCCCGACGCATCGATGCGATGCAGGAGATCCCCAACAAGGGATTGAATAACCACGTCATCATCCTCGGGGGCGGTCGCTCCGGCAAGTATGTGGCGCGCGAACTTGCGCGCAAGTATCCGGTGATCGTCGTGGATCACGATCCCAACATGATTGCCTATTTCCGCGCCAAGGGTGTTCCGGCCGTATTCGGGAATGCCCATAATCCCGAGATACTGGAGAAATTGCACGCGGAGCGCGCCAAGATGCTGGTCTGCGCCCTCCCGGACATGGATGAGACATTATACGTCACGAATTTCGTCAAGAAGCACTTTTTCCACTTGAAGATTTTCGCTAAAGCGAATTATTACGAGGACGCCCTGCACCTCTACAAGGCCGGGGTCGACTACGTGGTCCTCACGGAGATCATCGGCGGATTCGTCTTCTTGGAACACCTGGATCATTACCTCCAGAAGGGGAGGCTCATGGAACAACCCAACATGATCAAGCTCAAAGCCAAAGCGTATGAAGAAAGGGAAGTCACGCACGGCGTGAAGAATTTG
>JBBSWQ010000036.1:9853-16240 GCA_038046225.1 archaeon
ACTTCAATATCCAATCGTTTCTTGAGTTCGCGGTAGCGGTTCCGGATCGTGACTTCGGTGACTCCGGCCACGTTCGCCACTTCTTTCTGGGTCCGTCGTTCGCCTTTCAGCAATCCCGCGATGTATACGGCTGCTGCGGCGACTCCCGTGGGTCCTCTACCCGAGATGAGTCCCTTTCCAATGGCATCCTCGAGGATCTTCCGTCCCTCTTCCTGCACTTCACCGCTGAGGTTCAACTCAGAGGCAAAGCGGGGGATGTAGTGAATCGGATTCGTCAGAGGCACTTCGAGTTTCAATTCCCGAACAAGGAATCGATACGTCCGACCGATTTCCTTCTTCGTCAATCCCGAGGCCTCGGCCATCTCATTCAATGTTCGAGGAACCTGGTAGGTTCGGCACACCGTGTACAAGACAGCGGCCACCACGGCTTCGATTAATCGTCCGCGGATCAATCCCTTCTTGACGGTCTTGCGGTACAATAATGCGGCCGCTTCCACCAATTGTTCGGGGATGTTCAAGTACGAGGCGACTCTCCGCAATTCCGTGAGGGCAATGCTGAGGTTGCGCTGCATGGAGCTTGAAATCGATGCGCGTTTATGCCACTTGATGAGGCGATACATCTGGGCCTTGCTCTTGCTTGAGAGCTTGTTCCCGCGTGAATCGGCTCCTCGCCGGTCGATGACGGTGACGAGTCCCTTGTTGAGTTTGACATACTTCATCGGACTCCCGGTCCGGGCCACATCCTCGAATCCGTCCGAGTCGAAGGAGCGCCATTCCTTCCCAAAATCCATTTCATCTTCGGAGACGATGAGTCCGCATTGCTGGCAGACGATTTCTCCTTTCTCCGTGTCTTTGCGCAGTTTGGTGCTCCCGCATTCGGGGCAAACGTTACCGGCCATGGATGTACCACCTTCTCCTGGGATGATGCATGGAGGGGTGACGCGCAACGGAAATGGGATAAATAAAAATTGTTGTGCGACCCAACCACGAATCGATATATCTATTTCTTGTCGAAGTTATATATAAACACTCTCGTCCTATTTATAAATAACGAGCCGTTGGGCTTTAATTCGGGCCGGTTTGGGGTTTTTTGAGGGTCCCGCCGGATGGTTCAGGGGGATGTAAAATTAACCCTCCCTGCGTGGAAGGGTTTCCTTTTCCTAATGAGTCTTATTCCGCTTTAGCTTTTTTAGCGGGCTTTTTGGTGTTTTTAGCCGCCGGCTTGGCTTTCTTTTCTTTTTCGGCGGGCTTTTCGGCGAGAATCGCGGATACGGCTCCGGCCTGTCCGGGTCTATTCGTCACGCGTGCAAATGCTTTTTTCCCGTCTTTCTCCACTTCAATCAGAGTTCCCTTCGTGATGATGTTTCGCCGCACATACAATCGGTTGGCCGCGTTTTCGTGCACCCAGATGATTTTCATTTTTTGGGTCTTTTGCGTGGTGGCATCCGTCACGTTGGCCGTGTCGGCTTTTCTCAGTTTGGTCTTGTGGGTGGATCCGAGTCCGTTCACCCTCTTGGCCTCTCGGGTTTCGTTGAGCGTGGTTTCGGCGAATTCTCCCCCTTTTTGGTGGAGGTATTTGCTCGCTCGATTCCGGCTGTTCCGTATTCCACCGGATGCTCGGCGGAAGCTTTTTTCTTGCCAAAGGGTCATTGTTCATCCATCCTATCGGTTATTATGGACCATCGCGCTCTAGTTGGAATGAAACCCTGGTTGGCTTCATTCGCTTTGCCGCTGGTACGCGATTCCGGGTGGGAGATATTCGTCCTCACCGGAACGCGGGATACGAAAAGCGCCTTGGACACGCTTAAAAAGATATCCCCCTCCGGGGGCTTCTTCCAGGTCCTTTCCCCTTCTCACGTGGGTTCTTTTTCTCATTTGGCCTGGGCCGCGTATGGGACGTTTCTTTCCCTTGCGCGGGGAAATGCTCATTATTCCCAACCGGAGCTCGAATTTTTGGTCCGGGTAGCGGGGGTCTCCCAGGTGGATCACGCGCTCCCGCTGGTGGGGGTGTCTCCTTCCGCGAGAGAGGTAATCGTGCTCTGGTCCGGTCCCTCGGGGTGGATGACTTCGTCCCGTTTTGCTTCCATGGTGAAGGAGTGGGGATTGGCCCCTCATCCTATTGCGTGGGGCTCGGGCATCTCCCCTCCTTCGGATTGGTCGCGGGGTGTAAATGCGTGGGCGATGGAGCGGAGCGCCCTGGTGGATTGATCGTACGCGCGGGGTTTTTTTCTCATGACGGCTCGTTTTTCTTTTTTTTCAAATCCCTTCCGGGTGCTTCTCCTTCTTTTTTTTCTCGCCATGGTCGTGCGTTCCATTCCTCTCCAATTTGAGGGGTCCTTCGACCCGGATTCGCATTTCCATGCCCGGTTGAGCAATGAGGTGGCGCGCACCCTTGAAATTCCCGTGTGGGATTCTCTTTCCTTGCAGGGTCGGGTGTATTCCTATCCTCCCGTGCTTCATCTCCTCACGGGTCTTCTTTCCGCGGGGAGTGGGGTTGATTCCCTTATCGTTCTCAAGTTCCTTGGTATTTTTATCGGGGGCCTGATGGTGTTTTCGGCCTTCCTTCTGGGGCGTTCCCTTTCGGGTTCGGTTTCCATTGGGGCGTGGGCGGGTTTCTTTTCCTCTCTTTCCGTCATGGCGATTTGGCGCACCTCGGGTTTCACGCGCCCGGATGGGTTGGCGCTCATGCTGATTCCTTTCCTCCTCTACCTCTGGCTCACCCGCCGTTCCCTCCTGGCTTTCATATTGAGTATGGGGATGGTCCTCCTCCACCCTTTGTCCGCGGTGATCTATGCCCTTCTCCTCGGATCCTATTTTCTCCTTTCCCTGGTTGAAAAGAAGCGGGTCTCGTTTTGGATTCCCTTCGCATTGGGGGGAATGCTCCTCACGTTCTTTCTCTGGGTGTCCTCCATCGGCCTCCCGCTATCCAACTATGCCTCGCATGTCTCTCTGGAGGCGAGTGAGCTCGTGAAGTTTTGGCTCCTGGGTCTCATTCTTTTCTTTCCCCTTTCGTGGGCATTCAATTTTGTCGGGGCGTGGAGGGCCCGTCTTCCCTCCGTGATCGTCCTTTGGGTCATTCTCACACTGGGCATCGCTTCCCTGGGGATGCGCTTGTCGATCTACATGATTCCTTTCTTGGGCATCCTGGGCGCGTATGGGGTGGACTATATTATTCGTGAATTTCGCTCCCATCGGGTACTCCTCCCATCTCTTGCGTTTTTCGTAATCGCATTGGGTTTTGTCACGGTGTATTTGACCATGAGCGGGGTGGATCCCTATTACTCGCTGTCCGAGCGTGCGACGATAGATCACCTTTCCGCCGAGGCGGTTCCTCATTCTTCCGTCTTGACCATTTGGGATCAGGGGCATGTGCTCGCCTATTACACCGGTCTCCCCATGGTCGTGGATGGGTATTTTGAGTTCGCCCATGAATTGGATGAGCGGAATGCGGCGGCCAAGGATCCCCTTCAGTCCGGCCGGTGTTCGGTTTTCACGGATTCCATGGATCGATTTGATGCTCGGTATTATTACATTTCGCGCGGGGAGCTCTTGGCTGAATACACGCGGTTTGGCTTGCTCGAATTGGAACCCTGCCCCCCCATGCGTATTCTCTTTTCCTCGGATGATGCGCGCATCTATGAGCGGGTTCCTGGGATCATTCTCCCTGAACTGGATTAGTCGAATGCGATGTCCTCGGTTTCTATTTCCTTTTCTTCGAGTTGGGTTTTCTTTTCGGGGGTGGGTTCCTCGTCTTCTTTTCCTATGGTCTCCATTTCCTTTTCGGCGAGCATGTGGGGGTCGCTTTTTGCGTGTTTGGTCTGGGGGTCATACGGGCTTCGGATGACCCGGTGGAGGGCTTCTATTTTTTTGGGTCCGATGTTGGCGACGGTTTGGAGTTCCTTCCCTTCCGCGTTCATGATGCGTTGCACGCTTCCAAAGTGGCGTAATAGTTCAATCGCGGCCCCGGGTCCAATATTAGGGAGTCCTTCGATGAGGAACCGTTGTTGTTCATGGAGTGCGAGTCCCTTCCGCCCCATCCGTAATCGTATTTCACTGGTTTTTCCTGATTGTTCTTTTTTGGCAATCGCATACACGTATTTGGCGCTCTCCTTGGCATCCTTCGTGAAGAGGATGGGTATTCGATACGTCACCGCGATCGTGGACATCATTCCGATGATGGCGTTCTCATGGACGTTTCGCAGGGTGAATAAGTCCGCGGGGTTTCCTTCCAACAGCATGAGGGGTCGTGCGTAGGCCTGGCTCATGTTGAGCAATTGTCCCATCAGCCTTCCATCAATCAGACTCTGAAGGAAGTCCTCGATGGTTTTTCGTTCAATCACCACATCAGGACCCACTACAAAATCTCCGACCTCCAAAACTTTGGCCTGCACATTCACATCCGGGTAGAAGGATAGTTCCCTCATCACCGCGGAGGCTTGTTCCCGTGTGTCCGCGAAGACGTATATCTTTTCAGTGGGTGCGCCGAACACTCCCAGGGTGGATTGCGTGGGGTTGGTTTCCCCGCTTGATGGGGGGTGCATGGTTGGGATGGGATGCGTCGTGGGGATAGCGGATAGTCTTCGCAGGGTCTCGTGCATGTTCTTTTCTTTCCGTTTGCTGGCCCAATACATCGCCTCATCCATTGTCTTTTCGGCCATGAGGATGATGACCTTTCCCGCGTTCTTCCTCCCCGTCCTTCCCCTGCGTTGAATGAGTCGTATCTCGCTGGGCACGGGCTCATAGAACACCACTAAATCCACGGAGGGAATGTCCAATCCCTCTTCGGCGACACTATTGTGCAGGCAAACCAACCCCTGCCCGCCGATAAATAATTCTGTTTTTTTAACTGAAATATCATATACGTATTCGGGCTGTTCTTTTAGTGGGATAATCTTTTTGATATAGTCAAAACAATTCTGTTCGTTAACAGATCCCTTTTGGCGTGTTTTGGCGTTACTATTTTGACTAACATATTCATTTTTCATCAACGAAAATGTTTTTTCATTTGATTGTGCTACTGGATATACGTCGTAATAGCATTTATTCCCGTCGACATTTATTTCATTAAATGGAACGGATTCCATAATACATACTTCATACGTGTTTCGTTTCGAACTTTTTTGAAGGGTGATTTTTTTGATTCCAAGTTGGCGGAGAAGAAAAATGAGGCCAGTAACTAGTTTTTTACTTGCAGTCGTGAGTACAATACGCTTGTCTGTAATGTGTCCATCCCCTCGCGCATATCCTTCTAGGAACCTCCATTTGTGTTCATTTGGCAATGTAAAAATGATGGAGGGGACTTCCTTATTGTATGCCCCAACTCCTGCTCCAAAAACGTATTTTATGAGAAAATGGGCAAGTTTTGAATGGATATCTATTCCCCGCCAATTAACATATGGCTCAAGTTTGAGTCCTTCTCTTACACAACGGGCCATTCTCTCCTGCATCCCTTTTTTTTGGGCGGCTAAATGTATGTCTGATGTTTGAGTCGTATTTCGTGTATCGCCCTCTGCAACATATAATCCCAATAATTCAGCCAGGGATGGGTTGGCCTGTAAAAAGCGTGGCAATTTAATCTTCCCATAGTATACATGGATGAATATTTCACAGAATTTTTCTAGTTTAATCTTGGAGCATGCAACCTTTTCTATGTGTACGCGATACTTTTTCTTGTAATAATGACAATTATTGAAAAGCCACTTCAAATAGTCAAGATATTCCTCTCCTTTCTTTGTTATTGTTATTATTTTTTTTCTTGCTTTTGGAGAAATTGTTATGAAATTTTCGGCTATCAATCGTTGGCTCACGTCCGTAACAGCCGACTTGTCAAGGGTTGACTCACGCGCAAGCGATTCCATATCTTTAGGATTAGAAAGTGTAGACAGAAATTTTTTGTTTGAAGATAAAATCCTCATTTTAGATTGGGATAGTCCTCCAACGCTGCAATAAACCCGGTTTCTATGTTTACTTGGTAGCTTTTTGAAAAGATCCTTGGCCAAATCCACCATTTTTTCTTCTTGGATTGATGGGGCCGTGAGACAAATCTTTGCAAACATGTTCTTTTTAGGCGCAGATGGGGTCAATTTTCCATTTGAATTGAAGGTGAAAAAGCTATGGTCTCTTGTGACCATCGTTCTGAATCCTGAAGAGAAAATGGCTTCAACCACTTCAGATTGGCGTTTGTGCTTGTGGACGTGTGTTAATGGTAAAAAACAGGTCTTTTTTCCGTCGAATGATAAGGCTGAATAATTTCCAATTTTCATTACTTCTGTCTCTTTAGGGTTGTGCGGGATAAATTTGTCTACAAACTCTCCTATTTTTACTACTTTAATTTCATTTTCAATATCATTGCGAATAATAATGAACTCATCAGGATGAACACTACTC
>JBBSWQ010000037.1:0-10017 GCA_038046225.1 archaeon
GGATGGCTTTTTCGAGGAATTCTTTCTGGCGCGTGGCCTTCTCCTCCTCGACCCATTTCGCATACTCTTCGGTGAGGGAGTAGACGATATCGCTCTCGAATATTTTTACGTTGGCCGCTTCCGCATCCTTGCGTAAGGCATCGGGGAAGTGGGTGGAGAAGGCGAATATCACTCCGAGGTAGGGATCCTTTCCCCCTACGGCGGCGGCCTCCATGATGTCCCGTTTGGTTATTTCCCCCACATTGGCGGACTTGATGGGAATTTGGTGGGCATGGAATAGTTTTACGAGCGCCTCGAGGCTTCCCAATGTGTCGGTTTTGAGGATGATTCCATTCTGTTGGGAGTCGATTTCCAATTGGCTCACTTCTTTTTGGATGAGAGCCGCTTCGGCCCCGGATGTGGACACCAAAAAGGGGCTCCCGGCCAGGGCTTGTTCCAGGTTGGGTGCGGATACTTTGATCCCGGCCGCGGCGTGGATTTCATTGACTTGGACCCATTTCTCGTTCATCCGGATGTCGGTAATCGTGCGAGGTCGCAGGAGTGCCCGTGCTTTCGTGGAGATGACTCCGTTCTTTCCCGCGACCACGAAGGGGTCGCCGACGCGCAATACTCCTTCATAGAGGATGACATCAATAGTGGTCCCCAATCCTTTCTCTTCCCGCACTTCCAGCAATGTCCCTTTTCCGGGAGAATTTTCCTGGGTCTTCAAATTGGATTCCAGGAATCGCTGCGCGAGTCCAGCCAGAAAAACAAGTGTTTCCGCGAGCCCTTCCCCCGTGAGGGAGGAGACGGGGATCATGGCCAATTCTTTGGTCGTGTCCCGGACCCGGTCGAATCGTTCCGCATTGAAACCGTTTTCGAAGAGGTGTCCGACAATCGTGTATAATTTTTCATCCATCCTTTTTTTCGTCCCCTCATCCTGGTTGGATTGGTTGGCGAGGAAACTGCCAGGAGCAGACGTGTATCCTTCCACCAAATCGATCTTCGTCAGACATACAACGAAGGGGACTTTGTACTGGCGCAGGATGGTGATAGCCTCCTTGGTTTGGGGTTGCAATCCCTTGTTGATATCGACAATTAATACGGCTAAATCCGCGATGCTGCTTCCTCTCTCGCGGAGGTTGGTGAACGCTTCGTGCCCTGGCGTGTCGATGAATAGAAGTCCAGGGATGGTGAGCGTGAATCCAAATTTTTGAATGAGGTTCCCGGCGATCTGTTCCACGATGGATAATGGGATTTCAGTCGCACCGATGTGTTGGGTGATGAGTCCGGGTTCTTTGGCCGCGAGGTTGGTGGATCGGATCTTATCCAAAAAACTCGTTTTTCCCGAATCCACGTGTCCGAGAACAGCGATGATGGGGGTGCGTAGTTTCGCAGACGGTTGTTCGGTCATATCAATCTCCCGGAATATAGGATGCAGCCAGAATCAGGGAGTCTATTCCTGATATGGGCCCGGCGGCACAAACAAGAAGCGGAGGGAAGGATTTATAATTCGGGGGTGTCGGGAGTGTCGGTTTTCCGTTGTTCTTTGGAGATGCGGGAGGCAACGGGGCCGAACTGCCCGTGGTATTTGGAATCCTGCTTCTTGTGGTAAGGGGTCTCGGCGGGCTTGGACATGCGCATGAAGCACAACTGGCATATTCGTTGCTGGGGCCTTAGCAACAGGGGTTGGTTCCCGATATTTTGCATTTCAAGGGTGATTTGCCCCTCGAACCCGGGGTCGATGAATCCAGCCGTGGCATGAATCACGAGTCCGAGTCGCCCCAATGAGCTTCTCCCTTCTAGTCGTCCTACCAAATCATCGGGAATTTTTACGGCTTCGATGGTGGTGCCCAGAACAAACTCACCGGGATGCAATACGAACCCTTCCTTCTCATCCATTTGCACTCGTCTCATGCGAGGGGGCTGCTTATCGCTTAAATCAATCAAGCGCATCGCGTGGTTGTCAAACAATAGGATTTCGGGTCCCAATCGCAGGTCCAGGGAGCTGGGTCCTAGTTGCAAGGACAGGTCGATGGGATTCATGTCCGTGGGCACGTAGATGTTCCCCTGGGCCAGCAATTCCTTAATCTCCCCGTCGCTCAGAATCATGGACTATCAAGGAGGGGAGGAGAATATAACCCGGATACGCGCGGTTTTTTATTTCCGGGGAAAAAACGAGCAACTATCTATGATGCCCTGAATCGTCACAACCCTGTGCTGCCGAATCCCCCACTTCCGCGGGGGGTTTCATCCAACTCACTCGTTTCCTGGATGAGAGGTTGGACGACGGGCTGGATGAGCAGTTGGGCGACCTTCTTCCCTCTTTCGATCGTGATGGGTTCTTTCCCATGATTGATGACGACAATCTTGATTTCCCCGCGATACGTCTCGTCGATGACACCTGCGAGAGTGTGCATGCCTGTCTTGAGGGGAGGACCGGATTTGTCCCAAACGAGTGCGACATGCCCTTTGGGGATGGCCATGGCGATGCCCGTCGGAATGATTCCCCGTTCCCCGGGGTTCAGGATGATGGTCTCACTCCCGTATAAGTCCATCCCCGCATCCCCAGCGTGGGCATATTGGGGGATAATGGCATCGGGATGGAGCTTCTTGATGGGGAGGTGCATGAACGGATTAGAATCAAATTGGTATATAACGGATGGCGGTTTGGTTCAGGAACATATAAAAAAGCCAATTGGTAGAATAGTATGTGGTGGAAACCTTCTCTAGGCGAAACCACCACATTTTACTTTGGATATTGAATTAATCCATATCCCTCGATGGTTCCAGATTCACTCTGTCTGAACTTCCTTTTAATTTTGTCGAAAAGCTCGCTCTCGTTTTTATTCGGGTATTTATGAACGGCATAACAGACAAAATCGGATATTTGGAGAGGAGATTCCACCCCCGATTGGTGAAAGGATGGTTTCGCGATATTTTCCAAGATAGTGTATCGAGTCCCCATTTTTAGAAATTCTTCCAGTTTCGAATGATACAGATTATCAAGCCCGGGCCCGCGTGACTCAAGCACAACTTCACCGACGGCGATATTTTTTGATGACAATTCCCATTGAAAACGTTCGCAACAGTATAGAAACGCAACAGTATATGGATCTTGTGGGCTCGGATATCGTTCAATCTGCCTTTTCTTGTGTATTGCAGTAGCGACAATTTTTAGTGGAAGCTCGTTTATGATATCAAGAAAGGCATTAATTTTAGCTTCCATTTCAATCGCAGTATAGGCCGAGAAATGGTCGCGCAGATTATACATCGCTGCAGCGTGAATTTTGAAATCATTTATCGAGCCACAGAATTCGGGAAAATGACTTGTTGCAAATTTCTTGATTGATTCGTGGACATAATCCATATCGCGGTTCTCAATCATGCAGCCGCCCATAATGAAATAAGGAGAAGAAGGATTAATCTTGTCTAAACGGGGGATATTGCTCTCATCCAAAAAAAGTCGCATTACGAGTCTCAATTTCGGAAATATATAAACAAGAGGAAACCAAATCGCCATTATCGCCCAAACGTGTGGGGTTCGTGCATGGTCTTGTACATGTATAGTTCGTCCTTCTTGAACCATAATCCGATCTCTTTTTCCGCGTCTTCTTTGGAGGAGGAGGCGTGGATTAGGTTGCGCACGACTTGGTTCTGGGCATCGGCCCAGGCGTAGGATTGATGGGAGAAGTCCCCTCGGATGGTTCCGGGTGGGGAGGCTTTGGGTTCGGTGCTTCCCACCATTTTGCGCACCAATTCGATGGATTGGATTCCTTCCAACACCATTGCGAGTACCGGCCCTTCCGCGAGGAAGTTCACGTTCTGGTCCAGCACTTTGGCGCCTCGGCGCACACCCACATCTGCATAATGGGTGGCGGAGTGTTCCCGGGTCGGCTGGATGAGTTTCATCCCCACAATCTTCAATCCCACATCCTCGAATCGCTGCAAGATGCGTCCCACAAGTTGTCGTTGGACCCCATCCGGCTTGATCAATACGAGGGTTCGTTCCATCATGGGGCGTCCCTTCCTTTATTCGGTGTCGGCTTTCGCCTTGATCTTGGCCTCTTCCTTGGCGGGGGCCTTCTTTGATAGTTCATGGGCCCGGATGGCGAGGTTGGATGCTTTGGTCTTGGCGAAATCCTTCGTCCATCGTGTGTCGCGCGACTGCCGGCCCAAGTGGAGCATATTGTGTTCGCACTTCCGGGAGCAGAACGAGTAGACTTGTCCCGTCTTCTTGGCGAAGAGGAACCCCGTTCCTTTAGGGATTGTTTTTCCGCAAAATGAGCAGTCCATGGTCGTTCACTTCCATCAGTGGGCGCGAATTTCTTTGGCTTCGCGCTCCGTGTTCAGCAATACCAGTTTGTCTCCGGCGCGCAATAGTCCTTTGACATTGCGTCGCTTCACGCGTCCCTTTTCCGGTCCATCGAGTATGCGGCAGAGGACTTGGGATATTTCCCCATGCACCCCGGTCCGTTTCACGACCTCGACGACTTCTGCGGGTGTTCCGAGTTCAGCCATAGTCATTCACCTACTTGGCCAGCCCTTGGACGGTTTTAACAATCGATTCCAGTTGCTGGACGGCATCCCCGGCTTCGACCACCGCGATGGCGGCGGTCCCAACGGCAATTCCTATCTTTTCACCCAATTCTTTCTTGGTGTCCGAGAAGGAATAGGGGACCTTCTTCTCTTTGCAGAGCAGGGGGAGGTGCATCGTGAGTTCGGGGGGAGACACGTCCTTGGCGATGATGACCAGCTTGGCCTGGTCGCGTTCAATCGCTTTCGTGACCTCATTGACCCCAATCCGGGCCTTCCCTTTCTTTTTGACCAATTCCGATAGGAATTCGTTCTGTTTTTCCTTGAGTTCGGCAGGGACGTTGAATACAGCAGACATTTTTTCACCTCAAAACCACCCTTTGGGGGGTGGGTTTTCATTGGCAGCCCCTCGTGAGGGCTTCCATAGAGGTATGGCCCTGGGAAGGGATTATAAAGAAACCTCCTGCCGGTCCGCATCACCCTTACTGGGTGCTCATGTCTAAATGTTCTAAAAAAAAAGGAATGGTGATTGTTCCCTCATTCGTTGGCCTGGGCGAAATCCAGTAGTTTCTGCGGAAGAATCTTTCGCAGGTCGATGGTCTTGATCCGCACGCTTTCCGTGTGCAGGCCGATGTTGAATTCCGCGTTTTCGTGGTCGAAAACGGTCTCATCCACATACGTGGGCAGGGGATGTGGGAAGCCGAAGGGGGGAACGCTCCCCACTTCGCATCCGGTGTGGGCCGCTACCTTCTCTTTGGAAGCGAACTTTATTTTTTTAAATTTGATTAGCCCCGCGAGCTTTTCCAGGTCGAGTTTTCGATCCGCGGCCAATAGGGCGAGGATGATTCCTCGTTCGGTTTCGCAGACCATGGCTTTGACCCCGTCATGGAGATTTCCTTGGCGTGCCGCGGCTGCCTGTTCGGAGGTGAAAACGGGCTCGTGGGTAAAGGGATGAAAGGGAATATCCAGTTCTTTCAACAAGGAGAGGATTCGGTCCCTTTCGGCGTGAGCCATGGGTTATTCACTGCGCGGGGCCTTTTTTAGTATGGTGGGCCTTCACGCGGACTAATTCGGTCCGCAGGGCTTTGTCGGATTGAAGTATTTGTTTGGCGAGTTTCCCATTCAGATCCACCAGTTCGTTGTGTTTCTCTTCAAGTGAGGAAACGCATTTGGTGAGCTGTTGGTTGGAATACCGGATGAGGTAGAGAGCCACCATCATGGAGATGACGAATAATCCGACCGACACGATGATTTCAGAGAACGCCATGGTGTTTCCTCCGCTGGTTGATTATTTTGATCGGGAGGGGATTGTGATAGTCTCCTCGCGTTCGCCCTTATGTTTCATGGGCCGAATCCCTTCAATTTCTTTTTTGATATTCTCTTCGTTCATGATGACCGTTTTCGTGAGTCGGGCGTTGAGTTTCATGAGCTCCAGATTTTTGTCTCGCAACCCGGAGATGCTCTTCATGAGCTGTTGATTGGAATAACGGATGAGGTATACCGCAATCACCATTTGCACGACAAATAGCCCCAATGATACGATGAGTTCGGTCGTCAGCATAGTCAATTCCTCTCCTTCAACCCAAGAAGGTCGGATATTAAAGGTTTATGTTTGACCTCTTTGCGTTCGAGTAGGGGATAATAGGTTCGTTGGATCCCGAGGAGGCGATCCAGCAGCCCAGGGAAGGACGGCCGGATTGGAGAAGAGCGGGGCTCCTCTTTTTTCTTCCGTCGGAAGAATAAGAACCAGAGGAATACGGCCGCTAGGAGACCTGCTCCGATGTAGAGGATGAGCGTAAGTCCTTCGCGCGAGAGGAGAGGTGCTTGCCGCTCGATGTTGTCCAGGATGGCCCCAAGCCGGGTTATTTTTTCCGATAATTCCAGGAGTTGTGTGTTGAGTCCGGCGAAGTTTCCGGACAAGAGCATTCCTTTCGCGTCCGCGAGTTCTTGCTGGATGTCGAGCAGGACGAGGGATTCCGCGTCCACATCAAATCCTTTTCCTTGGAGTTCAGCCACCTTGTTTTCAAGCTGATCGATGCGGACTTCCATGTCGGAGATGAATTGCGCGTAATACTCATTGGGGGATACGACGTCGAATCGGATTCTCTTTTCCTGCATGATTCCCGAAGACGTCACCTGCACGACAAGTTCGTGCGAGCCCAAGAGAGCATCCAGAGGGATGAAGGGCGCGAATGAATACGATGTAGTTTCACCCACGTCTATGTTCGCGGTGAAGGAGGACATGAAGTATTCTCCTCCTTCCGGATCGAGAAGAGCCCAGTGAACCTGGATGTTCTCTTCCTTGAAATCCCCGCCGTTGTGCAATGCCAAGCTGAATGGGAACGTGAGTCCGGAAGCCGTGCTTGTGGATGGGGACTCCAGCGTGGTCGCGAGGAGGTGTTCTCCTTGCACGTCAATCGTGAGGGACTCGGTGTCGTATAGTGCGGTGCGTGTCAGGGAGCGGAGGGTTCCCGTGATGGTATACACCCCCGTGTAGAGGGGCGTGAATCCGTTATCGACAACGATGGTGGTGGGCTGGTAGGGCGCCACCGCAAGTATGGTCTTTTCTCCCATTGTCACTTCCCCGGTCGGGTGGAGAATGGTGTATTCCAGGAGGTAGTCTTTGATTTGAGACGTGAGATTCTGCACGGTGGCACGGAATACGGATGAGGCGTTCTTCGATAGGGCGGGTTCGAATTCGAATCCGAGTATTTGGGCGCTTTTCCCTCCGGATCCACCACCGCCTCCCCCGCCTCCTCCCGATCCGCTGCTACTGCCACTTCCGGAATCGTCGTCATCCCCTCCCGTGTCTTCGGGAGCGGTAACCGTGAACGTTCCCCCCGCATTGTGCACGTTCTTGTTTCCGCACGAGAAGAAAGAGGACACTGTGTAGTCTCCAGCCGGGCTCGGGCCGAAGAAGGATTTGACGAATTCTCCCCCGGATATTTGGGACATGGTCGCGTTGGCATCCGCGACGCTTCCATCCGGGTAATACGTGGTCGTGTTCGCGTTGATGTCATAGACGAGATTCCCATCCGAGTTCGTCACCGTGTTTCGGATGGTCCCGAGTTCTCCTATCTCGATGGAGAAATCATTGTTGAGGAACGCAATCGTCCAGTCGAGGGCGCCGAGGTAGGCATACCCATTGATGTCTCCCTTGGCGCCGATTGTGGGATGGTATGCATGGGCTTGGATGAAGTAGGTTCCATTCTGGTCGAAATTGAAGGAGTGAGTGTAGACCCCGCTCTGATTGTTCGTGAAGTTCACGTCGCTCGTGCTCGAATCGGGTTTTTCGATGGTCGCGAATACGTTGGCATCGGTCACTGTATCTCCAAATGGAATCCCGGTGACAGTGGCGCTGATGAGAGTATTTCCCGTCGTGGATGGGCAGAGAGAATACGAGAGGTTGAGGATGTACCCGGTCGATAGTCCGGATACCCAGGAGGATGACGAAGAGACGACGGGAGTGGGATTCCCATACACGGATGGTAGGAATGCCCCTGCCACGAGAAGGGAGAACAATACGATTAATTTTCCGGATACCATGCCCCATGCGGGGAGTTGGGTTTAATTTAGATTGCGCTTGGACCCAATGGGGAAAAGGGGGCGGGAAGAGCGGGAGTGGGAATTATTCCGTGACGGTGAGGGTGAGCGTGATGAACCCGGAGTCGGGCACGAGTCCGCCGTAGGGGACGTATATCCCGAGATGTTCATTCGACCATTTTTGGCTCAATTCCTTGGGCGGTTGAATGGGATTCACGCGCACGGTGTATATTCCAGGAGGAGTCGATTCCTTTACCGTTCCCTCAATCGTAAGCTTGGTGGCCCAATCCTTGCTGAATGCGGGGAATGTGGGTCCGAGGAGGAAATAGGGTTGTCCCGTCTGTTCTTCGGAGATGGTGATATCGAAATAGTCTTGCGCGCTGGCGTTGGTCACCATGTTCATCCCGACCCAATTCTGGATGTTCCATCCATTCGTCACGAATACGACGGCGGTGAATGTTTTCCGGTCCTTCTTGCTCACGCTCCCGAATTGGTCGGCGGGAGTGGCGGATCCGCCATAGTCTCCCCAATACTTGAGCTGGGGGTTCGACCATGGAGAAAAGGCCAGGGTCCGATTGACGAGCGCCGTTTGATCCGTGTGGAAATAGAATTCGGGCTGTTTGTATACTCCTTCGGCAATCGAATCCAATTGATATATCTGTCCGGTGGCGAAATTGTAAGCAATGGTGGAAAAATCGGGGGAAATAGGAGGCAACTCGGCGAAAATTTCCTCTTCGCTCTCCAAGTCGCAGCAGTTCAGGAAAAACTTTTGGGTCTCTTCCAATGACTCGTTCTGGTAGGCGGCGGCTTTCTCGAAGAGTTGATACGAATCTCGGTCAATCGTGTAAAGTTGTAAGAGGTATTTCGCTTTGGATAATGCGGTGTTGTCCGGCCCCGTCGAGGAATCGGGAGACAAGGAGGTATCTATTTCGGTAGATATCCCGTCTTCGATGATGGAAGGAGTGTCCGCTGCTGGAGGGGTCGTTCCCGTGAGGAGAGGATAGGCCAGGATTCCCCCCACGATTACTACCAAGACAACCCCCCAAATTGGAAATGATGCCTTGGGACCGCTGGAAGAATGCACGTGGTTATTTTTTTCCGGGTGTGGAGTTGAATGTTCAATCATGCGCGAATACTTCCCTGGAACGATTTCCCTACGCTTCCTGCGTTAATAAACCTTCCAAATATCGACCCTCCAAATTTGGGAGAATCAGCTGAACAGGATGCCCAGCTGGAAGCTCTTGTTGTGGTCCCCGCTCGTGGCACCATACCCAGTGCCTCCATTCAAATCACCAGAATAGCAGAGCTCGGTCGCGCCCAACACGGCCAGCGATGTGATGAGCCGGCTCCCTTCGTTGTCCACTCCCGAAAACAGGCTGAATTCCTTGCAGGTGGTGGTTCCCGGTGCGGATGTCGTACTGCTCACGCTGCAAGGCCGTTCCCATCCGCCAAGTCCAGCCGTTCCGCATCCGGTGGAACCTTGCCAGACTTTCAGAATGATATTGAGGTCCGCTCCCGATAGGGCGGCGGAGAAGTTTCCATCCACGTTGACGACTGTGTTTCCATTGTTAGTCACGGTCATCGCGGCCTGGGAAGAGGACTGACAGTTCGTGTCTCCCGCTCCCACCCGTGTGGCTTGGGGGACAGCCCGGGCCCAATTGGCGTCCGCGTCATTGTCGTATTGCGCGTTGGACTCCACGAAGAAGAATGCAGAAGAAGTGCAGGGGGACCCATACGCCACAGAAAGGCTCTTGATGGTGGGCACAACCCATGTCATAGTGGTCGTGGATAAGTCGGCCGCGCTGGCGAAAGTGCCGAATACGAGGAAGAGGAGGACAATGGATGAGAGGAGCGTGCGGGATTTCATGCGGGTAAGTGTGCGCACCCGTTTGGTCTATATAAATCAGGCGGTCGCTGGGGGGTTTTCCTCGTCCGGATTGATTTTGGTTGTTTTAAGAA
>JBBSWQ010000038.1:0-2195 GCA_038046225.1 archaeon
TATGGCCAAGTTCCCTGAAGCGATGAAACGAGTTTTCGCCTACATGTATATCTGCATGAAATGCAATGCCCGCAATCGCGGGGCCGATGGGAAGAAACCCACGATTTGCCGAAAGTGCTTTTCCACCTCGCTGCGATTGAAGAAGAAAGGAAAGGTCACGAAGGCGTAA
This sequence comes from archaeon, assembly GCA_038046225.1. Taxonomy (GTDB): domain Archaea; phylum Iainarchaeota; class Iainarchaeia; order Iainarchaeales; family VGJJ01; genus VGJJ01. The sequence continues at coordinate 170 of JBBSWQ010000038.1, forward strand.
GGCCCATGACGACCTCCTCGAATTCCTCTCCTTTCACCCCAATGATTGGTTATCTCCACCTCATCCGACCGCTGAATGCCATCCTCTCGATGGTCGGCGTGCTCATTGGGTACATGCTCGCGTGGGGAGGATTCTATTTCACCCCGCAATTGGTTTACGGATTGCTGGCCGTTTTCTGCATCTCCGGGGGAGGGCAGGCCATTAATGATTATTACGATTATGCCATCGATCGGAAACGGAAAGCCGACCGTCCATTGGTGAAAGGAATAGTTTCGCGGCGAAATGGATTGATATTCGCCCTCGCATTATTTGGTTTGGGCGTGGTGTTCGCTTCCTACTTGAATGAACTTTCATTCTATATCGCGGTGTTCTTTTCCATCCTGTTGATCCTCTACTCCGCGGTCATGCAGGAAATAAAATTCGTAGGGAATGTGGTCGTGGCCCTGGGGACGGGATTCACATTCATCTTTGGTGCGAGCATCCTCACTATCCCCCCCGTGGTCGTGCTCATCGCTTTTTCCGCATTCCTTGCCAATTGGGTGAGGGAGATTGTGAAGGACATGGAGGATGTGGAAGAGGATCGGGGACACAAGCAGACGCTTCCCACATTGATGAAATCCCACGAAGTGAAAGTGTTCACCGGAGTGTTATTGCTCGTGGCCGTGTTTTCGGGGTACCTCCCCCATTTCGCGGGATTATCCAACTCCTATTACCTGCTCCTGGTCACGCTGGCCAACCTCGTTTTTATTCTCGCGGGAACCCAATTCTTCGATGATAAGGCAGGGGAATCGGCTTCCACGCTCAAGAAGGGCATGATGATCGCCCTCCTGGCCCAATTATCGTTATTGGCATGACCCGCGAAACCGTACTGCAGCAGCTCAAGCGCCACTTATTCACGCACGGCTTCACCTACCAGGATTTTTCAGGGTCCAACAGCTCGTTCGACCTTATTGCACGGAAACAGAACCTGGTGTTGGTGCTGAAGGCATTATCCAACATTGACTCCCTCCGCATCGAGCACGCGCGGGATCTCCAGAAAATTGGAAGTGTTTTTCGCGCCCACTCTCTCATCATTGGGGAAAAGAGCAAAGTCTACCAACTGCATGCCGATGTATTGTATGAACGATACGGCCTCCCCGTTTTATCCCTGGTGGGATTCGAACAATTACTAGAATCCAATCTCCCCTCCCAACGCTCCTTCAAGGGACAGAATGTCGTGGAACTGGACACGGAATTATTGCGCCGGCAGAGAGAAGCCCATGCGCTCACGCTCAAGGATCTTTCGCAGCGAGCGGGAATCAGCCTCGAGAGTTTGCACCGGTATGAACATGGACAGCCCGCCCAATTGGAGGCCGCCGAAAAACTAGAACGATTGCTCGATGTCCGGTTGATTCGGGGAATCAATGTGTTTCACTCGGACGAAAAACCACTCACGGAGGAATCAACCGGTGCCCATCATTCGGTGTTGGACCAATTATTGGATTTGGGATTGAAACTATCGGTATTCGAACGCGCCCCCCTGAATGCGGCCACGAAAGAACATGCGCTCATGATATCGCACGCCGATACTCCCTCCCACATCGCCAAAAAGGCCTACTCACTCGAAAAGGCCCAGAAGATAACCCATTATCCGGGATTGATTATCGCCAACGAGAGCAAACATCTTGCCATCGGGCGCGTTCCTATCCTACAAGAGGGGGAATTGAGCACGTTCTCGGACGCGGGGGATTTGCTCCAGGAACTCGAGAATCGTAGGCGGGCCCGTAAGCATGGAAAAAAAGAGAACGGACCCCAGGAATAGGACTCCCTTTATTTAGGCCGGGGAACGAATGAAGGTATGCACGCCGAGATCACCCACAAGATACCGCAGGGGAAACTCGTGCGGTTATCCATGGACTATGACACAACCATCCTCCAAAAAATACGTATTTGCGGCGACTTCTTCATCCACCCGGAAGAGACCATCCTGGATATGGAAGGAGTGCTCACCTCCCTTCCCGTGGAGGCTGGGGAAGAACGCATCCGC
>JBBSWQ010000039.1:0-2807 GCA_038046225.1 archaeon
CACCTCCCTCCCCGTGGAGGCCGGAGAAGAACGCATCCGCCACCTATTGGATCGCGCCGTGGAACACCGCCACGCCCAACTCATCGGGATTGACACCCTCACCCTGGCACGATTGATCCATGAGGCGATCAACCAATGAACACCCCCGCGTGGAGGGTCATCCCCCTCGAGACGCATACGGCATCCCAAAATATGGCATTGGATGAAGCGTGCGTTCACGCCCTGGCGGAAGGAAGCGTCCCCCCCACGATTCGTTTCTACCGATGGAAACCCTCCGCGGTTTCGATTGGATACTTCCAATCCCTCGACCAGGAAGTGGATATTGATGCGTGCGCACGGGAGGGAGTGGACATCGTCCGCCGACGCACGGGGGGAGGGGCCGTCTACCACGACTATGAAGGAGAACTCACGTATTCCGTCATCGCCCCCGAAGGCCTATTCGCCAAAAATATTGTGGAATCGTACCACCAAGTAGCGAAATGGATCATCGCAGGATTGGAACCCTTGGGTGTGAAGGCGGAATTCGTGCCTATCAATGATATTGTCGTTGCCGGGAAAAAAATATCCGGAAACGCCCAGACACGGAGAAATGGAATCCTCCAGATGCACGGGACGATTCTCTATGATGTGGACGTGGACACGATGTTTTCCTTGTTGAAAGTCCCCGACGAAAAGATGAAGGGCAAAACCATCGCCGCCGTGAAAGAACGAGTGACCAGCCTGAAACAACACCACGTGAAGGACTATACCAACGTTTACGAATCCCTGCGAGAAGGATTCCTCGCTGGAAAAGAATGGAAGGAAGGAAAATGGAGCGGGGAAGAAAAAGAGAAAGCCGCTATCCTCGCGGACGAAAAATACGGCAACCCAAAATGGAATGGGATGCGTTGACGAATATCCTATTTCCGCAGGGGCAATCGATACCTATGGGGATGATATACCAGTACGAATCGGCGGATTGGAACCCCTTTTTGGGAATAGTTTTGGGTGTGCTGGCTCCGTTCCGCGGCCTCACGTATAGGCATAGGATTCCTTTCCTGAACCGATAACCCAAAATCGCGAGCGAGCTCGCGGACGGCGGTTGCAAATGCCAATGATTCTGTGTGAATGAAAATTTTTCCACCAGGAAGCAAGAGGAATGAGACTTTCCCAAGCAAAAACCGCAATTGCCTCCTAAAACGAATCAAATGTTCAGTTGGAGTGGGGTGCGAAGCGATATCTGAAAAGGACAAAGGCAGGGGCATCTCCATCTCGATGTTACGAGCCTTCATCCCCGATTTAATGATCGAATGAAGTGCCATGGCCATGGAGGTAGAATAGACATCCACCCCCTTCTGTTTGAGATCGGCTGACGCATTCCTAAAATTTTCCAGGGGAAATGAATATCCAATATCGATGGCAGCATATTTTCTTTTGGGAAAACGCTCCGCGTTTCTCCGAAGACGAGTGGCGCGGCCCGAACCTATTTCAATCGTCTGATAGACTCCGGGAGGGGTATTCCCCCTGAACGGATACACGGAAGCAAAGGGGTTAGGTCTCCTCCGATTGGACATATGATTTCATCACCCGCTTCCTTTTTTCCGCAAGGGAAGATGAACACATTTCCCCAACGCATCATCGCAGGCTTCCATCAAGGGCTCGCTATAGGTAGGGTGGGGGTGGATGGTCCCGGCGATATCCTCCAATCGGGCCCCCATCTCAATGGCCAAACCCATTTCAGCAATCATATCAGAGGCATGCGCCCCCACGATGACGGAGCCCAAAATTACATGGGAAAGGGGATCCGCGATCACTTTGCAAAAGCCCTGGGGACGATTGGCCCCCAGCGAACGGCCGGAGGCCGAAAAAGGGAAGGATCCCGTAACGATTTGCCGCCCTGAACGCGTGGCATCCATTTCCTGCACCCCCACCCACGCGATTTCAGGGTCGGAATAGATGACCCCGGGAACCACCTGCGCATCAAATGCGGAGGGAAGGCCCGCACACACTTCCGCGGCAACCTTTCCCATATACATCGCACGATGGGCCAATGCAAAACCACTCGTTATGTCGCCAATTGCGAGGATGTGGGGGTCGGTCGTGATACAGCGCTCATCCACAACCACGAATCCCTTTTCATCCATTTTTACACGGGTGTTTTCCAATCCCAAATAGTCCGTTTGAGGGGAACGACCCACCACCACGAGAACTTTTTCGAAGGGAAGTGTTTCCTTCCCGCCCATCTTATCCACTACGTGCAGGTCGAATCCATGCGCATTCATTTCACCAGATGCGATTTGGGCATCCTTCCGAAAGGCGACCCCCAATCCTGACAATTGCTTCTGAATCAACTCCCCTATTTGGGAATCCATATTCGAGAGGATAGTGGGCGATCGATGAATGACCGTGACCTGGCTCCCGAACTTCTGAAACGTGTGAGCCATCTCCATGGCAATATACCCCGATCCCACGATAGCGAGGGAAGAAGGGACGACGGAAAGGTCCAGCAATTCCGTACTCGATAGGATTGTTTTTCCATCGAAGGGAAGAGTAGGGAGTGGGTTTTCCTTTCCTCCGGTGGCGAGGATTATTTTGTCTGCCGTGAGACTCATCGTATCGTGCTCTTGTTCAATATGGAGCTCGTTGGAATGCGTGAAGGATGCCTTTCCAAACACCACGTCCACGCCCGCCTTGTCCAGCAATAATCGGATTCCCTTCGTGAGCTTGTCCACGACCCCCCGTTTGAATTCCTGGGTCTTTCCCATATCCAGGGAGGCGAGGGAGACATTGATTCCTTGTTCCCGCGAATGGGTGCAATCCCAAAAAAC
>JBBSWQ010000040.1:0-7611 GCA_038046225.1 archaeon
TTACCCATGACCAGCCGGTTGAGGGTCATGCGTGCGACTTCAACGGATAACTCATCGATAGATACCAATGGCATATAGGGTGGAATGGGTTTCCTACATTAATAACTCATCCATATCCTTCATAGTTTCTTGTGCCCCTGACCAAAGTTCATTGAATATGATTTTTCTTGGGGTGCCATGATTGACAAAGGTGATGAATGGCTTTTGGGTATGGGGGTATCCTTTTCGCTCAGCAGCTTATCAATGGCTTTTGTTGCGCATAGGAATCGTTCTTCCCAGCTTCCGCGAAGTAAAAGATAGGGAATTCCTTTGTTCTCCAGTTTTGTCTTCCACCACTCTACATTTTTTTTTCGGTCCTCTTTATTATGCATAACCCGAGTCCCGTCTTGGACCCACGGGACATCCCCATCGAGGAGGAGATAAAGGTCGTATTTGCTTTTTTCAGCGGTCTTTTCTACCCATGATGGGCATTTTTTGAAAAAGTAATTCGACCAATAAACGGTGGTGTTGAGATCCGTGTCACAAAAAAGGAGTTTATTGGCTTGTTGAGCCAGAGCGTTTTCACTCGCTAGTTGCCCTCGTGCGATGGCACTAATGTCCTCATAGTGGATTTCTCCCCCCTTGTATGATTGATTGCGCATATATTCTTCCAGGAGCGTCCGACCATACTCTTCTACGTAGACCGTATTGTAGTGCTTGGCCAGCTCTTCGGTGAGAGTGGATTTTCCTACTGATTCGGGTCCCACGATGCAGATTCGTTTGACATAATAATTACGCACGACCTTGGGGAGATATTTCCAATGTTTCATTGGATTTTTTCGCATGGCTGTTCCCGAGATAGGTACCAATTTTCGAGAACGATTGATTGGAAAGTATTGGATGCCCATAGTCTCAGCCATTTTCCACCCATAATCTTCCGATCCAAAAAGACAATCAAATTCTTCTCCCGGGCAATGTTTGGCTATGCTCTCTTTCCATATGTTCCAAAAGTCAGGATGATCCGCGGGTTCCTGTGGGATTTCGGCATAATGATGGATGACGTTTGCGCGGGGAAACATTTCCTTGACCCACTGGTATCTGATTTCCCCCGGAATGGGTTCCCCCTTAATGGAGCAAACCAATATTGTAAGGCGATTAACGGATTGTTGGGCAAAATCTAGGAGATAGACATGCCCATTGTGCAAGGGAAGGAATTTACCAAAGACGAGCCCGCTGCCTAATTTCTTTTGTGAAGAATCCTTTTCCAACAAATTTCATCCCTCCTGGAGAGTATATCTCTTGTGTTCCTTTCTCCAATCCAACAGACCCTTCGAAGCCAAAATGAGGAAGAGGGCGTATTCCAGGGCAATAAATCGCACATCTTTCACATAGTAGAGTCCTATTCCGATGATATCCACGAGAATCCACAGATACCAGCATTCAATTCGCTTTTTGGCCATTAGGATGGTGGCCACGAAACTCAGGATAGTGGTGAACGCATCCAAATAGGGGTAAGACGCCGGCTCCGGAAAGAACTGGGGTAAATACACATGAATATTTCCCATAATCTCTCCCATTAGAATCGTTCCCGCCACTATAGCAAGAACGACCACTATGTTATCGAACGTCGAATTAGTATTGATTTTGAGACCTTTTTTGATGTCGGTTTCAGCCTTTGTTCGCGGATGAATCCACAACCACCATCCGATGAAACTGGTAATGAGAAAATAGATTTGTTCCAAAAAATCGGAATAGAGGTTGATTTGATAAAAGAGAAAAATATAGAGTATGACCCCTACTATTCCTACCGGCCATGTCAACACATTATTCCGTGTGGCATACCAGACACTCAAGACAGTAAAAATAGTCCCAAAAAATTCGAGATAACTCATGGGATAATCCCAAATGGTGAAAAATACCGTTTCAATGTTCAACAATGTCAAAATATCCATGTTCTTCACCTCAGTTTCCAAGCTCAAACATTTTGTTTATACATGCCAGGGCGCGGATTCGCACGTCCTCTGGAATGGTAATTTCGTTTTTTTCTTCTTGCAGGCACTCTAGGATGTTGGTAAGATTAATCTGTTTCATATGCGGACAAATAGTGCATGGGGTCACAAACGTCTTTGAAGGGAATTCCTGACGCAACACATCCGACATGCCGCACTCCGTAATGGTCACAAATGTCCCGGCGGGGGATGATTTGACATAGTTTACCATGTCCGTCGTTCCTCCCACGAAATCTGCTTCTTGGATTACATGTGGAGCGCATTCCCAGTGGGCTAGAACTTTTGCCTGGGGGAATCGCTCGCGTTGTCCTTGGATCATTTGGGGGGTGAATTGTTCATGAACCATGCACTTCCCGTTCCATGTAATGATTTTTTTTGTTGTTTGTCGGGCAATGTTTTTGGCCATGTATTCATCAGGGATGAAAATGACGGATTCCCCGGGCAATCGTTCAATTATTTTTGCTGCATTGGCGGAAGTCACGCACACGTCGGATTCAGCTTTCACGGCCGCTGATGTGTTGATATAACACGCAACTTTTATCCCTAGGTATTTTTTTTTCAGCGCACGAACATCCTCTGCGGTAATGCTTTCCGAGAGCGAGCACCCGGCTTTGAGACTTGGAATCAGCACGCGTTTGGCTGGGTTGATTATCTTGGCAGTCTCAGCCATGAAGTGGACGCCGCAAAAAATAATGGTGTTGGTTTTGGTCTTGCTGGCCTGCTTGCTTAATCCATAACTATCCCCTGTGAAGTCTGAAACCCCATAAATGATTTCAGGGATTTGGTAATTATGTGCCAGAATCACGGCGTTCTTTTCCTTTTTCAAGCGGTTAATCTCCAATGTGACGGGGGCTATTGCCTCACACTCCACATATTCGCGGTGCAAGGGTTTGAGCTTCTCGTATAATCGCTCGGCCTCAGCGCGAATAACGTCCCGTGAATAGACCGTCTGAATCATAGGTTGTTTGGTTATGGGGGCGGTAGAGACATACATGGCACACACCTTCTTATGGTATAATACACCATAACTATTTATTAAATGGTTGGCTTATAGTTTGTATTACCAGAAGGTAATGGTATGAGGATACAACTATTCAGTATTGTAGCGGGATCAGAAGCCTGCAATGCCCGTTGTCCATTTTGCGTGTCTAAAATGACCCCTGCTCATGGTATTACACTCAAAGAGCCTGTCGTCAATTGGCGAAATTTTGAAAAAGCCTGCCAGTTTGCGCGAGTATCAAATGTTTCTACTGCTATGATAACGGGGAAAGGAGAACCAACTCTTTATCCCAATCAGATAACTGAATATGTATCCCGACTTTCAAAATATGAAATTCCGCTCATGGAACTTCAGACAAATGGCATCCCTATTGCGGATGATGAGAAACGATTCGATGAATTTTTACAAAAATGGTATGAGTATGGACTTACGACCATCGCCATCTCCATTGTCCACTATCTTCCTGAACGGAATCGTCAAATCTATCTGCCATATCGAAAATCCTATATCGATTTGCCCACCCTCATTCACCGGATTCATGCGTTTGGAATGAATGTCCGTCTGGCATGTGTTCTCGTGAATGGATTCATTGACTCAGTGGAGGAAGTAAAAAAGATGATTGAATTTGCCCGTGAAAATAAGGTTGAGCAATTGACCCTGCGCCCCGTAAACAAGCCCGTGGAAAGCCGGAATCCTGAAGTGTTCGATTGGACTACCCAACACCACTTGCCCGTTGAAAAAGTTCAGACTATATGCGACTACCTCAATAATGAGGGGCATCGTCTTATGCAGATGGAATATGGTGCGACCATTTACGATGTGGGTGGGCAAAATGTGTGCTTGACGAATTCATTGACCCTTCAGCCTACTACGGAAACCATCCGTCAATTAATTTTCCTCCCGAATGGACACTTAGTTTATGATTGGCAGTATGCGGGGGCAATCCTATTATGACAAAACAAAAACTCCGGATGATGAAAGCGGTTTATAGTTATTTCTTTCCAGAGGTGCGGAATATCCTGCGCGAGGTGCAGGAGAAGATTCCGGACGAGTTATTCAGCGTCTCTATTCCAAGCACGAAAAGTGAAAATGCGCTCAACTCTATGCTGAAAAAACCCATTCATTGGCCAAAAAATGAATATGGGTGCATTGATTTGGATGAGATTCATGTGCCCATCATTCGCCGAATTGTATCGATTTATTCGCCCGTGATTTCAGGATTATCTGGTTTCTCTTTTGCATACCCAACGTCCGGATCTAGTGAGGGTCTTTTTCATCTGCTCACCAGCCTGCGGACGAATGGTGTTGACGCCATTCACGTCCTTGAGGGAGAATATGAGGGGTATGGTGCCCAAGCCCAAAATGTGGGAATTAGGGTTGTCAGTCACTCGATAGAGGACGCGCTCACGATTGCGAAACCATGTTATTGGTTTATTTCAAATCCCTCCGCGCGGGATGGAAACATCATCCCAGATTCTTTCATTCAAGGTCTTCTCAAAAAAAATCATAAGCTCGTTTTGGATTTTGCCTATGTGGGAACCACGCGCAAGCACGTATTTGATGCAAATCATCCCAATATCCTGGCGGTCGTCTTATCCTTCAGCAAACCCTATGGAGTGTTTCGATTTAGAATGGGTGGATTTCTTTTTACACGGGGTGAAATTCCAAGTTTGTATGGGAATAAATGGTTTAAGGATGTTTCTCGACTGATACAAGCATTGGTTTTGGCCGAACGAATCGGTCCGCGAAAACTGCATTCTATTTATGGACCCATCCAAAAAAAAATCGTGCAGGGAATTAATGCCGCACACGGTCTTTCTCTCCGACCCTCGGATTCTTTTTTATTGGCCAATTGTTCATTGGATGCAGGGAAAATCAAAACGGAATTGCAGCCCTTTATACGTGGTAGCCGATTCCGCTTTTGTTTAACCCCTTATTTTGAGGATATACATTCAGGCAATTCACCGGTGAAAAAATGACCCCCGATTTAATATCTCGCGCCATTGTTGTCCCAAAACGAAGCAAGTGGGAAATGGATTTGGAGAAACACAATTTTTCCCCAAGGGCATTGCGAAAATGGTATCATGCAAGAGGAATTGATAGTAATCGAATTGAAACCAGTCACATTAGACAGTATGAAACCTTGCGCATACTGAAAAAAATAATTCCGACTTCACAATGGATATCGCGGGATAAACTTACAGAATCGATAGTGAAGAAATCATCCCTTTTATTGTCCGTGGGTGGAGACAACCATTTCCAATTCCTGTCCCAATTCATTTCCAATGGGAAAATCGTGGCAATCAATTCCGACCCACTTTCTAGCGAGGGCGGGGCTGTCTCTTTCTCGCCTCCGGATATTCCCCGTCTGATGCGGGAATTGGAAGCAAACTCTCTTGTTTTCGACCAATGGTCGCGTATTCAGGCATGGCAGAAAAGAAAAAAGATCGGACCCCCGGCACTGAGCGATATTTTTTTGGGCGAGATGCAACGCCCATTCATGTCACGACATATACTCAAATTTAATGGAAAATCGGAAGAACAGAAAGGCTCAGGGTTGCTGGCCGCGACCGGCACCGGCCGGGGAGGGTGGTTCCAGTCCGCTCAACGGTTCAATTCGATTCCATACCTTGAGAAGACCGACCCCGCTTTTGCATTTGGAGTAACCGAACCCTATTCTGGAAGGATTTCCCGCATTCACATGTTCAATGGTGTTGTTCGAGGGAAGGATGAGTTGAAGGTCTATTCGCTGAATGACGCGCAGGGAATCATGAGCATTGATTCCATTCGAACCATTGATTTTTCGATGGGAAAAGAGGTGGTGCTACGTCTTGGACATCCATTGGCTGTGGGAAGGCATTGGTGACTCATGTGAATCCTTTTTTAGGGAGGACAATATGATGAGCGTGATGGAGAAACCCGAATCGTACCCTCGACCCATGGTAACCGTAGATGTGGTCATGTTTACCATTCGGGAAAACCGTTTGGATGTTCTTTTGATTAAACGCAACCTCCCCCCTTTTGTGGGAAAGTGGGCGCTTCCCGGGGGATTTGTTCATATCGATGAATCGATTGAGGATGGGGCCAAGCGCGAACTGCGCGAGGAAACGGGTCTTCATGCCGTCTATCTGGAACAGCTTTATACGTTTGGAACTGTCAAACGTGACCCTCGCGGGCGTGTGATTACGGTAGCCTACTACGCTCTCATTCCTCCTTCCGCGGGGTTAGATATTCGTGCTGACACGGATGCATCCGAGACCCGCTGGTTTGATCTCCGTCATGTTCCTCCTTTGGCGTTTGATCATTCATCCATTTTGGAGTACGCTCTCAAGCGTATGAGGTGGAAATTCGAGTATACAACCGCGGGTTTTTCGATGCTTTCCAAAAATTTCACCCTCAATGAGATACAACAATTATACGAAACGGTTTTTGGTCGCGAGTTTGATAAAGCCAATTTCAGGAAAAAAATAATTCAGCTCAACATTCTTTCAGAAGTTGGTGTGAAAACCGATGTGGCGCATCGTCCCCCTAAATTATATCAATTAAAAGCGGATGCGGGTCCGTTCGTTAAAATGGTATGACCCTCGTTCGAAGGCGGTAATTTCGAGCTTTTGCCAATACGGATAATCTGCCCTTTTTTTCTTTTTGAGCCCATGCAAATGCAAATAAGTCATCCATTTTTGGTTGTTGAGAATGTTGTTCACCTTGAGCGGGACTTCTTTCTTCGAAAGGATGTGCAACTTCATGGAGCTGGGTTTTTCATTCAATACGATGGATTTGCAGAGACTCGATATATTAACAATCATCACTCCGTTGGGATTTAGGTACTGCTGCCCCTCGTGGAGGAGGTGGTGCAGGAGTCCGACTCCCTCATACGGATTATCATCAATGCTGTTAGGGCGAGGAACATAAGGCGGATTGCACAACAAGAGGTCGAATTTTTTTCCAGGGATTTTTTCTAGTCCATTTCCAACTAAAAAATGGGCACGCGAATCAGATATATTCTCGCGTGCGCAATCGACGGCCTCAGGATTGAGATCGTTAACGAGTATGGATTTTAATCCTGGCAGTTTGGCGAGGACGTATTTACTCAAAAAACCGGAACCACATCCGATTTCAACCGCGGTTTTGAAGTCCTTTCGTTTGGAAAATAGCCGGTTCAGCCCTTGGGCGTAGAGCATCGTGTCGATTGAGGGGCACCACACGCTAGGGTGTTGATCCGTCCATGAGACTGATACTCCATCATATTCGATGATGCGGGGTCGGGATTGAAAGAGCGAAAATAACGTCTCACGGAGAGTAAATGGTAGCTTGCTGATACGATGATTATCCGTCATTAAGACTGGATTTTTGAAAGAATGGACGAATCGTTTCTCTGCAAGCGGGTATGAACGGATACGCACTCCTTTTTTTTGATCCATTCCCATGACGTTGGAAAGGTTATTGCCATTAGCCCAAATGTCCTCACGGGATAAGTCAGGACTGATTCGAATAATCATAGTTGGGGGAACGATTTGTAGGATTAAAAAGGTTTGCGGGTTGAATACGTGCATGGCCGAGTCAATCATCATTTCCAACCCCGCAGAATTAGAACGGAAAAAGGAAGCGATTCGTGCAGGCGGG
>JBBSWQ010000041.1:0-1012 GCA_038046225.1 archaeon
GCCCAATCTCTTGCGCCCCTTCAATCTCTCCTTGATGATCGAGTGCGGAGTTCCCGAAACCCCGCGTGGGCTCGTTTGCCAAAAGAAATCGCCTGGGTCCAACCGGGTCATTTCTACGTGTTGGCGATGGATGGTTCAATCCCCCTTGGCTTCGTATTTGGTGTCAAAGCCCAGGATCATTTGTCCGTCGACGCATATTATACTCATTCCGCCCATCGTTCCCAGCGCGTGGCTACGCGTTTGACCTATTACCTTTTGGCCCTGGCACGGAAGAGGGGATTGAAATCCGTGTATATTCCCAATGCTCTTGATCCAGTCATCCAATTCGCCAAAAAGATGCAATCGAATCCCCGCTGGGTAGGGAAGGGGAAAGGGGGGATTGGTTCCTCTCCCCCTGAGCGTTTCCTAATCAGTAACGGGACCGTTCGAATTACCCTTGCTTCATGGAAAGAGATACGAAAAATGACCAAGAGGCGCCACTAGGAATCACCCCCGCCGGGGTGTTTCAAAACCTACATTCCAAATTCCATTAACACCCCTTTTCTTCTACATGAATAATTCCGGCTGAATTAACGCACATTGTTTTTTTCGTGTTCATTTTTTCTAATTTCTTTTCGATTCATCCTCATTTTGACCTTATTTTATCAGATTACGTTTATCCAAAATCATTCAAGCGTTAATACTGCTTTTTTTGGAAAAGAAAAGGTATTTTAAGTTGGAATTGGATTGGAGTGCAACTGTTTTTCACCAAGTGAAACCAACAGGGGGGATTATCACATGCAATCCATTATCAGCAATGCGACGCATAATGCGCCCAAGGTAGAGGAGAAATTCGAAGATTTCGGTCAACCCAAGATTATGGTGATCGGTGCCGGAGGCGCGGGATGCAATGCCGTCAACCGCCTGGCCCATATGGGAATCGCCGGGGCCCAATTGGTGGCCGTGAATACAGATAAACAGCATCTTTCCATTATCGACGATAACATTACCAAAATTCTCATCGGAAAATCCG
>JBBSWQ010000042.1:0-3713 GCA_038046225.1 archaeon
CAATTCCTCCATGCGCATGAGTCCTTTTTCGGTCGAGACCCGCGTATCCCCCGTCACGCAGGGGTTGGTGGCTTCTATTTCATAGATGTGCGGCACGGGGTTGTCTCGGTTGATTCGGTCGATGAATACGATTCCCGGGTCCCCTGATTTCCATGCGCTGGCCACTAATTCTTCGAAGAGGGCGGCCGCGTTTTCTTTTCGCACGGTCTGTTTCGTGTGGGGATCGATGAGGTCGAAGTCTTCTCCTTTTTCCACGGCTTCCATGAATTTTTCGGTGAGGGCGACGGAGATGTTGAAGTTGTTGATCTTGGTGATGTCGTCCTTGCAGTGGATGAATTCCCGTATGTCCGGGTGGTCGCAATTGTGAACGAATATACTATTTGCTGCAAAATTGTGGTAGTCGGCCATTTGAATATCATACACGTCGTGTTCCCCATTCAACGGTTCAATCGAAACCACTTTGTGATTGCTGAACTGATTTTTTATCCCATCGGGGTAATGCTCCATATATTCATCGCTCGTTACGCCTTTGTTCCACGGGGTTTTTCCCTTTCGTGCCTCTGACATTTTATTTTTCCATTTTTTTACCTTTTCAATGTCATATACCTCTTCCAGCGTCTTTCCCTTTCTATCATCCGCTATTCGTTGCTGCTCTGCCAGTAATATAGTCAGGTGTTTCTTGGCATGTTCTGAAATAGTTAGCAATTCCAGATTTGCAGGGGCATTGTTTAGCGGGTTTTCATCGATATGATGAACACAAAGGCTTTCAGCTGTTCTCTTTCCTTTGTCCTCAACAATAATTCCCTTTTTGCATTCCATTACCGCGATATGTTCCGCAATGCTTTTTCCGGCTGTTGAGCCTAAATCATAGCGTCCGTTGTTTATTCTTTTGTAGAATGCCATTACACTATCCAACTGTTCTAGTTTTCCGGCTTCCTTAAATTCTCCATTTGATAACATGACTCGGTGGTCTTCTGTACAATCGAGCCACGAATCGTCGTCGAAGCGTACTCGTATCAGTTTTCTTTTTCCATTATATATTACGGCTGACGCTTCTCTTATCCGTATTTCATTTTTTTCATTTAGACAGTATAAGAGTGGTTTCTGGCCAAGTAATCCCTTTATTGGCTTTTTTCCATCGAGCGTTGAAATCAGGGTATCTCCCGATAGACACCGAAGGATGCCCATATTCGCCCCGCGTCGTTTTCCTCCTTGTTTGATGATTTCCGTGCTCGCGTTATAGACGCTCATGAATCCAATGGGTCCGGTGGCCACTCCTTTGGTGGATTTGACCATGCTCCCTTTGGGTCGTAGTCGCGTGAATGAGAAGCCGGTTCCTCCCCCGGATTGGTGAATCATGGCTTGGTGTTTCATCGTCTCATAGATGGATTCGATGCTGTCCTCGATGGGCAGGACGAAGCAGGCGGATAATTGCTGGATGGGCGTCCCCGCATTCATGAGTGTGGGCGTGTTGGGCATGAATTCCATCTTTTCCATGAGGGTGTAGAATTTGTCGGACCACGCTTGGACCATTCCTTCATCGGCCCCATATTCTATTTCCGCGCTCGCGATGTTGTCGGATACCCTTCTCCATAATTGTTCGGGGGTCTCTTTCACTTTCCCGCTTTCGTCCCGGAGGAGGTATCGTTCTTTGAGCACGCGCAATTGGTTAATTCCCACTTTCGTGTCCACGGGCATTCCGAGCATGGCTCGTTTGAGTTCCCGTTCTTCCGTTCGTTTTTGTCGGTAGATGATGTAGGCCTTCGCCACCTTCGTCTCCCCGGCCTTCATCAGTTCTTCTTCCACCATATCCTGGATATGTTCCACGGTGGGGATGCTCTCTTCCGGGTGGGCTTCCCTTTCTCGTATCATTCGTTCGATGACTTGATCGGATAGCTTGAGGGCCATGCTCATGTTCTCTTTTCCCGTGGCGTAGAAGGCTTTGGATAGGGCGCTCGTAATCTTGTCCTGGTTCAACGGCGCGATGGCCCCGCTTCGTTTTTTGATGTTGGGGATGAGGGTTTGGATTTGGCTGGGATTCATGGGGGACCACCTTTTTTTCGTATTGCGCCTTACGGCTCTACTTGCTGCGTTTGAGGATGCGCCTGAATTATTTTTTTCCAGGGGAGTATTGGGGTTCCTTTTGTAAGTTTCCCCGACTATTAAAACGTATTTCTCCCCCCTGAATTTCAACACGATTCGACCAATGGGGGGGTTTTGGTTTTCTGGAATTTTTGGGGGAAATGTTTTTTTCGCGCTGGGAGCGACTTCATTATAAGGGGTCGGGGGTTTTTTTCCTGAATGACGAAATTCTCTCCCCGTCTGCTGGAGCGATACCGGGAACTGCTCCCTCAGGGGGAGGATTTTGATTCTTTTTGTCGGGTCTCAAAGACCAAGGGGCCGGTCACCCTGCGCGTGAACCCGTTGAAGGCCAATCCTGCGTGGGTAGAATCTCGTTTGCATTCCCGAGGGGTTTCGTTTTCACGTTGGGCGGATTATCCATTAACCTTTTTTTTGGAGAACCCTCCTTCTCTCATTGGGGGATGGTGGGAGGTCCAGGGGGGTTTTTTTCATCCCCAGGAAATGGCCTCTCAGCTCCCGGCCATGGTGCTGGATCCTCATCCCGGGGAAACCGTCTTGGATATGGCCGCCGCTCCCGGGAATAAGACGATTCAATTAGCCGGTTTGATGGCGAATGAGGGATCCCTCCTCGCGTGTGAGCCCAATAAGGAACGGGCCAAGTCCCTGCGCTACATGCTCGGTCGGGGGGGCGTGGTGCATGCGGGGGTTGCCCTTCAGGATGCGCTATCCCTTCCTCCTTCCCTTTCCTTCGATAAGATTCTCCTGGATGCCCCGTGTTCGGGGGAGGGATTATTGCGCAAGAAGCCCCTGACGTTGAAGGGGTGGTCCGAGAAGTATGTGGTTCATAAGGCCCAATTGCAGGTCAAACTCCTCCTGAAGGCCGTCGAGCTGTTGAAAGAGGGTGGGGCCCTCGTCTATAGTGTCTGCACCCTCTCCCCGGAGGAATGCGAGGGGGCGCTTACCACGCTCTTGCATGCGCGCAAGGACATGCACCTCGTTCCGTTGACTCTTCCCGGTTTGAAATCACGTCCCGGGTTGTCTTCCTTCCGCAACCGGACCTTTTCCCATGGGATGGAACATGCCCACCGCCTCTATCCCCAGGATAGCAATACTCAGTCCTTTTTCATCGCTCGTCTGGTTAAGGGGGGAATGGGATGAAGATTCCTTTCTGTTCTCCGGCGCATGCCAAGCGGTATATTTCCTACGTGCATTCCCGGTATGGGATTCCCCTCTCTCTCATCAAAGCCCACCGTTGGATTCAACATAATGAGAGTGTGTGGATGGTGCATGCGCTCGCACAGCCCTTGGCGGATGCCGGGGCCAATATTTTTTCGTTGGGGCTATTGGCCTTCTCCAATGGCTCGTCCTTTGAGCCTACCTCCCATTTCATCACTGGGTGGGGGAAGCACATCGCGATGAATATTGTGACCCTGGACCCTTTGCACGTGGATTCCTTTTTCCAGCGGAAGAAGATTGGGAGGGAATTCCTCGATGTTTCCCGCGTTCTCTCGGACGGGTGGGTGGCGGTATCGTTTGAGGGGGTCGTCGTGGGTTCAGGCCTCCTGACCCGTAACCATTTAATTACCAATCTCCCCCCAACCCTTCATGCGAAGGAAAATGAGTGAGGTTCC
>JBBSWQ010000042.1:3723-6820 GCA_038046225.1 archaeon
GTTCCTCCTCACTCCGCTCGGCCGTATTGGCTCGTCTTGGACGTGCACGGGGTATTGATTCCCTCCTCCGAGAAATGGATCCTCAACCAGGCCGCGAAAGACACCCATTCCTCCTTGCTCGGCCTCTATTTCAGGTGGTTCCGCTCCCTCTACGCGGTTCAGACCGGCTCCCTTTCCGGGCGGTCGTTCTATGAGCGGGTCTTTCAGCGGAAACTATCTGCTTCTGAATTTAATCGCCTCATCATGTCCCGGTATGCGCGGCGGGGCGTGATCGATCCTCGTATTTTTGGTGAGTTGAAACGGTTGAAGGCAAATGGGTGGAAGTTGGCGATTCTTTCCGATATGAATTCGGCCCAAGCGGAGTATCATCGGGCCAAGAAGCACTTCGCGCTGTTCGATGAGGTCTCCCTCTCCTGCGAAACCGGTTTGATGAAACCCTTCCCGGATGCGTTCGTTTCTCTCCAAAAAAGGGTGAAGGCGCGTCCCGATCATATCGTGTTCGCGGATGATTTGTGGTTCAACTCCTGGGCGGCCTCCCTTCATGGGTGGAAGGCCGTCACCGTGTTCCTGCGCCGGGGCCAATTGCTCCGGTTCCTCCGGGATCTTCACTGATTTTTTTTTTCTTCCTTGTTTTGGTTTCCCGTCATTTGAATATTTATATACTCGGGCGTCTTTCCCCATGCATGACGCACGCATCTCCCTCCCGCATCCCTTCTTGGGCCCAGCTCGTTCTTTTTCTCTTGCTCGTATTAGGGGCCGGGGTCACGGCGTACAGCAGTGGTCTTCCTCCCAATGTGTTGGGTCACACCTCCGATGAGATTGCGTTTGGTTTTCAAAAAGTCGAAGCGGATTGCACGAATGCCCCGTTCCTCGATCCCTGCGTCGCCTCCTGTTCCAGTTTGGGTCCGGGTTACCAGGCCATTGGGGGGAGCTGTTTCAGCAATGAAGGATACCAATGGAATGTCATGGGTATCGCCGCGGATTCGAGTGCGTGGAATTGCTGGGATGGCGCTCACTTTGTAGGGACGGCGTATCGTGCGACGGCCTGGTGTTCCAAGGTGGGGTAGATGAAACATTCTCCTCCTTCTCCCTCTTCCTCATCCGTGCGGGTGATTACGCCTCGTCTCCTCCTCGTGGGTCTCCTCCTTGTTTTGGGTGCCTTCGTCTTCGCCTACGCGGGGGGAATCCCCTTTTTGTTGGGCCATTCCTCGGATGAATTGGCTCTTATTCAGCAGGTCAAATCCGCCACGTGCACGACTTCCTATTGCGCAACCGCGTGTGATGTGGGATACTATGCGACATCCGGTTATTGCGCCACCGCCTCCCTCTCCCCAACTCGGTGGAATGTCATCGGGGTCACCTCGGACCATCAGGGGTGGGAATGCTATAATTCCGCCCTCCCTACCGGACAAAGTGTCACTGCCACGGCCGTGTGCACGCGCGTGGGGGATTGGGTCGCGCTTCCCTCCATCCCTCTCTGCGGGAATGGTCATCGGGAAGGAAGCGAGTCCTGCGACGGGGATCAGGATTCCCTCTGTCCCGGCTTCTGCAATGATTCATGCACCTGCACTCCTTTTTCTCCGGGGACATTCTGCGGGGATAATGTGGCGCAATCCCCCAATTCACTTGGACAATATGAGGTGTGTGATGGTTCGTCCGTGAATGAGGTGTTCGATGGATTTTTCCTTTTTCCCCTCACGTGTGCGGATTTCCTGGATCCCACTTCCTCATCTCCTCCTCAATTTTTTCCCGAGTGCTCTGCGCCTGTGTCATGTCGTGATGACTGTACGGGTTTCGATATTTCCCAATGTCTCATCAGCGGATCGAGCTGCACCGAATCGTTCGAGACGGATTCGGGATACCCTCCTGGCGATTATTCGCTGCCCGGTTATCCCACCACTCCCAGTGGCCAGGGCGGGGGCGGCGGTCCTTGGGGTCTCGTCTGTGGAATGAGCGATCCCCAGCGCGTGAATGATTTAGGTTTTCCCATTGGTAAAGATGGCGAGGGAGATGGGGGCAACGTGGATGCGAGCGCGGGGGAGCAATGCGATGGGGGGTCTCCCGGACAGCAAAGCTCGGCGTGCAGTGGAAAGATTGAATGCGAAGATGAAGCAACGACGCCCCAATGCGGAACCGGGTGCCAATGCGTATGCACTCCTTGCGAGGACATCGATTGGAACGGGGATGATGGCACTCCTTCCACGGCTGGGAATGGGACTCCTCCCCCCGACAGCGGATGTTAAGGAGCGGCTTTCTTTTTTTTCACCTAGTAAGTGGATTCCAGCTTAACCCATTCGTTCGCTCAGCCAATTGTAGAGCGCGGCGAATATTCCGGTGAGTATTCCGATGAAGACTCCCATTCCCACGCCAATAAATCCTCCTCCTCCGAATCCGCCCATCATTCCGTATCCCGTGAATCCGGGGCCCATCATGGACGCACCGCTTCCCATGAGGAAACCCATGGCGAGGCCAAGGATTCCGCCCGCAATTCCAAATGCAGGAACGTGTAGTTTCATTCCGTTTTCGTGTTTCATTTTTTCTCCTCCGCTTTTTTCCATTTTATTCCTCGCAGCAATAATGCATTCGTCACCACGGACACGCTGCTCAGGGCCATGGCCCCACCTGCAATAATAGGAGAAAGCAGCCACCCCGTAAAAGGATAGAGGATTCCCGCCGCGATGGGAATGCCTAATACGTTATACACGAGCGCCCAGAACATTCCTTGTCGTATCTTCCCCATCGTGGCTTTTCCCAGGTGGAGGGCATTCACCACATCAAAGGGGTTTCCCTTCATGAGCACGATGTCTCCCGCCTCGATGGCGATGTCCGTGCCGCTTCCCATGGCGATTCCCAAATCCGCCTGCGCCAGTGCGGGCGCATCATTAATCCCATCCCCCACGAATGCGACTTTTTTTCCGTTGGATTGGAGTTTTTTTACGTATTCGGCTTTCTGTTCAGGCAGGACGTGCGCAAAAACGTGAACGATTCCCGCTTGGGAGGCGATGGCCTTTGCCGTGCGCTCATTGTCTCCCGTAATCATCCATATTTCCTTGTTCATTTTTTTCAGTTCGATAATCGTAGCGCTGGCACTTCCTTT
>JBBSWQ010000043.1:0-1064 GCA_038046225.1 archaeon
GAGTCCCGTGAGCCGCACCCAATCGTGTTTGGAGGATGATTTTCGGTAGATCCGTTGCGCGGTCTCTTGGAGGAGTTTCTTCCGTTCCGCCGCGTGTTTACTAAGATGGTATCGGATTCCCTGCAGGAATTCGCTGTCCGAGGTAGGGGCGCGCACTATTTTGGGGGTCCATCCCGTTTGCATGACGATTCCCTTACTCGTCTCTCCCCCTTTCCCTATTACGAGCCCGGGTTTGTCGGCCTCGATGACGACCTGGTGGAACGCGTCCACGAACGTGATGTTTTTCACTCCTGCCTCGGTAGGAATCATCCCTTCGATCTGTTTCTTGGCCGTGGAGGGGTCGGTGAGCAGGCTCTTGTCGCAGCGCACGGATATTTTCTTCTTGAGTTCGAAGGCTATTTTCGCCACCACGTTCTCGGGGGAAGCGAAGAAGGCCTTGGGATTCTTGGTGTAGAGGATGATTTCCGGCCCCTCAAAATCCACTTTGGATACTTGGGCGGTCTTGGGAATCTTTTCCCACACGTATTTTTCCAATTCCGCCATGTCCATGCGGGGGGCGGCAGGGGTCGCCTTGACCGGTCTTCCGGTGGTTTCATCCAATACGGGGGGTTTGTGCATACGGTGATTTTTCTCTCTTTTTTTTAGTCGAATGGGAATTGGGAACGCACGAGGCGTTCCATCATTCGTCCCCCTTCGTTCCCTTTTGGGAGCGGTGGGGGGCGGATAATCATGAGGAAGAGAGGAGTGGGAAAATGAGCTTCGTTGTCGGCGGAGACGTGCGTTTCACATCGCCGCGATGAGCTTTTCCACTTCTTTCTTCGATACTTCTTGGATTCCACTGGAATCAATAATCATCATAGTGATGCTGTTACCGCCCGACATGACGTCGCGTTTCTTGGAGGCGGAGATGGCTTTGACGGCGAGGTGCATGGCCTCTTCTTTTTTCATGGATGGGTTGTAGGATGAGTCCAATACCCCCATTGCGAATTCGCTCCCGGATCCCGTGACAGTGTAATCCGACACGTCCGCGATTCCTCCAACCGCATCCATGGAGAACAGGGCCG